>NZ_DASXHW010000086.1:0-9308 GCF_036488105.1 Mycobacterium sp. | reverse complement strand
CGGGCATATCGCGGTATAACGACTCAATGCGTCGCAAAGTCGCGGTCTCGCCGGACCTGGTCGAGGGCGACGCCGATCAGGGCTACGGCAAGGTCGCCGACGCATTCCGGGCCAACTTCGCCGAACATCGCGACGTCGGCGCCGCCGTCGCGGTGTATCGCGACGGAGTCAAGGTCGTCGACATGTGGGGCGGCTACCGCAACGGCTTCACCAAGGCGCCATGGGAGCACGACACCATGGTCAACATGTTTTCGACGACGAAAGGCATTGCGTCCCTGGCGGTTAGCGTAGCGGCATCACGCGGGCTGATCAGCTACGACGCCAAGGTCACCGACTACTGGCCGGAGTTCACGCAAGCCGGCAAGGCCGACGTTACCGTGCGGCAGCTGCTGTCACATCAAGCCGGGCTGTCCGCACTGGACGCATCGCTTCTGCTCGCCGATCTCACCGACCAGGAGACCCTGTCGGCGGCGCTGGCGGCACAAGCGCCGGCGTGGCCGCCGGGCAGCCGGCACGGGTATCACGCGTTGACCCTCGGCTGGTATGAGTCCGAACTGATCCGGCACACCGACCCGGCCGGTCGGACGCTGGGTCAGTTCTTCGCCGACGAGGTCGCCGCCCCGCTCGGCCTGGATCTCTACATCGGGCTGCCGGCAACGGTGGACCGCGATCGTGTCGCGCACCTGCACGGCTGGCCGCGAGCCGAGGCTCTACTGCATCTGAACGCGATGCCGCCCCGACTTACGCTGTCGCTGCTGAATCCGCGCAGCCTGACCGCCCGAACCGTCAACCTTCCCAACGATGTCGACGCGATGCGCGACTACAACCGCGAAGACATCCGCACCGTCGAGATACCCGCCGCCAACGGGATCGGCACCGCACGCGCAGTCGCCAAGGCCTACGGCAGCGCGGCTACCGGCGGACGCGAACTCGGTTTGACCGCAGACACTCTCGACGCGCTGACCAAATCAGCGGTCACGCCGACCGGCGGGATCCGCGACAAGGTGCTGCACGTCGACTCACTGTTCTCGCTGGGTTACTGCAAACCGGTGCCGCACTTCAGATTTGGATCGTCCGACAGAGCCTTCGGCACACCGGGGCTCGGCGGATCATTCGGGTTCGCCGACCCCGACACCGGAGTCGGCTTCGCCTACGTGATGAACCGGTTGGGCTTCCACCTGTGGAGCGACCCGCGCGAACTGCTGCTACGTCAAGCCCTGTTCCGCGATGTGCTGGGCGCACGACCGCAGAAGTAGCAAGCCTTAGAGTTCGGTCGCTGAGCCACCCGCCGCGGTGATCTTTTCCCGCGCGCTGCCGCTGAACTTGTGAGCGGTGACGTTGACCTTGACGGCCAGCTTCCCGTCACCGAGAACCTTCACGAGCGTGTTCTTGCGAACCGCTCCCTTGGCCACCAGCTCCTCGAGTCCGACCGAACCGCCCTTCGGGAAGAGACGGTTGATGTCGCCGACGTTGACGACCTCGTATTCGGTGCGGAAGCGGTTACGGAAGCCCTTCAGCTTGGGCAGCCGCATGTGAATCGGCATCTGCCCACCCTCGAAGGTGGACGGCACGTTCTTGCGGGCCTTGGTGCCCTTGGTACCGCGACCGGCGGTCTTACCCTTGGAGCCCTCACCGCGGCCGACACGGGTGCGCTTGGTTTTCGAACCCGGCGCGGGACGCAGGTCGTGCAGTTTGATGGTCATTTGGTGCTACCTCCCCCAGACGCGGCCGCAGCCGGCTCGACCTCGACGAGGTGGCGGACGGTCGCGATCAGCCCCCGGGTCTGAGCGTTGTCTTCGCGGACTACGGACTGACGAATCTTCCGAAGTCCCAGTGTGCGAAGGCTTTCCCGCTGCTTCCAGCGGGTGCCGATCGTGCCCCGCACCTGGGTGATCTTCAGCTGCGTCGGTTGTGTTGCTTTTCCTGCGGCCATAGTTATGCCGTTCCTTCACGAGCGGTGCCGGCGCTGGCGGCCAGCGCCTCACTTTCGCGGCGGGCGCGCATCATGCCGGCCGGGGCAACGTCCTCCAGCGGCAGTCCACGACGCGCGGCCACCTCTTCCGGGCGCTGCAGCAGCTTGAGCGCGGCAACCGTCGCGTGCACGACGTTGATCGCGTTGTCGCTGCCCAGCGATTTGGACAGAATGTCGCGCACGCCGGCACATTCCAGTACCGCACGCACCGCACCACCGGCGATCACACCGGTACCGGGGCTGGCCGGTCGCAACAGCACCACGCCGGCAGCGGCCTCGCCCTGCACCGGGTGGACGATGGTCCCACCGATCATCGGGACGCGGAAGAAACCCTTACGGGCTTCCTCGACGCCCTTGGCGATCGCGGCCGGAACTTCCTTGGCCTTGCCGTAGCCGACACCGACCATCCCGTTGCCATCGCCGACGATGACCAGCGCGGTGAAGCTGAATCGCCGACCACCCTTGACCACCTTGGAGACGCGGTTGATCGTGACGACCCGCTCAAGGTAGTTGCTCTTGTCCCCGTCGCGGTCGCGACCGCCACGGCCACCACCATCGCGGCGGCCCCGGTTATCGCGTGAGTCGCGGCCATCGGACCGAGACTCGCGTCCTTCCGCGGGGCCGGATGTCTGGCCGGCCGTTCCAGCCGGTTGCTCCGCCATTATGCGGTCCTTCCAAAGTTGTTGCTTGCCATCAGAATTTCAATCCACCTTCACGGGCAGCGTCGGCCAGTGCCGCGATCCGCCCGCCGTAGGTGTAGCCGCCACGGTCGAACACCACTGCCTCGATTCCAGCAGCCTTGGCCCGCTCGGCGATCAGTTGACCGACCCGCACGCTGTGCGCCTTCTTGTCGCCGTCCACGCCGCGCACATCCGCCTCGATCGACGAGGCGGCGGCGACGGTCGTGCCGGTGAGGTCATTGACCAACTGCACGTGGATGTGCCGCGACGAGCGGTGCACCACCAGGCGCGGACGCTCCGCGGTGCCCGCGATCTTCTTCCGCAGCCGCGCGTGGCGACGCAGCCGCTGCTTGCGCCGAACGGCGGAAACGCTCTGCCCCGCCGGCTTTTGCGCGGTGCTACCAGCTTGTGATTGCGCCATGACTACTTACCTGTCTTTCCGACCTTGCGGCGGATCTGCTCGCCTTCGTAGCGAATGCCCTTGCCTTTGTAAGGGTCGTTCTTGCGGAGACGGCGGATATTGGCCGCGATCTGGCCGACCTTCTGCTTGTCGATACCCGTGATCGAGAACTTGGTGGGCGTCTCGACCGCGAACGTCACGCCCTCGGGCGCAGTGATCAGCACCGGATGGCTGTAACCCAGGGCGAACTCGAGGTTGCTGCCCTTGGCCTGAACGCGATAGCCGACCCCGAAGATCTCCATCTTGATGGTGTAGCCCTGCGTCACACCGGTCACCAGGTTGGACACCAGGGTGCGTGACAGCCCGTGCAGCGAACGGTTGTGCCGCTCGTCGTCCGGACGGGTGACCACGATGGCGCCATCGTCGTTGCGCGCCACGGTGATCGGCTCGGCGACCTGCAAATCCAGGGTGCCCTTGGGCCCCTTCACCGAGACCTGCTGGCCATCGATGGAAACCTCGACCCCGGATGGAATCTGGATCGGCTGCTTACCAATACGCGACATGTCAGTCCCCTCTCACCACACGTACGCGAGGACTTCGCCGCCCACGCCCTGTCTGGCTGCCTGACGGTCGGTGAGCAGGCCCGAGGAGGTCGAGATGATCGCTACGCCCAAACCGCCGAGCACGCGCGGCAGGCCGGTCGACTTGGCGTACACCCGCAACCCGGGCTTGGACACCCGGCGCAGGCCGGCGATGCTGCGTTCCCGGCTCGGCCCGTACTTGAGCTGAACGGTCAGCGCCTTACCGACGCGCGCATCTTCGGTGCGGTAGTCGGTGATGTAACCCTCCCGCTTGAGGATCTCGGCGATGTTGGCCTTGATCTTCGAATGCGGCAACGTCACCTCATCGTGGTACGCCGAATTGGCGTTGCGCAGACGTGTCAAAAAGTCTGCGATCGGATCCGTCATCGTCATGACAGCGGTGTCGCCTTCCTCGCAGTGGTTCCCGGTCCGGGCCTGCTGCGCACCTGTTCTCTGAGTTGGTCTGGTGGTTGCAAAACGGTCTCGTGGTTAGCCGGGTTACCAGCTGCTCTTGGCCACACCGGGCAACTCGCCCGCGTGTGCCATCTCGCGCAGGCAGATCCTGCACAGCCCGAACTTGCGGTAAACCGCGTGCGGGCGGCCGCATTTGTTGCAGCGGGTGTAGGCGCGCACCGCGAACTTCGGCTTGCGCTGACTCTTGTTGATCAGTGCTTTCTTGGCCATCTGGTCAGTTCTCCTTGAACGGAAAGCCGAGGCCGCGAAGCAACGCTCGTCCTTCGTCGTCGTTCGTCGCCGAGGTGACGACGGTGATGTCCATGCCACGGGTCCGGTCGATGTTGTCCACGTCGATCTCGTGGAACACCGACTGCTCGCTCAGCCCGAAGGTGTAGTTGCCCGAACCGTCGAACTGCTTGGGCGACAGACCGCGGAAGTCCCGGATACGCGGCAACGCGATCGAGGTGAGCCGGTCGAGGAACTCCCACATCCGGTCGCCGCGCAGGGTCACCCGCGCTCCGATCGGCATGCCCTCACGCAGCTTGAACTGCGCGATTGATTTGCGTGCCTTGCGGATTTCCGGCCGCTGTCCGGTGATCAGCGCCAGGTCCTGGACCGCGCCGTTGATCAGCTTGGCGTCGCGGGCGGCGTCGCCGACACCCATGTTCACCACAACCTTCACCACGCCCGGGATCTGCATGACGTTGGCGTAGCCGAACTCCTTGTTCAGCGCGTCACGGATCTCTTCGCGGTAGCGCGTCTTCAGCCTGGGCTGAACCTTCTCAGTAGTTGTCATGCCCTCAGATGTCCTTGCCGTTGTGCTTGGAGATGCGGACCCGCTTGCCGGTCTCCTCGTCGACCCGGTAGCCGATCCGAGTGGGCTTGCCGTCGGAGTCGACCACCATCACGTTGGAGACGTGGATCGCGGCTTCCTGCGTGACAATCCCGCCCGACTGCGCTCCGCGCTGGTTGGTCGAGATCGCGGTGTGCTTCTTGATCCGGTTGACGCCCTCGACCAGCACCTTGTTGCGAGTCGGGTAAGCCTGAATCACTTTGCCTTTGGCGCCCTTGTCCTTGCCCGCGATCACCAGGACCGTGTCACCCTTGTGCACCTTCATCTACAACACCTCCGGGGCAAGCGAGACGATCTTCATGAAGCGCTTTTCCCGCAGCTCACGGCCAACCGGCCCGAAGATGCGGGTTCCACGCGGGTCGTTGTCGGGCTTGATGATGACGGCCGCGTTCTCGTCGAACCTGATGTAGCTGCCGTCGGCACGGCGGCGCTCCTTGACGGTGCGAACGATGACGGCCTTGACGACCTCACCGCGCTTGATGTTGCCACCGGGGATGGCGTCTTTGACCGTCGCCACGATGACGTCGCCGATGCCGGCGTAACGCCTACCCGAGCCGCCGAGCACGCGGATGCACAAGATCTCCTTGGCGCCCGTGTTGTCGGCGACCTTCAGCCGCGATTCCTGCTGAATCACTCGATCTCCTGACCTGGTTCACGTATGCACGCCCACGCGCGGATGAGCCGGAGGACATGGTCCACAGACCTGTCGTGCATGGTCTTCGTCACCGAAAGGCACGCGGGGCTGACGATGAAGCTTCGAGATGCCAGCCGAGGTCTGCCCAAGGCAACCCCTAGAGTCTAGGTGAAGACCTGCTCAGAGCCAAATTCCTGGTCGACGGCCATTACCGGCGGCCGACTACCCGCTGATGCCGCCGACTCTCCGGATGTCGCCGAGGTGATGGATACCTTCGTGCATCGCTTGACGGACCAGCCAACGGGCGGTGCGATCCTCGCCGGGCAAACGCGTCGCGATGCGGTCCCAGTTCCCTTCTTCCATACGGGCGATTTGCTCGCAGAAACCCTCGGCAGCTGCAGACAGTTCGTCCAGCGTGGCATTTATGTCGCAATCGTTGTACCGGAATCGGCGCGCCCGCAGGTCGTTGAACATTGGCTCCAGTGCAGGCCGATCTTCCGCGCGGATGCGGTGGAGTCGGATGGTGTAGCTCACGTAGACATCACGAAGATGGCAAAGGTACTCAGCGACCGACCAGACTTGCCTACCTTGTCTCCGGCACGCCTCAGGCGAGATAGCGGAGACCACCGCCCGGACCACACCCGGCAAGCCGATAATGACGCCGACGGCGTCGTCGACCGTGATCTCCGGATAGACCAGCGCGCAGACATCACAGGTGTAATCCTCCGCGGCCAGCGGCGGTAGCTGCTCGTGGTTATCCGGACGCGATGCGGGCATGTAAAAATCCTCCGACTTACCATCGGACTGGTTTCGCAAGTCCAGTATCGTCCGCCAGGCTGCCGGTTGCGCTCACCACCTGCACGGCTAAACATGCCCCCACGGCAAGAACTCAGAAGGGCGGGGGTTCGTCGTCTCCCAACGGTGGCGCGGGTCCGCATGAAACGGATTGGCGCGCTTGGCGGTTTCGTCGCCGTTGGGTGGCGATGTAGTCGGCGCGGTGTTGGGCCCGGGTCCGTCGCCGCTTGGGCATCATCGCGTCTCGGTCGACGCACCGCGACCGCTGAGGTGTGGGGTCTAGCGCGCCGGTTGGTGTGCAGAGACTGGGGAACAGCAAGGCGCTACCCGGAGTGGTGACGTAAGTCTGGCCAGATGGCGCGGTCCAGATCAGCGTGCCATCGGGAAGCTGCTGATCGCACCAACCCCAGAAGGTCTTGATCAAATGATGAAGGCGGCAAAGGGATTTGAGGTTCGACGCGTGTGTCGGACCGCCGTCGCCATAGGGGACGGTGTGGTCGACATCGCAGCGCACCGCGGGCTTATCACAGCCGGGGAACCGGCACGTCAGATCGCGGCAGCGGACGAAATCCGCCAACGCTTGCGACGGCGCGTAGCCACGCTCCGGTGCCGCATCAGCTGGATGGAACAGTGGCCGCAGCTTGGCCGACTTGGCCAAGTCTGCGATCAGCTCGGCGGGGATCAGCGCGTCCGACCCGATCATCGAACCAGGCGTCTGCGTAGACCCGTCAAGAGTGGCCTGCTCGGCGAGCACATGGATCACCACCGCTCTAGGCGCAGGCGTGGCGGCGGCCGAGCAGTGCGGCTGCCCACAACGACACATCAGCCGATCGGCCCCGGCCGCCATGGCCCCCATGGCATCGGCGCGGCGCTGATTGCGGGTGCGCGGATCATCCGCACAGACCGTGGCGGCCAACGCATCCAGCCGCGCATCGACCGCGTGGGCATCGGTGGTGACGAGCCGGCCGAATATCTCGGTCAAGCCATCTGCATCGCCCCAGATCGACACTTCCCGATCTCCGCGCAGCTCACGCCGGCGCCGCACCGCATCACGATCGGCGCGAGCCACAACCCGGTCCACATAACTGGCCAGACGACCCTGCGTCATTGCCGGCCACCGCGGGATCGCGGCCGCGAGCCGCGCATCCACGGCTGCCATCACCTCGGGGTCGGTGATCAAATCGGTGCGATAGGCGATCGTCTGGAACATGCGATATGAGACGTCACCAGCTTGGAGTAGCGCACCCACCTGTGACAGTCGTGTGCGCATAGTCCGGGCGTAGTAGAGGTAACTGGTCGCCTGCGCCTGGGTAACGCTTAACGCCGCGCCCACCTCGGCCGCGATCGCCTCTTGGGTATCCGTGCACCAGGTCTCACGCTCCCCGACCTGACGCAGGCGCAAAAGATCAAATTCCCCAATAGCCGCAAGCCGCTCGCCCGCCGCGCGGTTCTCCGCCCGCGAAGCCGCAACTATCCGCTCAGCAAGTGCGGCAGCCATCGGTTTATCGAACATAGGTTCGATTATGCCATGGTCCACTGACGGAAACTTTTGGGCCGGGTCGCGAGTTGTGGATGAATGCGGCCGCTGACTGAAAGAGTCGCAGCTATGTCCTGGTCGCAAAGAACAAAGATTGCCTCAGCTATTTGCATCATTCTCTGCGCTTCCTGCGCCCATCCGCCGGTCAAGGGCCGCCTCGCAGAGCCGACGCCCGGCAAATCCGTCGGACGTCCCGGATGCGGGCCGCCGATCAACTACCAGGTCTTCAAGCGGGACGCCTTCGGCTCCGACTGGTCGAAGGCCAAGAACCTGCTCGCCTACAACGCCAAGGGCACCGACGGCGCCTATCACATCTATACGGTCAAACCGGACGGCTCCGACCCCGTCCAGCTCGGAGCGGGGTCGGGCGGTTTCCCGCAGCGCAGCACCGGCACACCGGTCTGGAGCCCATCGGGGGCGTTCATCGCCTTCGTCGCCGAGAAGTCGATCCATCCGGGCAGCTCGGTGACCGCCACGCCGGGCTGGGGCAGCTACTCCGATCTGTGGGTGGCCAGCGCCGACGGCTCACACGCCTGGCAGCTCACCGACGTCGCCACCGATCAGGACGACGGCACGATCATCCCGGAGTTCTCTCCTGACGGGCGGCTGCTCGAATGGACCGAGCGCACCAAGTCCGCCAAGGCGCTCGACCCGAATCGGTTCGCCGGGTTCTGGGCGATCAAGGTGGCCGACTTCAACGTCGGCCCGGACGGCACACCGGCGTTGTCCAACGTCCGCGCCGTGTCGCCGACCGGCGACGCCTTCAACGAAACCGGCGGCTTCTCAGCCGATTCCTCATCTCTGGTGTTCACCAGCGATTTCGAAACCCACAACTTCTGGAGCAACCAGATCTACCGCTACGACCTGAATTCCGGTGCAATTACTCGACTTACGCGCGGCAACAGCTACAACGAGCATCCCCGCTACACCCCCGATGGGCAGGTGCTGTGGATGACCAACGCCGACAACCCGTCACACGGCACCGACTGGTGGACGATGAGCCCCGACGGCTCAAATCCGCAGCGGCTCAGTGACTTCAACGCTGACGACAACGCCAAAGCCATTGGGCACAAACGGGTCTACGCGACGACCGTACAGACCGCCAATTGGAGCCCGGACAACAGCGCGTTCTACGGGGACGTGGAAACCAACCTGTTGACCTCCGACAGCGTGATCGTGCGCGCCGAACTCACCTGCCACGGGTCGTGACGCGTCAATCCCCTTGCCGGACATAGGAGTAGATGTACAACGCCATCGCTGTCGCCAGCGCGAGCAGCACCCACTGCACCAGCGCCTGGTCGATCATCGAACCCGGCGGCGGCGCACCGGGAAGAATATTTCGCAACGGAACGATCGCGAACAAGTTCGCCGCGTACCAGGTGGCGAACGGCGGCACGAAC
>NZ_DASXHW010000047.1:0-7715 GCF_036488105.1 Mycobacterium sp. | reverse complement strand
CGTGCTAGCACGACGGTTGCGGTGCCGACCGGTAGAGTTGGCGCCGAGCAGCCAAGACAGCAGGAGGAGTGCGGGTGGCCCGGGTCGTTGTGCACGTAATGCCCAAGGGTGAGATTCTCGACCCGCAGGGTCAGGCGATCGTCGGCGCACTGGGCCGGCTCGGACATGCCGGTATCTCAAACGTGCGGCAGGGCAAGCGATTTGAGCTCGAGGTGGACGACAGCGTCGACGACTCGGCGCTGGAAGAGATCGCCGAGTCGCTGCTGGCCAACACCGTGATCGAAGACTGGACCGTCAGCCGAGAAGCGCAGTGACGACGCGGATCGGCGTCATCACCTTTCCCGGCACGCTCGACGACGTCGACGCTGCCCGTGCGGTGCGTGCTGTCGGCGCCGAGGCGGTCAGCCTGTGGCACGCCGACGCCGACCTCAAAGGTGTCGACGCGGTGGTGGTGCCCGGCGGCTTCTCCTACGGCGACTACCTGCGCTGTGGGGCCATCGCGAAATTCGCCCCGGTGATGGGGGAAGTCGTCACCGCCGCAGACCGCGGTTTGCCGGTGTTGGGCATCTGCAACGGTTTTCAGGTGCTCTGCGAGGCCGGGCTGCTGCCCGGTGCGCTCACCCGCAATGCCGGTTTGCATTTCGTCTGCCGCGACGTGTGGCTGCGGGTGGCATCGACGTCGACGGCATGGACGTCTCGGTTCGAGTCGGACGCCGATCTATTGATCCCGTTGAAGTCCGGCGAGGGCCGTTACGTGGCCTCCGCCGACGTGCTCGACGAGTTGGAAGGCGAAGGCCGCGTGGTGTTTCGCTACCACGACAACCTCAACGGCTCGTTGCGCGACATCGCCGGTGTCAGCTCGGCCAACGGCCGCGTCGTCGGGTTGATGCCGCACCCCGAACATGCGATCGAGGCGTTGACCGGGCCTTCCGACGATGGGCTGGGCCTGTTCTATTCGGCGCTGGACGCCGTTCTCGCCGCCTGAGCCGCGGCTATCGCAGCGCGTGATCGGCCATCAGGCCGACCGTGCTGTTACCGACCGAAAGCCCTGCGGCGCTGCGTAATTCGCTGAACGCCGCAGTGAGCGCATCGGTTGCCTCATGTGGGTCTTTGAACGTCTCGTCGTCGGTGAGCACCGCGATGCCCAGCTGGTCGACATAGCTCCACACCGTGATGTTGACCGGAGCTCCCGGTGACAGCACACCCGTCGAGTAAATCTCGCTGACCGGGGCACCGCCGAAGTGGCCACGCTCCCTAGGCCCGACCACGCTGGACACCGCGACGTTCATCATCTTGTTCGGCGCATCGCGCTGCCCGAGCCACCGGAATGCCGCCGGGGCGATCGCCGTCGGTAGATAGCCCACCATCCGCCCGTACAGGCGTGGCCCGAGGATCTCGTGATCCTCCTTGGCGATCTTGGTCGCCAGCGCGACCAGCTGCGCGCGTTCGGCCGGATCGGCGACATGCACCGGCAGCGAAATCGACAGGCCGCTGATCTCGTTGCCGGTCACGCGCTCGGACTTGTCGGTGGCGGTCGGGACCGACGCGATGATCGGGCGGTCGGCTTTGCCGTCATAGCGCAACAACAGCTCGCGTAGCCCACCGGCAGCCGTCGCCAGGATCAGATCAGTGAGCGTGATGCCGAGGGCTTTCGCGGTCGCCTTGACGTCGGCCAGCCGAAGTGCGGCGGTGGCGAACCGGCGCTGCGGCGACACCACGTGGTTGAGGAAGGTCGGGGGCGCGTCGAAGGCGTCCGCGAGGTCCGGGTGATCGCCGCGCTCCCGGGTGCGCCGGCGCACCCGGCTGAATCCTTTGGCGGCGTCGCTGACTAGCCCTGGGAGCTCGGCGATCTGGCGGATGTGGTCGCGGCCGGCGGCGCGCAACAGACTTGCGGTGGTCGGTGTGACGCCGGCCTCGTCGTTGTCCCGCTCGTCGGTCGGTGCGTCCTTGAGGTCCATCGCCCGTGCCAGCAGATTGACCGAGGCGACGCCGTCGGCCAAGGCGTGGTGGATCTTGCCGATCAGGGCAAACCGTCCGCCGGACAGCCCTTCGGCGAAGTGAAATTCCCACAGCGGCCGGCTGCGGTCCAGCGGTGTGGACGCCACCTCGCCGACGACCGCGTCGAGCTCGCGGCGCCCGCCGGGTGCAGGCACCTGAACCCGGTGCAGGTGGTAGTCCAAGTCGACCTCGCAATTCTCCAGCCACATCGGATGGTGCAGCCGCCAGGGGATGTCAACGAGCTTGTAGCGCAACGGTTCCAACAGATGCAGGCGCCGGCGAAGGTGGCGCCGGAAGGCGTCGAAGCTGAACTCGCCGTCGCCGGAAGGATCGATGATCGCCACCTTCAGTGTGTGCGTGTGCAGGTTGGGCGTCTCGCTGTAAAGCAGCATGGCGTCCATGCCGTTGAGTCTTTTCACGCCCACCTCCGTGCCGACCTGTTCATGCAAGCACCAACGAGATGGCGTATTCGCCGAAATCGCAGATTCGCCGTCGGCAGCTCAGGAGTCGGAGGTCAGCCCAGGATCGGGAACCGGCGCTGCTCGGCCAACCGGTCCAGCGCGGCCTGCATCACCGAACGGACGTACTCGTCCACCTCGGCCACGTCGGGGTCCTTGCCGAATCGCGCGGTGATATCGATCGGCTCGAGGACCTCGGTGACAACCTTCGATGGCAGCGGAACATTCGGCGGGAAGACCACGCTCAAGCCGAACGGAAAACCGAAGCTCACCGGCAAGATGTCCATCCGAGCCTTGGTCAGGCCGAGTTTGCGGGCCAGCCAATTGCCGCGGGTCAAGAACAGTTGGGTTTCCTGGCCGCCGATCGACACCGTCGGCACGATCGGAACGCCGGCCTCGATAGCCGTCCTGATGTACCCGGTACGGCCGTTGAAGTCGATGGTGTTCTCCGTGAACGTTGGTCGGTAGGAGTCGTAATCCCCACCCGGGAACACCAACACCACCGCGCCCGAATGCAGTGCCACGGCGGCATTCTCGCGGCTGGCCTCTATGACGCCGAGGCGACGCAGCACTCCGTCCAACGGGCCCATGAAGATGCCGTAATGGCCGAGCGTGTACACGGGTCGGTCGTAGCCGAATTCGTTGTAGAAGGCCGGCGAGAAGATGAAGACGTCGGGAGTCATCATTCCGCCAGAGTGGTTGGACACCACCAGCGCTCCACCCGATCTCGGAATGTTGTCGATGTTGCGGACCTCGGCGCGGTGATACCGCTTGATCAAAGGTCCGACGGTGTTCGCGATCTGCTTGGTGAATTCCGGATCCCATTTGGCCGTCTCGCGATTCTTCGGCGATTTCGCCATGAGTGAGCCCTCGCGGTTGCTGATCAAATGTTAGCAGCATGATACTCTCCTTTTTAGAGAATGTCATATCCGCAGGCTGGGAGCCCGAACCGAATTGAGGACGATGACCGAGAAGGTTCTTGTCACAGGCGGTTTTGGCCTAGTCGGTTCGCAGACCGTGCGCCGGCTGGCCGCCGACGGCCACCGCGTGGTCGCCACCGACCTCGGGACCCCCGCCCAGCGCAAAGCCGCCGCGTCGCTGCCCGCCGGCGCCGCGGTGAGCTGGGCCAATCTCACCGACCAGCACGACGTTGACCGGCTGCTCGCAGAGGTGTTGCCGACGGCGATCGTCCACCTGGCCGCGGTGATTCTGCCGGCGGCCTATCGCCACCCCCAACTCGCGCGTCGCGTCAACGTGGACGCCACCGCGGCGCTGCTGCGCGCCGCGGAGGCAATCGAACATCCGCCGCGCTTCGTGTTGGCCTCCAGCAACGCGGTCTACGGGTCCCGCAATCCGCATCGTCACCCCGACCGGCTGCGCGTCGACTCCCCGCTGCGGCCGGCGGACCTCTACGGAGCCCATAAGGTCGTGGCCGAAAACCAGGTCCGGGCTTCGAGTTTGGAGTGGGTGATCCTGCGCCTTGGTGGGGTGATCAGCGTTGAGCCGGGTGCGATGCCGTTCACCGGCGACGCGTTGTTCTTCGAAAGCGCGCTGCCGGCCGACGGGCGCATCCACACCGTCGACGTCCGGGACGTCGCGGCCGCGTTCGCCGCCGCAACGACGGCCGACGTCGCGGGCGAAACTCTGCTGATCGCCGGCGACGATTCGCATCTGCACCGGCAGAAGGAGGTCGGGCTGGCGCTGGCCGCGGCCATGGGACTGTCGAACGTCCTGCCCGCCGGCCGCCCCGGTGATCCCGACAGCGACGAAAACTGGTTTGTCACCGACTGGTTGGATACCGCCCGCGCACAGCAGGCGTTGTCGTTCCAGCATCACTCGTGGCCGGACATGCTCGCGGAGATGCGGGCCATCGTCGGGTGGAAGCGCTATCCGATGTCCTTCGTCGGCCCCGTCGTGCGGCAGTTCCTGAAGCGCCAGGCCGCGTATCGGGACACGCCGGGCCGCTACGCCGACCCGTGGGGCGCGATCAGATCCCGGCTCGGCGAACCTCGGCCCGACAGTAGCGGCTAGGCCGCGGTCGAATCGCGATGCGCCTCAAGAAGTCTCAGCCAGACTTCGCTGATCGTCGGAAAGCATGGCACGGCGTGCCAGAGCCGGTCGACGGGCACTTGGCCGGCGACGGCGACGGTGGCCGAGTGTAGAAGCTCCGAGACGCCAGGACCGACGAACGTCACGCCGAGCAAGTAGCCACGGTCGGCGTCGACCACCATCCGCGCCCGCCCGGTGTATCCGTCGGCATAAAGTTTCGCGCCCATCACGACATCGCCTATTTCGACGTCAACCGTGTGCACCCGGTGACCGGCCTGCTCAGCTTGGTGGGCCGATAATCCGACCGCCGCGGCTTCGGGATCGGTGAAGAAAACCTGCGGCACTGCGTGATGGTCGGCAGTGGTCGCATGTGCGCCCCACGGTGCCGTGTCCAATGTCGCGCCCGCCGCCCGCGCCGCGATCGCCGCGCCGGCTATCCGCGCCTGGTATTTGCCCTCGTGGGTAAGCAGCGCTCGATGGTTGGCGTCACCGGCGGCATAGAGCCATCCGTCCTTGACCGTCGTGACGCGACAGGTGTCGTCGACATCGAGCCAGCTGCCAGGTGTGAGTCCCACTGTCTGCAAACCGATGTCATCACTGTTCGGTGCGCGACCCGTCGCAAACAGCACTTCGTCAACTTCCAACTCGCTGCCGTCGCTCAATGTCAGCGTCACCGGTCCATCCGGGTCTGGACGGTGCAGTCGGCTCACGGACACATTCAGTCGGACATCGACTCCGGACTTCAGGAAGCCGCGCTCGACGAACTCACCGACGAACGATTCCATCCGTGGCAGCAGTCCTGGACCCCGGGCCAACAATGTGACTGACGCGCCCAAACCTTGCCATGCGGTTGCCATTTCGACGCCGACCCCGCCCGCGCCGACGACCGCCAAGCGGTTTGGCACCGAGCTGCTATCGGTGCCTCTGCGGTTCGTCCACGGCCGAGCCTGATCGATCCCCGGTAAATCCGGAAGTGCCGCACGGCTTCCCGTGCAGATGACGACGGCGTGCCGTGCGGTGAGCACCGATGAGTCCCCGCCTGCCGTAGTGACCGTGACGCGACGGCGACCGTCCAGTCGTCCGTGACCGCGCACCAGAGTTGCACCGATCCCGGCTACCCAATCGGCTTGACCCGCGTCGTCCCAGTTGCTCACGTAACGGTCTCGTCGACCGAAAACGCCGCCCGCGCTGATCGAACCTGTGACCGCTTCACGGGCGCCGTCCAGGTGATCTACATCGGCGACGGCGATCACCGGACGCAGGAGCGCCTTGCTGGGCACACACCCCCAGTAGGAACATTCGCCGCCCACCAGTTCTCGTTCCACCATTGCGACGCTGAGACCACCCGCTCGGGCGCGCTCGGCGGCATTCTGTCCAACCGGTCCGGCGCCGAGAACGACGACATCGTAAGTATGTTCGGCTGCTGTCACTTTCGGCCCTTCCGCTCGGATGGTTTGACAGCCTACTGCGACATAGAAGATTGATTGCGCGGGCAGTCGTGCCCCCTAGCTCAGCGCGCTCTGATCGATCTGGACTGGGTATCCCGCGCTCAGCACCGCCACCGTCGACGGTGGGGTGAGCATCGACACGGCACCCTCGACCGGCCTGGTCATCAGTCGTCGATACGTATAGGCATCTTCGTCGAACGCCGCAAGGTGATCGCCGACGACAACGGCCGGCCCGTCGTCTGTGTCGACGAATGCCCCATCGGGCAGGGCAGGCCACTGCATCCGATGCGATGCGGCCCGTTCGCGGTGCAGCACGTTGTCGATGTCCTTGGCGCAAGGCGTTGCGCTGCCGTGGGTTTCATGCCACATCTGCCGGTAGCCGTTGTAGTCGCTGCGGCGGCATTCGGCGCAGGGGCGATGACCCGCGGCGAATGCGACAGCCTCGTCGAGAAAGAACAACTGCGTGTAGTGATTGGGCGCCCACTGTTCGGAGTGACGGCCTCTGAACTCCAAGACGCAGGTGATCCAGGCCTTGCCCTGAGAGTTCCTGACGACGTCGCGGGCGCCGCGTCCTTCGTGCAGTCGACCCCGATTGCCCATCCATGCTCCGCGGCCCGTGACCGCGATGATGTCGCCGCGAGGCGAAACCCGGTTGCGTGCGGGCGTCATTCGACGCCTTCGAGATCCAACAGCGCGCGTTTGGCGGTCGGTCCGCCGCGGTAGCCGCCCATGGTGCCGTCGGAGCGGACAACCCGGTGGCACGGCACCACGACCGGGATGGGGTTGGTCGCGCAGGTAGTCCCGACGGCGCGAACGGCCTTGGGCGAACCCGAAAGTCGGGCCAGGGCACCGTAGCTGGCCGTGGTGCCGTAGCCGATGTCGATGGCCAGGTGACCGAGGACCACACGGCGAAATCCCTTGGAGAGCTGCCAATCCAGTGGAACGTCGAAGGCGTGACGACGTCCGGCGAAATACTCGTCGAGTTGCCGCGCCACGGCGTCCAGGCGGGCCGGGGCGTGCAGCAATCGGGGGCTGATCCGGTCGGACAGGTTCTGCAGGACGGCGTCATGGCCCTCGGTGCTGAACGCCACGCGCACCAGCCCGACGGGCGTCGCGGCGATCAGCAGCGAGCCGACCGGGGAGTCGATCGTCCGATACGCGACGTCGAGGAGGTCGTCGTCGTCAGCGGCGGCGGCCAGACGGGTGTGTAGCCGGGTCAGGTCGGCACTGTCGACCGGATACAGCACGGCGAGGTCAATGGTGGTCATCAGCGAACTCCGTTGTGAGGTCATGGGAATAGGTGCGCCGCAGGGTGGCGATGCCGTCGGCGGCCGCGCGGCGGGCGGCGGCCGCGCTGCTGTCGAGCAGCTTGGCGATCTCGGCGTAGGGCAGCCCGGCCAGGTAGTGATAGGCCACCGCCTGACGTTGCTTGGTGGGCAGGCCGGCGACGGCTTCGGTGAGCTCGAAATGGTCGTCGGCGTGACCCGGCGGCGGCCGGTCCGGTGTGTCCGGCACGGGTATGGCCCGTCGGGCCGAGGCGCGGGTGATGTCGATCGCCTTGCGGTGGGCGATCGTGACGAGCCACGCCTCGACGTTGGCGTCGGCCGGCAGCTCGGGGTAGGCCGTCAGCGCCGCCAGGAAAGTCTCCGACCAGGCGTCGTCAGCGTCGGCGTGGCCGAGGACCGCGCGCGCCACCCGCAGCACGGTGGCACCGTGCTGCGAGACGACGCTTTCGAACGGCGGCTTCATTATTGGCGGCTAC
>NZ_DASXHW010000009.1:0-5440 GCF_036488105.1 Mycobacterium sp. | reverse complement strand
CCGTAGGTGGACGAATCCATCACCACCTTGGCCTTCTTGTCGAGCACATAGTAGGTGCCGTTAGGCGTCTGGTGACCGCCCGCAGCCATGCCCATCGACATCGGGAAGGTCTGCTCGACCGTCCCGTTGCGGGTGACGATCAGCTGGTGAGTCGCATCGTCGGCGGTGGCGATCAGCGAGTCACCGGTGACGAAGTTCTCCTGGGTGCCGGCCGCGTCGACGTGCACCGCGGTGTGCGCCGGCCAGAAGCTGAGCGGACGCCAGCGAACCTGGCTGGGGGTCAGCCAGTAGAACTTGCCGGACACCGGCGGCGTCGACGACACGTGGATCGCCTGTTCGGCCATGTGCTGGTCGGCGATCGGGCGCGCGAAGTTGATGATGATCGGCTCGCCCACGCCGACCGTTGAGCCGTTGACCGGATTGAAGGTCGGCGGCACGAACGGCGGCGCGCCGGTGAACGGCTCCGGGTTCTGGCCGACAACCGGACCCGAGGGCGCGGCGGCCGAGGTGGCCGGCGCGCCTGCGGCCGGACTGGCCGGCGGCAGAGCCGGCGCCGGTGCCGATGGGTCGCCCGGGGGCAGCGGAGGTGCGAACGGGTTGGGCGGCGGCAGCACCGCCAGCGGGTCGGCAGGCGGAAGCGGCGGCGCCGGGTCGCCGGGCGGCGGCGGCGCCGGGGCGTCTACTGCTGGCGCGGGCGGGGGCGGCGGCTCCGGGTCGGCGAGCGCCAAACCGCTGCCCAACATGAGCGCAGCGGTCACTCCCACTGCGCTGCACGCAGCGGCCAGAGGACCCGTGGTCCAACGCGACATTTGTATCCCTCCAAGTCACGGTCTCGAACCAGTATGCAGTAGCGCAGCGCCCAGCTATTAATTCAGCTGTCGCCGCTCGGAGTGAAAACGCGTGTCAACCAGTCCGCTGACCTGCTGGTTTACCTTTTACGGTCGATCCTCGGTGGGAACGTCGAAGAGCTGCCGCTCGATGGTCATTCCGGCGGCTCCGACACCGATCAAGGTCGCGGAGGCGGCCAGCATCATCAGCATCCCGTGCTCGTAGAACAAGCCGCCGGCAAACGATCCGGCCATGATGCCGATCTGAAACGCCGCCATGTACAGCCCGGACGCGCCGTCCGGATCGTCGGCGCCGGCGCGCATTGCCGCAGATTGCAGCATCGGCGACACCGCGTTGGCGGTGCCGCCCCACAACGCGATCGCGATGACCCCGATCAAAGCCGTCGCTGTCGGCGGCAGCCGGTGCAACGCCAGCGCAGTCAGCACCAGGAATGTCACGTACAGCGCGACCATGCAGCTGATGGTCGCGGCCCTCGGCCGATGGTCCATCGGTCGGGCCACCAGCGGGATCGCCAACAGGCCCGCGATCCCGTAGGTCGCCAGTAGCCAGGCGATGTCCGGTCCCCGCACCCCCACCACGTCGCGGACGATCACGGCGAAGAAGGTGTAGGACATGTAGTGCCCGGTGACCGCGATCATGGTGAGCAAGCTGACGATGACCAGTCTCCGATTGCGGTAATGGTGTGCACTCCGGCCGACGACTGCCCGCTGCCCATCGGTCAAGGCCATCACCGGCAGCACGAGCCAGGCCACCACGGTCACCAGCGCGGCCAGCACGGTCACCGCCGCGACGGCCACCCGCCAGTTCCACTCCAGGCTGATCGCCGCCGTGGCCGGGCTGCCCACCACCACGGCCAGGCTGATACCGATGTAAATGCTCGTAGTCGCGCGCCCGGAGTGGCTGGCCGGAACCAGCCGAGTGGCGATCGGAGCAATGACCGACAGGATCAGGCCGTGGGTGACCGCCGACAGGGCCCGGCCGCAGGCCAGCACCACGAAGTTGGGTGCGAGCGCGGAGATCAGCTGGGACACGGTCAGGCAGGTCAGGGACAGCAGCAGCGCGCGCCGTCGCGGCCAGAGTGCGGTCCAGCGGACCAGCGGGATGGTCGTGACGGCTGCCACCAGGGCGTACCAGGCCAGCAACGTGCCGACCATCGGGACGCTGGCGTGAAGGTCACGAGCGATCGCGGGGAGCGCGCCGACCGGCAGCAGCTCGGCGGTGACGTAGGTAAAGGCCGCCGCGGCCAGCACCGCCAGCTGCACGGCGATTCGGGCACTCCAGGGCCCGCTCGTAGCGGTTCGCCCTTCGGCGGCACGAGCTGGCACCACGGCCACTACTCAACCATGCGTTGCGGGCATCGCGTTAACGATCAGGAGCGGACGAGTCTCGCGATGGCCGCGGAAGCTTCGGCCAGCTTCTCGTCGGCCTCGGTGCCGCCCTCCGAGACGGCGCGGGTGACGCAGTGTCCAAGGTGCTCGTCGAGCAGGTTCAGCGCGACTGATCGCAGGGCGTTGTTGGCGGCGCTGATCTGGGTGAGGACGTCGATGCAGTACTTGTCGTCCTCGATCATCTTCGCGATGCCACGCACCTGGCCCTCGATCCGCCGCAAACGTTTGGCGTAGTTGTCTTTCTGCGACGAGTAGCCGTGTACGGGTGCCATCTGGCCCTCCAACATCGTGGTCTTGAAAATCATGCTCGGGGCCATCGCGATGGCGCCGATGTTGTCACCATTGTCAACGTCGGCTGGCGCCGGCGCCACGGCGGCCTGGTAAATCGGCGTTCGCCGGTGCGGCGAATATACCCCGTGGGGGTATTTTAATGATTTTGGCCGACATGGCGCTACACGCATACTTGAGCAATGGCCGACAGCAAGGACACCATCGACATCAAGCCCCGCAGTCGCGAGGTCACCGACGGCCTGGAAAAGGCCGCTTCGCGCGGGATGTTGCGCGCGGTGGGAATGGACGACGAGGACTTCGCCAAGCCGCAGATCGGGGTGGCGTCGTCGTGGAACGAGATCACGCCCTGCAACCTGTCGCTGGACCGGCTGGCCAAGTCCGTCAAGGAGGGCGTGTTCGCCGCCGGCGGCTATCCGCTTGAGTTCGGCACGATCTCGGTGTCCGACGGCATCTCGATGGGCCACGAGGGCATGCACTTCTCCCTGGTGTCGCGCGAGGTGATCGCCGACAGCGTGGAAACCGTCATGCAGGCCGAACGCCTTGACGGATCGGTGCTGCTGGCCGGCTGCGACAAGTCGCTGCCCGGCATGCTGATGGCCGCGGCTCGCCTGGATCTGGCCGCGGTCTTCCTCTATGCGGGCTCGATCCTGCCGGGCCGGGCCAAGCTGTCCGACGGCACCGAGCGCGACGTGACGATCATCGATGCGTTCGAGGCGGTCGGCGCCTGCGCCCGCGGCCTGATGCCGCGAGCGGACGTCGACGCGATCGAGCGGGCCATCTGTCCCGGCGAGGGCGCCTGCGGCGGCATGTTCACCGCCAACACCATGGCCAGCGCGGCCGAGGCGTTGGGCATGTCGCTGCCCGGGAGCGCCGCACCGCCGGCGACCGACCGTCGGCGCGATGGATACGCACGGCGCAGCGGTGAAGCTGTCGTCGGTCTGTTGCGCCGTGGCATCACGGCGCGCGACATCCTGACCAAGGAGGCCTTCGAGAACGCTATCGCGGTGGTGATGGCGTTCGGTGGCTCGACCAACGCGGTGCTGCATCTGCTGGCCATCGCACACGAGGCCGACGTGAAGCTGTCGCTGGCCGACTTCAGCCGGATCGGCGCCAAGGTGCCGCATCTGGCCGACGTCAAGCCGTTCGGCAAGCACGTGATGTTCGACGTCGACCACATCGGCGGTGTGCCGGTGGTGATGAAGGCCCTGCTGGATGCCGGTCTGCTGCACGGCGATTGCCTGACCGTGACCGGGCGGACCATGGCCGAGAACCTCGCGCACATCGCACCGCCCGACCCGGACGGCAAGGTGCTGCGGGCAGTGGACAACCCCATCCACCCCACCGGCGGGATCACCATCCTGCACGGTTCGCTGGCACCCGAAGGCGCGGTGGTCAAGTCGGCCGGCTTCGACTCCGACGTGTTCGAGGGCACGGCAAGGGTTTTCGAGCGCGAGCGGGCAGCACTCGATGCCCTGGAGGACGGCACCATCACCCACGGTGACGCGGTGGTGATCCGCTACGAAGGCCCCAAGGGCGGACCGGGGATGCGGGAAATGCTCGCCATCACCGGTGCTATCAAGGGCGCCGGCCTGGGCAAGGATGTGCTGCTGTTGACCGACGGCCGGTTCTCCGGCGGCACCACTGGCCTGTGCGTCGGGCACGTCGCACCCGAGGCGGTCGACGGCGGCCCGATCGCCTTCCTGCGCGACGGCGACCGGATCCGGCTCGACGTCGCCAACGGCACCCTGGACGTGCTGGTCGATGCTGACGAGTTCGCTTCCCGCCGTGATGGTTTCACCCCGCTGCCGCCGCGCTACACCTCCGGCGTGCTGGGCAAGTACGTCAAGCTGGTCGGATCGGCGGCCCACGGAGCGATCTGCGGGTAGCCGCCTACTTCACCAGCGCGATCGCGAAGCCGTCCCAGTGTTTGGCGCCCACCGTCTGCAGCACCGCGGTGTCGAGCCCGGGATGCTCGCCCAGCAGTTCGAGCACCCTTCTCGTCCCGCGCACCACGGCATCCTGACCGGGCGACAGGATCGCGCCCTCCCGAATCACGTTGTCCACCACGATCACTGAGCCAGGGTGGGTGAGCTTGACGGCCCATTCCAGGTAGCCGGGGTTGTTCTCCTTGTCGGCGTCGATGAACACCAGGTCGAACGGACCGCCAGTGACACTCGGCAGCGTGTCGAGCGCGGCGCCGACCAGCACCTCCACCCGATCGCCGAGACCGGCGCGGTCGATGTTGGCCCGGGCCACCTCGGCGTGTTTGGGCTCGTACTCCAGCGTGGTGACTCGGCCGTCCGGGCCGGCGCCGCGAGCCAGCCAGATCGTGCTGAAGCCGCCCAGTGTCCCGATCTCCAAGATGCGACGGGCCCCGACCGCGGTGGCGAGCAAGCTCAGGAACTTGCCCTGTTGCGCCGAGACGGCGATCTTCGGCAACCCGGCGGCGTCGCTGTCCTCGAGGGCGGCGGACAACACCGGATCGTCGTCCAGCACGGTGGTGTCCAGAAATTCGTCGACTTCAGCGGGGGTTGGCTTTGGGGTCATGAGCCAACGCTAGCCCTGCGGCGATGCGTGCCGCCACAGCATTAACCGTCCTTGCCCTATACCCCCTGGGGGTATAGGGTGACCCGGGTCAGGTCCCGATCCAGAAGAGGTGGAGAAGATGTCCAACGAAGCAGGCACCCTATTGAGCTGTGGTCATGACGGCTGCGGCTGCCGCGTTCGCATCGAGGTCGCATGTCACTGCAGCGGCACCGATCAGGCATACATCTGCAAGTGCGGCGACGAGATGGTTGAGGTCGCCAGCTAGCGAACACCCTCTTTGGCGTACACCACCCGCAGGACGTGCCCGGCTTCGGGCCCCATGACCAATTCGGCCAAGGCGCACAGCGTCGTGACGTACTCCGATC
>NZ_DASXHW010000568.1:0-1504 GCF_036488105.1 Mycobacterium sp. | reverse complement strand
CTGAGGGAGCGCCCGTGCGCAAGGTTCTAGCGTTCGTCGCCGCCGTAGCGGCGGCGTTCCTGCTCGCCGCATGCGGCCCCACCACCACGGCCCCGAACACGTCCGGGCACGCCTCGCACGCCCCGTGCGCTGACGCTGACGCAGCCCAGGGCGACCCGGACGGCGACTGCCACTAGCACCGAAAGGGCAGGCCGTGAACGCGTGGAGCTGGTTTTGGTGCGCCTGGTTCGGGATCTCGTTCACGTCATTCCTAGCCGTCGAGACGTGGGCGCTCGTAATCGGCCAGCCAGAGAACACGCTTTCGTGGCAGCTCTGGCGACTGATGAATGTCACCCCAAATCAGCCGGTGTGGCAATGGTCGGCAACGCACATCTTGGTCGGCGGCCTGCTCGCGCTCACCCTCGGCTGGTTGATCCTCCATCTTGACCTGGGGATCTGGCGATGAACTGGTACTGGGGAATTTGGGCATCGGTCAGCTTTTCGGCCTTCGCCATCCCCGAGATGATCGCCGTGTTCACGGGGCATCCGCGCTGGAAGCTCAGCTCCGCCGTGTGGTCGCTTGAGGATGCGTTCCCGTACCCGCTCGTGTGGCGGACGGTCGCCGTAATCACCGTGGCAGTCATCGCCTACCACCTGGCGTTCGGCCCTAGGCACTAGCACCACAAGGGAGAGTCGTGTCCGACCCTCAAGCCGATCCGAACTTTAGTTGGCCTGTCGGGCGTGCCGAGTTCGAGGCCGCCATTCAATCCCTCTGGACCTACGTACGGGCCCAGAAGGTCGTGACCACAAAACAAGGAGCAAAACTCGTGGCCCTCCAGGATGACCTGAACGCTATTGCCGCCGGTATCCAGAGCGACGTGTCCGCTATCACCGCCGAGATCGCCGACCTGGAGGCGCAGATCGCCGCCGGGCAGCCCGCCGACCTGACCGCCCTCAAGGCCGCTGTTGCTTCCCTGGACGCCGTTGCGGCGCCGGTGGCCCCGCCGGTCGACGCCCCGCCCGCCGCCTGATCTAAGCAACAAAACGGAGCCCCGACCGCCGCTACTCCGGTGGTCGGGGCTCTGTCACGTCTGGGAACGCCTCGGAGGGAAACCCGAAAATGTCTAACCCGCTCCCTCCCCACCAGGCCATTCCCGGTTCCACTCGCGTTGCCCCGTTCGGCACTTTCCGGATGCGTGACGCTGAGCCCACGGCCTCCGTTGAGGCGACGCTTGTGCTGCGTCGCGCGGGTCTCGGCATCACTATGCGGGGCGAGTTGGCGATCCCGGCCGACCCGGATGACATTGCCGCCATCGAAACTTTCGCCTCTGCGCACGGTCTGGCTGTGGTGGCGAACCACCCCGCCGCTAGGGCAATGACTCTGGCCGGCACGGTCTCTCAGATGAACGACGCATTTCACACCGATCTTGGTGAGTATGCCCACGCGAATGGCACGTTCCGGGGCCGCGAGGGCGACATCCACGTCCCCGTAGACCTGGCCGGCATCGTGGTTGCGGTCCTCGGC
>NZ_DASXHW010000538.1:0-17733 GCF_036488105.1 Mycobacterium sp. | reverse complement strand
GCGTTCAAGGCGATGGATCGGGAACCGCGCACCGTGGCGCTCGCCGAGGGCGGCTGGGTGTTGCCGTACCTGCCCGCGCCGTGGGGCCGGGCGTCGGGCCCCATCGAGCAGATCATCATCGCCCAGGAATTCGCCACCGGGCGGGTCAAGCGGCCGCAGACCGGAATCGCGACGTGGATCGTCCCGTCGATCGTGGCGTTCGGGACCGAGGAGCAAAAGCAGCGGTTCCTGCCGCCGACCTTCCGCGGCGAGATGATCTGGTGCCAGCTGTTTTCCGAGCCGGGCGCCGGTTCGGACCTGGCCGGGTTGAGTACGAAGGCCACCAAGGTCGACGGCGGTTGGCGGATCACCGGCCAGAAGATCTGGACCACCGCCGCGCAACTGTCCCAGTGGGGTGCGCTGTTGGCGCGCACCGACCCGTCGGCGCCGAAACACAATGGCATCACGTACTTCCTGCTGGACATGAAGAGCGAGGGCGTCGAGGTGAAGCCGTTGCGTGAGCTCTCCGGGGGCGCGATGTTCAACACCGTGTTCATCGACGACGTGTTCGTACCCGACGAGTTGGTGCTCGGCGAGGTCAACCGCGGCTGGGAGGTCAGTCGCAACACGCTGACCGCCGAACGCGTCTCGATCGGCAACAGCGAGGCACCGTTCCTGGCCAGCCTCGACCAGTTCGTCGAATTCGTCCGAGATGGGCAGTTCGACCAGATCGGGCAGAACCGCGCCGGACAACTGATCGCCGAGGGCCACGCCGCCAAGCTGCTCAACATGCGCTCGACGCTGCTGACATTGGCCGGCGGAGACGCGATGCCGTCAGCGGCCATCTCCAAGCTGCTGTCGATGCGTACCGGACAGGGCTACGCCGAATTCGGGTTGTCGTCCTTCGGGTCCGACGGAGCGATCGGCGACCCTGAACAGCTGCCCGGCAAGTGGGCGGAATATGTGCTGGCCAGCCGGGCGACCACCATCTACGGCGGCACGTCCGAAGTGCAGCTCAACATCGTCGCCGAACGGCTACTGGGGCTGCCCCGCGATCCGTAGGCCCGCAGACCAAAAAGTTCACGCCGACCTGACGGAGCTCAGATCGGCGTGAACTTTTGTGCCGGAAGCCGACTGGCCCCGTCTTGTCCAAGGGCGGAGCCAGTCGGCTCACCGGGCGGCTGGCCCCGTCTGTCCAAGGGCGGGGCCAGCCTGTCCCCCCAGGCGGCGTTACGTCACCACCAGTAGTTCCACCAGGGCCGATAGCCCAAACCAGGTGGCCCCCAACCTCCATTGCCCCAACCAGGATGGCCACCCCAACGGCCCCAGCCGCCGCGGCCGCCCCCGCCGCCCCAGCCGCTGTGGCCGCCCCAAGCGCCTGGGCCGCCGCCGTGGCCGTCCCAACCGCCGCCATGACCCCCGCCGCCTCCGCCGGGCCTAAGCGGGAAACCGGGGGCGCCGTGGGGACCGGACATGTCGAAGGTGGTGCCGGGAGCGGCCGGAGCGGCCTGCGCGATGGGGGTGCCACCGAACAGCATCGCGCCGGCCACCGCGCTTGCACCTAACGCGCCTGCAGCTCGGCGACCAGCCGAAGTCAATGAAATCGACATTTTGGTTGCTCCTTTGTCATCGAGAAACTGACATAAAGGAAGCCTAAATCACGATCCTTAGCAACGGATAAGCTAGCAAGATAATGAAGCTGAGAACGGGTTTTACACTCGCCGTCATCTATTCACGGCTACGCCCTTTAACTCGGCTAATTGGTTTTCATAGGTTACTGATTCCATGACTTCATGAGATACGTCGATACTGAATTCAGTAACTACTGATGTGACGATACCTGCTGCTCAGAGCTCTATATCCGTCACTCGTGATCCGCGCTTCAGTAGGCCGCTGCACAATAATGATTTGATGCAATGAGCATTCGATAACCTCGTAGCTACCTTGGTATGGCCGCTAGTTGGCGCACCATTAATGTCGAGCGTTATACGCGAAATCTGATACGGCTGTCTATGCACAGCAATCACCAGTCAACTCAACAATTTAAATCGGCGCAATCCTCTTCGGGAACAGCCGGCCGCCGTCGCTCACCATGGCATACCCGGCGGGGACACGGCGCACACACCGGGCAACCAGTGCATAACTACGCTTCAACGGACATACTGATCTCCTGATCTACTGAAAAGTCACGCCGAAGAAGGTCCCGCAGCCGCATGGAGCCCAGTTCGTCATCGTTTCGAGCCAAACCATATGCGAGCGCGGACGCCTCAGCGCGGACCGAACGCCTGCACAACGTCCGCCAGAAGCTCGACCAACGTTCGCGCGGGCAACGAACGAGACGGACCGTGGACCTGACACCCGCCACTCACCGAGCCCTCGACATTTGGCAGCGAGAAGCGGCCGACCGCCTAGGGTTCGCCCGCGTCACCGGCCAAGAAGTCATCAGCGCTCTCATCGAGCTGCTTCTCACGGACGCGAAACTGTCCGCCGAAGTAACTCGAAGCATCCGCGAACGGCGCTGATCTCACGACCGGCGGACAGTGCTAGCTTCGCCGTCATGGCAGCAACGCCGCGTCCCGATCGTCGCGAACACCCGCTAGCCGGCGAGCGCGCCACCCTGGAGGCCTTCCTCGACGACTACCGAGATATCGTGGTGCGCAAGGTTTCCGGACTCTCCGATGCCGATACCCGCCGCAATCTCGTTCCGTCACCGACCACGGTCGGGGGGTTGGTCAAGCACCTGCGCTGGGCGGAATACGGCTGGTTCGAGCAGTTCCTGCAGGGACGGCTCGACGACAACCGCCGCACGCACGAGCGTTCCTGGGAGTTCGAGCTGCAACCCGACGAATCACTGCCGACCCTGATCTCCGAATACCAGGCGCAGTGCGAGGAATCCCGCCGGATCGCCGCGCAATATCCGCTGAACCACGAGCTGTGGCATGGCCGGCTCAAGACGACGGTGTCGCTGCGTTGGATCTACGTGCATATGATCCAGGAGATCGCCCGTCACACTGGACAACTCGACATCCTGCGCGAGCAGCTGGACGGCGCCGCCGGGTTCGAAGGGTGACCCCTTCGCTAGCCCTAACCTCGCTCTAACAAGACGTGAAGCCAACAAATCCAAGTCGAAGTGGGGGATCTTGCGTTCTGCCAGCTCGGCACAATAATCGCCGGGCTACACTTCTACGATATCTTGCCGATAACGCTCGAAGAGCTCGAGAAACTCGGCCCTTTCCGGTTCGGGCACACCATTTTTCAGCAGTGCAGCGATCGCGTAACCCATGTTTGCGTCCCACTCGGCAGTAGTTATTGCCAGCCCGGCGTGGGATGTTTTCATATCCCGGCCGATGTAATGGCACGGGCCACCGCTCAGTTCACAGATCTGCTCGATCAGCAACTGCTGGGCCCGCATGTGCGAGTCCAGGCTGCGGCCGGTCGCGAACCGGGCGAAGGCCGGGTCGCCGCGCAGACTGCTGAACATGTCGTCGACAACCGCCGCGATCACGTCGTATCCGCCCAGGCGGCGATACAGCGATGACGGCATTGCTGAGGACACCGGCGCGCTAGTCGACGTCGATCTCGCGCAGTTCGCGCTTGAGGATTTTTCCGGTCGGGTTGCGCGGCAACTCGTCGAGGAACACCACTTCCCGCGGCACCTTGTATTTTGCCAGCTGATCCTTCACATGCTTTTTGACGGTGTCCTCGTCGAGGTCAGCGTTGTCCTTCTTGACCACGAAGGCACGCAGTCGGTGGCCCCACTCCTTGTCCTCGACGCCGATCGCCGTGGCCTCCACCACGTCGGGATGCGCGCTGATGCAGTCCTCAACTTCGGCCGGGAAGACGTTCTCGCCGCCGGAGACGATCATCTCGTCATCGCGACCGCTGATATACAGCAAGCCGCGCTCGTCGAAGTAGCCAACGTCACCAGATGACAGCAAGCCGTCGATGATCTGCTTGTTGCCGCCGCCGGTGTAGCCCTCGAACGGGAAGCTGGTACCCACGAAAATCCTGCCGACCTCGCCCTGCGGCAACTCCTTGCCGTTTTCGTCGTAGATCTTGACCTTGACACCCTTGACCGGGGGCCCGGCCGTCGTGGAGTTGAACTCGAGGTGGTGTGGCTGCGCGATGGTCGCGAACGCGATCTCGGTGGAACCGTACATGTTGTACACGACCGGACCAATGTCCTTCAGCGCCCGTTCGGCGACGTCGGCACCTAGCGCTGAACCCGAGACGAAAATGATTCGCAGGCTAGACAAATCGGGCTTGCCGTCCATCTTCTCCAGCGCATCGAGCATGCGCGCCAGCATCACCGGCACAACCACGACCGCTGTCACTTTGTGTTTCTCGATGTCTTCGAAAACCTGAGCCGGTTTGAACTTGCTATGCAGTACCAGCGTCGAACCAAGGAACATCCCGATGGTGGCGTGCAGGAAACCCAGGGCATGGAACATCGGTGCCGGCAGCGAGGTCACCTCGTTGGCCTTGAACGGTACGTGCGACAAGATGCCCCCGATCGGCGCCAACGTCGGCGGGGTACTGCGGTTGGCGCCCTTCGGGGTGCCGGTAGTGCCACTGGTCAAGATGATGATCGACGAGTGCTTGCTGGCCTTCGGCGCTGGCGCCTTGCTGTGGGCGACGACCAGGTTGGCCAACGTTTCATCGGCGCTGCCGGAGTCCTCACCGTCCGGAGTGGTGCCCAGTGCGCGCAGCTTGCCCAGCGGCGGCTTGGCCTTGCTGACGTCTCCGGCGTACTCGTCGTCGTAAATGATCAGCTTGGCGCCCTCACGTTCCGAGACCTCTTTGATCTGGGGGCCGGAGAACGAGCTGTTGAGCAGGATGATGCGAGCCCCGACCCGTGCGCAGCCGAATTCTGCGACCGCGAACCAGCGGTGATTGCGCGCCAGGATCGCCACCCCGTCGCCGCCGCGCACCCCCTTGGCCAGCAGCCCGTGGGCGACCGCGTTGGCGGCCTCATCGAGCTCCCGGTAGGTGAACGAGCCTTCGTCGTCGATGATCGCCGCGCGGTTGGGCGTCCGCCTGGCGTTGAACGACGGCAGCATGCCGATTTCGCCCCACTTCGCGATGTCGGTGGCCATCGCGCCGTAGTTCAGCGGGTTCTCCAACCTAAACGTGCCGGATTCGATGATTTTGCGGAGGTAATGCAGCTCAGAGGCTCCACGCTCGGCATACTGCTGGATTTTGGTTAACGCCTGACCAGGCAGATCGATGAGATGAGGCATGCCTTCACACTATGTGACGGACGTCGCAGCGCGGCCCGGAACGTTCTCGCGAATTAGCATGAACCCATGGCTCCGGTGTCTTTGGACGTGGGCGGACGCCAGGTTGAAGTCACGCATCCCGACAAGGTGATCTTTCCCGATCGGGACGGCCGGGCCGGCCACACCAAACTCGACCTGATCCAGTACTACCTGGCCGTCGCCGACGGCGCCCTGCGCGGTGTGGCCGGTCGACCCATGATCCTGAAGCGGTTCGTCAAGGGCATCGACCAGGAGGCCATCTTCCAGAAACGCGCGCCGGAGAAACGCCCCGAGTGGGTCGATGTCGCCGAACTGCGGTACGCGTCCGGCACTTCGGCCAAAGAGGCCGTTATCCACGATGCGGCCGGTTTGGCCTGGGCAGTCAACCTGGGCTGTGTCGACCTCAACCCGCATCCGGTGCTCGCCGACGACCTCGACCATCCCGACGAACTCCGCGTCGATCTCGACCCGATGCCCGGCGTGACGTGGCCGCAGATCCTGGACGTCGCGCAGGTCGCCCGCGAAGTACTCGAGGACTACGGGCTGATCGCCTGGCCGAAAACGTCCGGGTCTCGCGGCTTTCACATCTACGCCCGCATCGTTCCGAGCTGGTCCTTTCGCCAGGTGCGGCTGGCCGCACAAACCGTCGCCCGAGAGGTGGAGCGACGCGCGCCCGAACTGGCCACCAGCCGATGGTGGAAAGAGGAGCGCGAGGGGGTGTTCGTCGACTTCAACCAGAACGCCAAAGACCGCACCGTCGCGTCGGCGTATTCGGTGCGGGCCACCCCGGACGCGCGGGTCTCGACGCCGCTGCGGTGGGACGAAGTCGAGAACTGCGACCCCGCGACCTTCACCGTGACGACGGTGCCGCGGCGGTTCGCTGAGCTCGGCGACCCGTGGGAGGGAATCAACGACACCGCCGGCGACCTTGACCGGTTACTCACTCTGGCCGAAGAACTCGGACCGGCGGAGAAGGCGCCGAAGGGCGCGCGCCGCGATGGGACCGGACGGCGTCAGTCGGTGATGCCGCTCATCGAGATCGCCCGCACCAAGACCAAGGACGAGGCGATGGCCGCGCTGGCCACCTGGCGCGAGCGTCATGCCGCCGCGGCCGAACGTCTGGAGCCGGCCGACGTGCTGATCGACGGCATGCGCGGACCGAGTTCGATCTGGTACCGGATTCGGATCAACCTGCAGCATGTGCCCGACGACCAACGGCCGCCGCAGGAGGAATTGGTTGCCGACTACAGTCCCTGGCCGACCCGTTGACCTGAGCGAACACGCTATTCTCACGCCATGGTCGAGCACTGGAACCGACGGGGGTTCCTCCGCGCCGGCGCGGCGGCGGGACTGCTCGTGTTCGCCGCGCCCGCGGCCTGCTCGTCGCACAAGTCACCGCCCGCCTCGAGCGGGGGCGGCGGACCTCTCACCATCACGCACGCCTTCGGCGAGACGACCATTCCCCAGCCGCCCAAGCGGGTAGTCAGCGCCGGCTTCACCGGACAGGACGATCTGCTTGCACTCGGAATTGTGCCGGTCGCGGTGACCAACTGGTTCGGCGACCAGCCGTTCGGGGTGTGGCCGTGGGCCCAACCCAAACTCGGAAACGCCAAACCCGTTGTGCTCAACCTGGACAACGGAATTCAGGTCCAGCAGATCGCGGCCCTGAAACCCGACCTGATCATCGCCACCGACGCCGGACTCGACCAGGACACCTACCAAAAGCTCGCCGCGATCGCACCGACGCTTGCGCAGTCCGACGGCCACGCGTTCTTCGAACCGTGGAAAGACCAAGCGAAGGCCATCGGCCAGGCGGTTTACCAATCCGGCCAGATCACGTCGCTGATCAACGGTGTCGACAAGGGTTTCACCGCCGTCGCGGACAAATACCCGCAGTTCAAGGACAAGCGGGTGGTGTTGCTGCAAGGCAGGCTGCATGACGACAACGTCGTTGCCACGACCGGCTGGCGAACAGAATTTCTCACCCAGATGGGCCTGACCATCCCCGAGAGCATCGCCGGCCTGGCCGTCGATCAGGAGCGGGCGTTCATTCCGCGCGACAAGATCAAGTTGGTCCTCGGCGCCGCCGACCTGCTAATTTGGACCACGGAAAGCGACAAGGACCAGGCCGACCTGTTGGCTAATCCCGATGTGGCAGAGCTGCGTTCGCGTAGCGTGTTCACCACCAAGGATCAGGCCGGGGCAATCGCCTACGCGTCGCCGCTGAGCTACCCGCTGGTGGCCGACCAGCTGCCACCGCTGATCGCCAACATCCTGCACTAGAACGAGCTCTGGCCAGCCGGCACCTCACCGAGTTACCGTCGAGTAATGAGCAGCAGCCTGACCGACAGCGTTCTCGACTACGGCGATCAGGCCCTGCTGCTGCAATTCGACAGCACCGCTGAGGTATTGGCGTGGACGGGTGCGCTGCGTGAGGTCGCGATGCCCGGTGTCCTCGACATCGTCCCGGCCGCCCGCACGGTGCTGCTCAAACTCGACGGCTCCGGCCGGCAGAGCGCTATCCGCCGTCGGCTCGGCAGGCTGACGGTGGCGCCCGACGCCGAGGCGACCGCGCCTGCCGAGCCCACGGTGATCGACGTCGTGTACGACGGCGCCGACCTCGCCGAGGTCGCCGAGCTCACCGGAATGAGCACGGCACAGGTCATCGACGCTCACACCGCCAACCCATGGATGGTCGGATTCTGCGGTTTTGCACCGGGTTTTGCCTATCTGGTCGGCGGCGACCCGCGTCTGGCCGTGCCGCGACGGTCCGAGCCACGCCCATCGGTCCCGGCCGGTGCGGTGGGCCTGGCCGGCGAATTCACCGGAATCTACCCGCGTCGCTCCCCTGGCGGATGGCAGTTGATCGGCCACACCGACGCGGTGCTGTGGGACATTGATCGGCCCGATCCGGCGTTGCTGACGCCGGGCATGTGGGTCCAGTTCCGGGCTGCGTAGCGAGGAGCCATGACGACGCTGGAAATTCTGCACACTGGACCGCTGGCCCTCATCGAAGACCTCGGCCGCGTCGGACTCGCCCATCTCGGGGTCACCCGGTCGGGAGCGGCCGACCGGCGGTCACACACACTGGCCAACCGACTGGTGGCCAACCCGGACGACCGCGCCACCATCGAGGTGACGATGGGTGGATTCACGGCGCGAGTCCGCGGCGGCGACGTCGACATCGCAGTCACCGGCGCCGACACCAATCCGCGGGTTGGCGTAACCATGTTCGGCGCCAACAGCATTCAACACGTCCGCGATGGCGAGGTAATCGCACTGGGCACGCCACGCTCCGGATTGCGCAGCTACCTGGCCGTCCGTGGCGGCTTCGACGTGACCCCGGTGCTGGGGTCACGTAGCTACGACGTGATGTCGGCAATCGGTCCGTTGCCGTTGGAACCTGGTGACGTGTTACCGATCGGGGAGCACACCGAGGAGTATCCGGAGCTCGACCAGGCGCCGGTGGCGCCGATCTCCGACCAATTGGTCGAACTTCTGGTTGCTCCCGGCCCGCGCGACGACTGGCTGGCCGATGCCGACGCCCTGGTGCACACCATCTGGATGGCGTCGGACCGCAGCGATCGCGTGGGGATGCGGCTCGAAGGACGACCGCTGCTACACCGCGACCCGGGGCGCCAACTGCCCAGCGAGGGCGCGACCCGCGGCGCGATCCAGGTGCCGCCCAACGGATTACCGGTGATCCTCGGTCCCGATCACCCGGTTACCGGCGGCTATCCGGTGGCCGGCGTGATCGCCGACCAAGACATCGACAAGCTCGCCCAGGTGCGTCCCGGTCAGTACGTGCGACTGCACTGGTCGCGTCCCAGAATCGCCGCGACTTCCGTGTCGAGTTCGGTGGCGGCGGACTAGTCCAACTGGTAGACCAGCAGTGTGCACACCCAGGTTCACACCGCTCGGCTGGTCCACACCGCCGACCTGGAGAGCGATGCGCGGCAGCGCGCGCACGAGATGGTCAACGAGGCGTTCGCCGGCGAGTTCAGTGCCGCCGACTGGGACCACGCGCTGGGCGGAATGCATGCCCTGATCTGGCGCCACGGCGCGATCATCGCGCACGGCGCCGTGGTGCAACGACGCCTGCTCTACCGCGGGCTATCGCTGCGCTGCGGGTATGTGGAAGCCGTTGCGGTACGCGAGGATTGGCGAGGTCAAGGCCTGGCCATCGCGATCCTCGACGCCTGCGAGCAAGTCATCCGCGGCGGTTACCAGCTCGGTGCGCTGAGTTCCTCGGACCGGGGTAGGCGGCTCTACACGCTGCGCGGTTGGCTGCCATGGCGCGGACCGACGTCGGTGTTGGCACCCGGCGGCCCGACCAGGACTCCCGACGACGACGGCTCGGTGTTCGTCTTCCCGCTCGGGACCAACCTGGACGACACCGCGGCGCTGGCGTGCGACTGGCGCGACGGCGACGTCTGGTGATCACACTCGAATCCGGTGGGGCTCAACAGCTCCACCGGATTCGTGCACTAACCGAAGGCCTGCCCGGCGTCCACGCCGACCACACGGAGCAGGTTGGCGACCTTGCGGTCCAGATCCTTGCCGACGGCGGCCACTTCGGCGATGCCGAGACTGCCGAAGGCCGGGCCGGGCTGATCCATCGTGAACACCGCGTCGCCGCCGGCGTCGCTGTAGACCAGCATGCGCAGCGGCGCGTACAACAGCGCCTTGGCATCGTGCCGAAACATGGTCTCGGCGATGACGTGGTTACCGACCAGATACTCGATCGCGTGGGTGCGGTGTCCCGCAACGCTGAAGAAGACACTGGTCTCGATCTTGGCGTACATCATCAAGTCGTTGGGCGCGTTCTCGGCCGCGGCGGCGCGCACGTCGTCCCAGTCGCCGCCGTCCTTGGCGATCCGTTCCAACGTCGTCCGGTCTACCGGCGGCGCCGCCTTCTCGAACGCGGCGACGAATTGCGCAAAAGGAATGCCGGTGTCGATGTCGATGCGGGTCATGCCGTGCTGTTCGCGGTGAAAGCCGACTGTCATCCGGTTTGCCTTCCTACGGTTCATTGACCGAACTCTTCAAAGCGAGTCTATGGTTCGGTCAACGAACCTGCAAGGGTAGGATCCAGTCGTGGCCCTGCCCCGCGAATACGCCGCCGAGAGTTGCCCCATCGCGCGATCGCTGGAGATCGTCGGAGAGCGATGGACGCTGCTGGTCGTGCGTGACGCCTTCTACGGAGTCCGTCGATTCAGCGACTTTCGCGCCCACCTCGATATTCCCAAGGCCGTTCTCTCCGAACGGCTTTCACTCCTCATCGACGAGGGAGTGCTGGCCAAGACGGCGGGTATCCGGGGCCGCGACGAGTACGTGTTGACCCCGAAGGGCCGTCGGCTCTGGCCAGTCATCTGGTCCTTGGCCGGCTGGGGCAACGAGAACTACGTCGAACAGCCGCAGCGCCGCAGCTACCGGCATGCCGACTGCGGCGGCGCGATCGGACCCGACCGGGTGTGCGCGTCGTGCGGGCAACTCCCCGACGTCGCCGACCTCGTCCTGCACCCGCCGCGCCGGCCACGTGAGCGCGCGCTGCGCGACGATCCGGTCAGCAAGGCGCTTCGGCGGCCACGCCGGCTGCTGGAACCGATTCCCCCGGAGTAGGCGCCGCGGGTGATCTGTCTCACGCTGCGGCCCTGCGCTGGATAGTATTGATGTCGTACTGTGATCCATGACACCTTCAGTCCAGGGAGATCCGTTGTCCAGCACTACTGAACTGGCCGAGCTGCACGACCTCATCGGCGGCCTGCGGCGGTGCGTGAGCTCGCTGAAGGCGCGCTACGGCGACAGTCCGGCAATGCGCCGCATCATGATTGACGCTGACCGGATCCTCGGCGATGTCGAATTACTTGACACCGATGTTTCGGAATTAGATTTCGCGCGCGCTACCGTGCAGCAATCCGGTGAAAAGATCGCCATTCCCGACACCGATTACGACCGCGACTTTTGGCGCGACGTCGACGAGGAGGGTGTCGGGGGCCACAACAGGTCCTGACAAGTCAGCCCGGCGAGAATCCGGGGGCCTCCTCTGTGTAGTCTTCGACGAACAGCCCGTTCGAAGAGGAACATTTGATGAGCGCACCAACGGCGAACCGTCCTGCGTCCGGTGTCTTTTCACCTACGCGCGCACACATCCAGGCGCGAACGCTACGCACCGACCGGTGGTGGATGTCGCCGCTGCGAATTGACTTGGGATTCGCCGCATTTGTTATCTACGCGACCTTCCGGGCGTTCCAACAGAATTACTTCTTCGTCCCGAAGTACCACTATCTGACACCGTTCTACTCGCCATGCGTCAGCAAGGCTTGCGGTGAGGCCAGCGACTTCTGGCCGCAGATCCTGCCGCATGTCTGGTGGCTGCCGTTCGCGGCGCTGACGCTGCCGTTCTTGCTGCTGTTCCGGCTGACCTGTTACTACTACCGCGGCGCCTACTACCGCACGGTGTGGCAATCGCCCACCGCCTGCGGTGTGGCCGAGCCCCGCGCCCACTACAGCGGCGAGACAAAATTCCCGCTGATCGTGCAGAACACCCACCGGTACTTCTTCTACGTCGCCGGCATCATCTCGGTGATCAACAGCTACGACGCGATCATCGCGTTCCATTCCGACAGCGGACCAGGCGGATTCGGATTGGGCCTGGGCAACGTGATCATGGTCGGCAACGTCATCATGCTGTGGGTGTACACACTGTCCTGCCATTCGTGCCGGCACGTCACCGGTGGGCGACTCAAGCACTTCTCCAAACACCCTGTGCGGTACTGGATCTGGACCCAGGTCAGCAAACTCAACACTCAGCACAAGTTGTACGCCTGGATCACCCTGGGCACGCTGATGCTCACCGACTTCTACATCGCACTGGTGGCCGGCGGCGCCATCCCGGACCTGAGATTTGTTGGCTGACAAGCCGTTTCACGGATATCAAGAGTTTAGTGAGGTTCCATGACTGAGGTCGAGCGGCACTCCTACGACGTCGTCGTGATCGGTGCCGGCGGCGCAGGTTTGCGCGCGGTCATCGAGGCGCGCGAACGCGGTCTCAAGGTCGCGGTGGTGACCAAGTCGCTGTTCGGTAAGGCCCACACCGTCATGGCCGAGGGCGGCTGCGCGGCCGCGATGGGTAACACCAACCCGAAGGACAACTGGAAGACCCACTTCGGCGACACGATGCGCGGTGGGAAGTTTCTGAACAACTGGCGGATGGCCGAGCTGCACGCCAAAGAGGCACCCGACCGGGTTTGGGAGCTGGAGACCTACGGCGCGCTGTTCGACCGCCTCAAAGACGGCAAGATCAGCCAGCGCAACTTCGGTGGACACACCTACCCGCGGCTCGCGCACGTCGGCGACCGCACCGGCTTGGAGCTGATTCGCACCATGCAGCAAAAGATCGTCTCGCTGCAGCAGGAGGACCACGCCGAGCTCGGTGACTACGAGGCCCGGATCAAGGTCTTCGCCGAGTGCGCGATCACCGAGCTGATCAAAGACGGCGGTGCGATCTCTGGTGCGTTCGGCTATCACCGCGAAAGCGGCAACTTCGTCTTGTTCGAGGCCCCCGCGGTGGTCATGGCCACCGGCGGTATCGGCAAGTCGTTCAAGGTCACGTCGAACTCCTGGGAGTACACCGGCGATGGCCACGCATTGGCACTGCGGGCCGGCGCTTCGCTGATCAACATGGAGTTCATCCAGTTCCACCCGACCGGCATGGTGTGGCCGCCCAGTGTGAAAGGGATCCTGGTCACCGAGGGCGTCCGTGGTGACGGCGGTGTGCTCAAGAACTCCGACAACAAGCGGTTCATGTTCGACTACATCCCGCCGGTGTTCAAAGGCCAGTACGCCGAGAGCGAGCAAGAAGCCGACCAGTGGCTCAAGGACAACGACTCGGCCCGTCGCACCCCGGACCTGCTACCCCGTGACGAGGTCGCCCGCGCGATCAACTCCGAAGTCAAGGCCGGCCGCGGCACCCCGCACGGCGGGGTCTATCTCGACATCGCCTCTCGGTTGACCCCCGAGCAGATCAAGAAGCGGCTGCCGTCGATGTACCACCAGTTCAAAGAGCTGGCCGGAGTCGACATCACCGAAGAGCCGATGGAAGTCGGGCCCACCTGCCACTACGTCATGGGCGGCATCGAGGTGGACGCCGATACCGGCGCTGCCACCGTTCCCGGGCTGTTCGCTGCCGGCGAGTGCTCCGGCGGTATGCACGGCTCCAACCGACTCGGCGGCAACTCGCTTTCTGACCTCCTGGTCTTCGGTCGTCGGGCCGGCCTCGGCGCCGCCGACTACGTGCGCGCGTTGAGTAGCCGTCCGAAAGTCTCGGAGGAGGTCGTCGAAACCGCCGCGAAGCGGGCGCTGGCTCCTTTCGAGACACCGACGAACGGCGCTAGCGCGGAGAACCCCTACACGTTGCAGCTCGAGCTGCAGCAGTCGATGAACGACCTGGTGGGCATCATCCGCAAGGCGGAGGAGATCACTGAGGCCCTCGGTCGGCTCGACCAGCTTCGCGAGCGGTTCAAGCATATCCACGTCGAGGGACACCGGCAGTACAACCCTGGCTGGAACCTGGCGCTGGACCTGCGGAACTTGTTGCTGGTCAGCGAATGCGTCGCCAAGGCGGCGTTGGAGCGCACCGAAAGCCGCGGCGGCCACACCCGTGAGGATCACCCGGGGATGGACTCGTCATGGCGCAAGGTCTTGCTGGTCTGCAGCGCCGCCGGTGGCGACGAGGTGGTGCCCGATGTCGCGGTGACGCGCAAGGACCAGATCCCGATGCGGCCCGACCTGCTCGAGGCCTTCGAGATCGCCGAGTTGGAGAAGTACTACACCGACGAAGAGCTGGCCGACCACCCAGGACGGAGAGGCTGATGAGCTACGACGCAACCATGCGGGTCTGGCGTGGCGACGACACGAACGGTGGGCTGCAGGACTACACCGTGGAGGTCAACGAAGGCGAGGTGGTGCTCGACATCATCCACCGCCTGCAGCAGACCCAGACGCCCGACTTGGCCGTGCGGTGGAACTGCAAAGCCGGCAAGTGCGGCTCGTGTTCGGCTGAGGTCAACGGCAAGCCCAAGTTGATGTGCATGACGCGGATGTCGACCTTCGCCGAAGACGAAGTGGTCACCGTGACGCCGATCCGAACCTTCCCGGTGATCCGCGACCTCGTCACCGACGTGTCGTTCAACTATCAAAAGGCCCGGGAAATCCCGTCATTCGCGCCGCCGAAGGATCTTCAGCCCGGCGATTACCGGATGCAGCAGGAGGACGTGGAACGTTCTCAGGAGTTCCGCAAGTGCATCGAATGCTTTCTGTGCAACAACGTCTGTCATGTGATTCGTGACCACGAGGAGAACAAGGAAGCGTTCGCGGGCCCGCGTTTTCTGATGCGGATCGCGGAGCTAGAGATGCATCCGCTGGACACGATGGACCGGCGCGACCAAGCACAGGAGCAGCACGGCCTCGGCTACTGCAACATCACCAAGTGCTGCACGGAAGTGTGCCCGGAGAGCATCAAGATCACCGACAACGCGCTGATCCCGATGAAAGAGCGCGTCGCCGACCGCAAATACGACCCGGTTGTGTGGCTGGGCAACAAGCTGTTCCGTCGATAAGCACCGGGTGTTAGGCCACCGCTGATCCGGGTACCGTCGGTGGTAACCGGAAAGGCGGCGACTATGACTATCCGAAAGCCCACCAGCATCAACAACATTCGCACGGCGATCCACGAGCTGATGGCGCGCGCTGAACTCGCGCACAAAGAAGGACGTGACGCGGAGGGCGCGGAGATCGAGCGTCGGATACAGGCCTACCGCGACGAACTGGGCAGGCGTCCCTAGACCCCGAGACGCCGGAAGACGCTCCGGTGGAACACGATGGGCGCGACATCTGGGTCGACTCGGACGTCGCTGACTCGCAGCACCACGATCGTGTGGTCCCCGGCGGGGATGAGTTGTTCGATCGCGGTTTCCATCCAGAGGCTGGTGCCGTGGATGAACACCGCACCGCTGCTGTAGGACACCGTTTCCAGGTCGGCGAAGCGATCTCCGGTTTTGGCGGCCAGTGTGCGCGCGGCACCGTCGTGCGACTCGCCCAGCACGCTGATGCCCAGCGCCTGGACGTCCTTGAGCTTGGGCCACGTCGTCGAGGTGTTCTGCACGCAGAACGAAACTAGCGGCGGATCCAGCGACACCGGGACAAACGTGCTGGCCGCCAGCCCTTCTCGGACCCCGTTGACTTCGGCAGCGATTGCGATGATGCCGGACGGAAAATGACCAAAGGCCTCGCGCAGGGAGGTAGGCGTCAGCTTGTCGGGTACGTTCACCGGGCTTCACTCGCGTCGACGGGATTTTGCAGTGCTGACCCTACCTGCCAGGCGTTACAACTTGTGCGCTGCCCGTCACGTAGCCGTGCGCCGCTGCAACGTCCGGATGTGCCCGCAGCCTGCTCTTCCAGGCATTGCGGCCATACACCGAGAAGATCGGATCTGACGGGTCCGCGCGATGCCCGGCACGCCCGGCGAGCTCCGCGGGCAACGACAGCGTCGGGACCTGCGCGTCCAGTCGCGGGTTGAAGAAGTAGGGCACCGAGATCCGGTCAACCGCATGGCGCAGATTCACCCGGTGCTCGGTGGCGCGCAGGTAGCCGCCGGTCGCCAGCTCCAGCAGCTCACCGATGTTGACGATGAACGCTCCATCCCGCGCGGGAACGTCCACCCAGTCACCGTCGCGTCCGGCCCGCACCTGCAGTCCCTGACTGCCCGGCTCGGCGAGCAGCAGCGTCAGCACCCCCGAGTCCCGGTGCGCACCCACGCCCTGCGAGCTGGCCGCCGTCGCCGGATAGTGCACGATCTTGATCAGGGTGGCCGGCGCCCCGGCGAACGCGGCGTCGAAAAACGCGGCGTCGAAAACGTCCGCCGGACTGCCCAACGCCGCCGCCCAGTGGCGCAACAGGCCGCGGGCCACCGTGGCCAAGGCCGCATCCCACTCGGCGACGATCCCCGGCAACTCCGGCAAGCTTGCCGGCCACTGGTTGGGGCCTTGCAGCCAGAGGCAGTCGGGCTTGCCCGGGCCGCCGATCGGCTCACGCTCCGGACCGATGTCGATCTGTTCGCGCCAGTCCACCTCGCCGCGGGTCAGCTCACCGCCGAGCCGGGTGTAGCCGCGAAAATGCGGACTGCGCACCATCGCGATGGCGTCTTTCTCGGCTTGCGGCAGCGCGAACAGCCGCCGCCCCGCCGCCAGCATTCGGCGAGTCAGAAGGTCCGGTACCTCGTGTCCGGTGAGGTAAAAGAAACCCACCTCGTGGGCGACCTCGCGGAGCCGCTCTCTCAGTTGGCCAGAGGGGTGACGAAGGTCCACTTCCGGCAGCGTCGTGACGCTTGACACAATTAACACCTACTCATCATCATCCCAGGTGAAGTGGTATGCCAGGGTCCTGATCAGCGCGAAGCCAACTAGTTGGTTGATTAGTCGATGAAATTTAGCTCACAGTCGCTTGCGCCCGGTTACCGACGGGTATAACTTAGGCGTGTTACTGGTGGGTAACTTAGACCCAAGTACCCAACCACAGGTGGCGTTCTCATCGAGGAGGAACCAGTGAGCCACTATAAGAGCAACGTCCGTGACCAGGTATTCAACCTGTTCGAGGTGTTGGGCATCGACAGAGCATTCGGTGAAGGCGACTATGCCGACCTGGATGCCGACACGGCCCGCGAGATGCTGACCGAGATGAGCCGGCTGGCCGAAGGCCCGGTCGCTGATTCGTTTGTCGAGGGTGACCGCAATCCCCCCGTGTTCAACCCCGAGACACACTCGGTGACGCTCCCCGACTCGTTCAAGCGGTCGGTGCACGCGGTCATCGAGGCCGGCTGGGACAAGGTTGGCCTGGACGAAGAGCTGGGCGGCATGCCGATGCCCAAGGCGATGCTGTGGGCGCTGCATGAGCACCTGCTCGGCGCCAACCCGGCGGTGTGGATGTACGCCGGCGGCGCGGGCTTCGCCCAGATCTTCTACAACCTGGCCACCGAAGAGCAGAAGAAGTGGGCAGTGCTGGCCGCCGAGCGCGGTTGGGGCTCGACCATGGTGCTCACCGAGCCGGACGCCGGCTCGGACGTCGGCGCCGGCCGGACCAAGGCCATTCAGCAGGATGACGGCTCGTGGCACATCGACGGGGTGAAGCGCTTCATCACCTCCGGCGACTCGGACGACATGTTCGAGAACATCTTCCACTTGGTGCTGGCGCGCCCCGAGGGCGCCGGCCCCGGTACCAAGGGTCTGTCGCTGTTCTTCGTGCCGAAGTTCCTGTTCGACTTCGAGACCGGCGAGCCGGGCGAGCGCAACGGCGTCTTCGTCACCAACGTCGAGCACAAGATGGGCCTGAAGGTCTCCGCGACGTGTGAGCTGACCTTCGGTCAGCACGGCGTGCCGGCCAAGGGCTGGCTGGTCGGCGAGGTGCACGACGGCATCGCGCAGATGTTCGAGGTCATCGA
>NZ_DASXHW010000503.1:0-11045 GCF_036488105.1 Mycobacterium sp. | reverse complement strand
GCACATCTGGCGAACGGCACTTACACGATGAACGTCGACGTGCCCGACGGCGTGCGATGCACGGTCTACTTCCTGCCCTCGCATGACGTGTATACGTGGGATGCGGTGACGCTGACCGGCTCGGTGACTTCCACGTTCGACGCCGGCTGTGGCGGCGCGCCGGGCGGCACCGCCAGCTGGCCGTTCAGTCTGGTCCGGTTCTGAGGCCGGAGTGCGCTAAGCAGGCAGCCAAAAGTCTTCAGCGAGCCGGCAGTCCAAGCACTCGCTGCGCAATGATGTTGCGCTGGATTTCCGAGGTGCCGCCGGCGATGGTCCCCGAGAAGCTGCGGGCGTAGCGCTCGAACCAGCTGCCGAAGTAGTGGTCGAGGTTCATCGGTTCGTACGGTCCGGTCAGCGCCGGGTGCAGCAATCCATCGGATCCCGCTGCGGCCAAGGCGTTTTCGCATGCCTGCCGTTCGGCTTCCGAGCCGAGGAGCTTGAGCACCGATAGGGCAGGCACGTCTTCTTCGCCGCGGGCGGCCCGGGCCAGCGCCACCGATCCGAGCAGCCGAAGCGCCTGGCGGTCCATGATCGCGGTGGCGTAGTGGTCACGCTCGAGGGCGTTCGACGGCTGAAAGTCGGATATGACGTTGTCGAGCCGATCGGCGAAGCCGAGCCACATCATCGTGCGCTCATGACCCAGTGAGCCGTTGGCCACCCCCCAGCCCTGATTGAGCGGTCCGACCAGATTCTCCGCCGGCACCTTCACGTCCTCGAAGAACACCTCGTTGAAGTCCAAGTTGTCTTGGCCGCAGATATCCGGGAACGGCCGACGCGTTACACCCGGGGTATCGGTCGGGATCACCAGTGCGCTGATCCCCTTGTGCTTAGGCGCATCCGGGTCGGTGCGGACGAACGTCAGCAGGACGTCGGCGTCGTGAGCACCCGACGTCCACACCTTCTGGCCGTTGACCACGAAGTGATCACCGTCGCGCACCGCCTTCGTCCGCAGCGATGCCAGATCCGAACCGGCGCTGGGCTCGCTCATCCCCAGCGACGCGGTGATCTCGGCCCGCAGAATGGGCACTGCCCAGCGTTGCTTCTGCTCGTCGCTGCCGAACGAAATAAGTGATGCCGCAATGATATTCACACCCTGCGGGTTGAAGCTGTGATAGATCCGGCGCTTGCACAGCTCTTCCAGATACACGTACTGCTGCAAGACCGTGGCATTGCGGCCACCGAACTCCGGCGGTTGAGTGGGCAGCAGCCAGCCGTTGTCGAACAGCAGGCGCTGCCAGCGGCGGGCCCAATCCGGCATGTGCGAGACCGACTTCGGCCGTTCCAGCGCCTCAGCCGCGCTAGCGGGCACGTGCTCGTCCAGGAACGCGACGAACTCCGCGCGGAATGCCTCGACGTCTGGATCAAAGGTGAGCTGCACGGTACTCCTCGGTAACCCTCGCCCGGTGCTCGGCGGTTCCGCCGAGCATGAGCTCGCCGGCCTTGGCCCGCTTCAACGCGAATTGCAGGTCGTTCTCCCACGTGAAGCCCATCGCACCGAACAGCTGCAGGCCGTGGCGGAACACCAGCGACTGACATTCTCCCGCAGCCGCTTTCGCCATCACGGCGGCCAGTCGCCGGCGCGGATCGTCGGCGGCTATCGTCAGCGCCGCGTAATAGGCCAGCGCCCGCGCCCGTTCCACCGCGACGTGCATGTCGGCCGCTTTGTGCTGGACCGCCTGGAACGATCCGATCGGCACCCCGAACTGGTGGCGACTGCGCACGTGGTCGAGGACCAGGTCCAGAATGCGTTGGCACGCACCGACCATCGTCATCGCCATGCCCATCAGGGCGACGTGGTGCGCCCGTTCGGTGTCGACCTTGATGCGTGCGGCATCGGGCAGCCGCAGTCCGTTGAAGGTCAGGTCGGCGACGTGCAGGACGGGGTCTAGCACGGCGCTGCGTCGCCTGGAAAGCTGCCCGCCCGCGTCGTCGGCGTTGACGATGAACACCGCGGCATCGGTCACCACGGCCAGCCACTCGGCGCGGTCGCCGTCCAATACGTGCCGCGCGGTGCCGTCCAGCACCCACTCGTCGCCGTCTCGGTGAACGGTAATTCCGTTGTAGACGGCTGTACCGGACGCCTGAGGGTCGAACCGGTCGGCGGCCAGCGGCGCAAACTGGGTCATCGTCGCCAGAAACGGGGTGGGATCGGTGGCACGTCCCAGCTCTTCGAGCACGATGGCCAGCTCGACGGCGGTCTCGGGCTCGTTCATCTCGGTCCAGCCGTGCTCTACGTAGGCCTTCCACAGCGGGCTCGGGTCGGCGCCGTCTTCGGCGACGCCTCGGACCAGCGCGGGAGGGCACTGCTTGCCCACAGCGTCGCGCACGGTTTCCTGCCAGAGCCGCTGATCAGCGTCGAATTCCAGCAGCATCCCGGCCAACTCCTTAGATCAGTTAACGTGCTGTGAGAATACTATTCTCTTAATAGCACAGTGACAATCTCGCCGAGAACACTCCATGGCCGGGCGGACGTCAGCGAGAGGTAGGTGGCGATGGTGGACATTGGGTTTATCGGTCTGGGCCACATGGGTTTTCCGACGGCGCGGCGTCGAGGCGAAGGCATTCGGTGTGCCGGTCGAGATCGCCGAAGCCGTCGCTCGACTCTGGGAAGCCACGTTGAACGACGAGGGCGCCGACTCCGATTTCACGTCCGCGATCAAACCGATCGCGCGGGCCGCCGGCGTCACTATCGACAGCTCCGAAAAGGAGAGAATGATATTATCGCTGGTGAAGAACAGCACTTAACGCATAGGGCCCGATTGTGGCCACTATCAGGTGCGATGAATAATCGAAATGCTTACCGGAAACCCGTTGATTAGCGGCGATCGGGGATGTTAGTTTGGCTATCAGACTGCTGATGGCCTCGACGCAGTCGGCCGATTCACGAAGGGCGGTTTAGGTGATCGAGCACCCGGACGGGACGCGCACGCCGCTGATCGACGCCAGCGTGCACATCTTCTTCTCGTCCAACAAGGAACTGCGCTCGACGCTGCGCGAGCCGTTCAAGAGTCGCGGCTTCCCCGACTACGAGATGGATTGGTACGGCGCTCCGGGCGGCGAATACGCGCCCAAGACCGAGGGGCCGGACCGGCAGTACCCGGGTTCGGACCCGGAATTCGTTGGCGACGAACTGTTTACGAAGCGCGGCGTCGACATCGCGGTGCTGCACCCGATGGCGCGCGGCATCATGCCGGACCGGCATCTGGGCACCGCACTGCATGCGGCCCACAACGAGATGATGGTGTCGAAGTGGTTGGAGCACAGCCAGTTCGGCGATCGATTTCGCGGCACCATCCGGGTGAATCCCGACGACATCACGGGTGCGCTTCGCGAGATAGAAAAATGGCGTTCGCATCCGCGGGTGGTACAGATCGGCGTCCCACTGCAGTCGCGTGAGGTCTACGGTAAGCCGCAGTTCTGGCCGCTGTGGGAAGCGGCGGTCGACGCGGGCCTCCCAGTGGCCGCGCATATCGAGGTCGGCTCGGGTATCGCCAATCCGCCGACCCCGAACGGCAACACCCGCACCTACGAGCAGTACGTCAGCTTCATGGCGCTGAACTACATCTACCACCAGATGAACATGATCGCCGAGGGCGTCTTCGAACGCTTCCCCGGCCTGAAGTTCGTCTGGGGCGACGGCGCCGCGGATTTCATCACGCCGTTCATCTGGCGGATGGACACGTTCGGCCGGCCGCACCTCGAGCAGACGCCGTGGGCGCCCCGGATGCCGAGCGACTACCTGCCCGGCCATGTGTTTTTCGTCCAGGGCAGCCTCGACGGCCCCGGCGACACCGAGTTCGCCGGCGAGTGGTTCGGCTTCACCGGCAAGGAAGACATGGTGATGTTCGGCTCGAGCTACCCGCACTGGCAGTGCGGCGACATCAATACATTGCCCAAGGCACTGTCTGCCGCGCAACGGGAGAAGCTGTGCTGGCGCAATGCGGCCAACCTGTACGGGATCGACGTTTCGGTCGATCTCGCGACCGGCTAGTCGCAGAATAGAAGAAGTTAGGGAGAGCGAGGAGATCGAGATGACGCTGACCCATTCACAAGAGCGCGTTCCGGCCGCCGAGCGCATCGCCGTGCGGTGCGTCGACTCGGATGTCCACCCGGTGCCCCGGCGCGGCGAGCTGGTCCAGTACATCCCCGACCCGTGGCGCAGCAAGTACTTTCTGAGTCGCAATGTGGGCGACCAGATCTATTACGACGCCCCGGACTACGCGCATGCCTACGCGATGCGCACCGATGCGTTCCCGCCGGACGGCGAGTTCCCCGGCAGCGACCCGGACATGGCGTTCCGCCAGCTGATCATGGAAGCGGGTTCCGACATCGGCATTCTGGAACCCGGCGCCTACCCAGCGCGGATACCCGAGGCGCAGCACGCGATGTCGGCCGCCTTGAACGACTGGCAGGCCCACCACTGGCTCGACAGCCACAACAACTGGCACGAGCGGTGGCGCGGATCGATCTGCGCCGCGATCGAGGAGCCCGAAGAGTCGGCTCGCGAGATCGAGAAGTGGGCCGGGCACCCCTACATGGCGCAGATTCTGATCAAGGCCGAGCCGCGGCCGCCTTGGGGTAACCCGAAGTACGACCCGATCTGGGCCGCCGCCACCAAGCACGACATGCCCGTGAGCTGCCACCTGTCGCGCAGCCAGTTCGACGAGCTGCCGGCCCCGCCGGTCGGGTACCCCAGCTACAACCACGACTTCATGGTCACCTACTCGCTGCTGGCCGCCAACCAGGTGATGAGCCTGATCTTTGACGGTGTCTTCGACCGTTTCCCCGGGCTGCGCATCGTCTTCGTCGAGCACGCATTCACCTGGATCCTGCCGCTGATGTGGCGGATGGACGCGATCTATGACGCGCGCAAATCGTGGGTGGACATCAAGCGCAAGCCCTCGGAATACGTCAAGGACCACATCAAGTTCACCACCCAGCCGCTGGACTACCCCGAAGACAAGACCGAGCTGACTCGCGCGCTGGAGTGGATGGAGTGCGAGAAGATCCTGCTGTTCTCGTCGGACTATCCGCACTGGACCTTCGACGACCCGCGCTGGCTGGTCAAACACCTGCCCAAGTACGCCCGGGATGCGGTGATGTACAAGAACGGCATCGCGACGTACCACCTTCCGGAGACGGTTCCCGTCCTCGAGGGTCAAGTCCGGGTGCTCTGAGTTGCCGGAGGAAATCACCGAGCGGCCTCAGCCCCGATTGGCTCAGGGCCGCGAGCACGTCGTCGCCACAGTCGGCGAGATCCCTTCGGGCAAGCACAAGTTGGTGCCGATCGGCCGACACGGTGTGGGTGTCTACAACGTCAACGGCACCTTCTACGCGATCGCGAATTACTGCCCACACCAAGGCGGCCCGCTGTGCTCGGGACGCGCGCGAGGGCGCACCATCGTGGACGAGACCGCGCCCGGTGATGCGGTCATGGTGCGGGATCAGGAATACATCTACTGCCCTTGGCACCAATGGGGTTTCGAGCTGGCGACCGGCACGACCACCGTCAAGCCGGAATGGAGCATCCGCACCTACCCGGTGCGAATCGTCGGCAACGACGTCCTGGTGATGGCCTGACTTACAGGAGAATCTGTGTCTTCTATCGAGGTAAACGGTGGCAACGTCGTCTACGAAATCCTCGGTGAATCCGGCGATCTCATTGCCCTGACGCCGGGAGGCCGGTTCAGCAAGGAGATCCCCGGTCTGCGTCCGCTGGCCGAGGCTCTGGCCGCCGGCGGGTACCGGGTGCTGCTGTGGGACCGGCCCAATTGCGGCGCGTCCGACGTGCAGTTCTACGGCCAAAGTGAATCGCATATGCGCGCCGAGACGTTGCACAAGCTCGTGACCGGGCTGGGCTTCGAGCGGTGCATTCTCGCCGGCGGGTCCGGTGGGGCAAGGGATTCCATGCTGACCACGATGCTGTACCCCGAGCTTGTGGAGAAGCTCGTGGTATGGAACATCGTCGGCGGAATCTACGGCTCGTTCGTGCTGGGCTCCTACTACATCGTCCCCAGTATTCTCGCGGTGCGCGGTACCGGAATGGACGGCGTGATCAAGGTGCCGGAGTGGGGCGAGCGCATCGAGGAGAACCCGGCCAACAAGCAGCGCTTCCTTGATTTCGACTCCGACGAGTTCCTCAAGCTCATGCTGCGCTGGCTCAACGCGTTCGTTTCCAAACCGGGCCAGACGATTCCGGGCGTCGAGGACGAGATGTTCGATCGAATCAAGATCCCCACCTTGATCATTCGTGGCGGCGAGAACGACTTGGATCACCCCAAGCGGACATCGCTGGAGGTCAGCTGCTTGATCAAGGGATCTAAGCTGATCGACCCGCCCTGGCCGGAGGACGCGTGGGAGCGCGCATCGGAAGCTCGCGCCCAGGGCAAAGTCAAGCATTTCAACATGTTTGACACCTGGGTGCAGGCGGCACCGGCGATCCTGGAGTTCCTGGGGCACTGATGCATCTACACCGTGCGAATGTGCACCTCGCAGTTCAAGGAAGCCTCCAGCGCCGTATGGATCCGGCTCTCCGGAATACGTTCGAGGTCGCCTGCACGCAACGTCACATGCACGATGTCGTAGCCGCCGTCGCCGGGCGTCCGGACAATGTCGCCGGTGAGCCCGAAGCCGGCCAGCACGCCGTGCGCATCATCATCGGTTCCCCGGCTGACGAAGGTGATCACACCGGCGACCGGGAAGGTCGCAAAAGCGTTGGCGCACAGGTCAACAGCTGCCTGCTTGGCCGCGTCGACGTCGTCACAGGTGATCAACAGCTCGACCTCGCGGCGACCGGCAGGCATGGCCCCGAGGTCCTTGACCAGGACATCGCCACCCACGTGACCGACAGCATCGAGGAGCGCCGCCATGCCCTCCGTTAGTTGTGCAGGCGCCAGCGCGTTGTCTGGGTCGACATTGACCCGCACGACTGCGGTTCGCATGTGCGCAAGCCTAACTGTGACGTCGGGAGCAAGCTGATGGAGACCAGCGCCGCGCCAGTCATCACCATCGGCTCCTGGCCCGGCTTCACGCCAAGGCTGCTGAGCGACCAAGTTGGCCGGGACCGCGAAGACCTTGCCGCATACCGGCAACTCGGTGGTTATCGGCCGCTCGCCGGAGCTGACGAATTGGTGGGCGACGTCGAGTCGGGCGGGCTCCTCGGGCGGGGCGGGGCCGGCTTCCCGCTCGCGGTAAAGGTGCGCGCGGTACGCGACAACGGTCGCGCCGCCGGTGGCGCCGTCGTTGTGGCCAACGGCGAAGAGGGCGAACCGGCCTCGATCAAGGACAGATGGTTGTTACGGCACCGGCCGCATCTGATCCTTGACGGACTGCGACTTGCCGCCGCGATGGTGGGTGCTGACCGCACCTATGTCTATGTGTCCGACCCACAGTCTGCGCGCAGTGTGGAAGCCGCACTGGCCGAGCTTGGACCGGGCGCCTTCGACGGCATCGCGGTTGAAGTCCGGAGCGTCGAGCCGGGATACGTCGCCGGCGAAGAAACCGCCGCGGTTCGCGCGCTGAACGGCGGTCCGGTCAAGCCGACTGACAAGCCGCCGCGGCCTTTTCAGGAGGGTGTCGGCGGACTGCCCACGCTGGTGAGCAACGTGGAAACGCTGGCCAGCCTGCCCTACCTGCAACACCACGGCTCAGCCGAGTTTCGCGCGCTGGGCACGTCGGAGTCGCCCGGCAGCTTCCTGGTGACGGTCACCGGTGCCGGCCGTGCGCCCGGTCTGTATGAGATTCCGCATGGTCTGCCGTTCCCAGAACTGCTTGCCCTGCACGGTGTTTCGCCCGACCAAGTACAAGGTGTGCTGATGGGCGGTTACTTCGCCGGCCTGCTCGATCGCGGTGTGCTCGACGCCACGTTGGACTACGAGACACTGCGCGGACTCGGAAGCGGCCTGGGCAACGGCGCGATAGCGCTGATCACCGATGAATGCCCGCTCGCGGTTGCCGCGTCGGTACTGGCCTACTTCGACCGCGAAAACGCCGGGCAATGCGGCTCCTGCTTCAACGGGACCGCGGCGATGGCTGCGGCCGCCGGGGCGCTGCGCGACGGCGCCGCGACCGAGGAGGACCTGGCCCGGTTACGCCGCTGGTCGGTAGTGCTTCGCGGCCGCGGTGCATGCGCGACGCTCGACGCCGCGACCAACATCGCCGCGAGCCTATTGGCGAAGTTCCCCGACGTCGTCCAGCGCCACCTCCACAATGGTTGCCAGACATGCCAACTCGGCGCGTTCACGGCCGACCGTCCCTACCAGGTAGAGGCGGTGAGCCAGGTTTGAGAATCCGTCTGGACCGCACGGTATGCGACGGCTTCGGGGTGTGCGCGAAGCACGCGCCCGGGTACTTCTCCCTCGACGACTGGGGATACGCATCGCTGGAAGGCGACGGCGAAGTCCCCGAAGGCGACCGCGATGCCGTGAAGCGGGCACTGCTGGATTGCCCGGTACACGCGATCACCGAGTGGGGCGAGCACCGCGACGCCGAGCCGCACGAGAGGTCGGTGGGCGCCGACGATGCGGCCGAAAACCTCAAAACCGAAGCGAACGAGGCCGAGTGGGGGTTCACCCGTTGACCGGACGTCCACTGCCGTTGATCACGATCGACAACGAGTTCTTCTGGACCTCGGGTGCCGACGGCAAGCTTCGTCTGCAGGAATGCGGCGATTGCACCGCGCTCATCCATCCGCCGGCCCCGGTGTGCCGATACTGCCGCTCGCACAACCTGAAAGTGCGGGCGGTCTCGGGCCGCGCCACGTTGGCCGGATTCACCGTCAACCATCGCTTCAGCGTGCCGGGCTTACCCGCCCCCTACGTCGTCGCCCAGGTCGCAATCGCCGAAGACCCGCGAGTTCGACTGACCACCAACATCATCGACTGTGATCCCGAGCAACTTGAATTGGGCCAGCAGGTGGAGGTCGTCTTCGAGCACGACGAAGACGTCTGGCTGCCACTGTTCCGTCTCGTCGACGACGCCGAACCCGCGGCGTTGCCGATCGACGAGATCGAACCGGAGCGGTTCGGAGAGTTCGTGCGGCCGATGCTGACGCCGGAGAAATTCGAAGACAAGGTGGCGCTCACCGGAATCGGCATGTCGGAGATCGGGCGACGGTTGATGGTGTCACCGCTGTCGCTGACCGTCGCGGCCTGCGAGGCCGCGATCACCGACGCCGGCCTGACGATTGACGACATCGACGGCTTGTCGACCTACCCCGGCGGCGGCAACCTCGGCGGCTTCGGCGAGGGCGGGGTCACCTCTTTGGAAGCTGCGCTGGGCATTCGGCCGACATGGCACAACGGCGGCATCGAGACTTTCGGCCCCGGTGGCTCGGTGATCGCCGCGATGCTCGCCATCGCCGGCGGGCTGGCCCGGCACGTGCTCTGCTTTCGGACATTGTGGGAAGCCACCTTCAACGAGCAGATGAAGCAGGGCAAGATCGTTCCGTCGGGAGGCCGTCGCGCCGACTGGCTGCTGCCGTTCGGCGCCACCTCGGCCGCACATACGTTGGCGCAGAACGCGCAACGCCACTTCCACCGCTACGGCACGACGAAAGAGACACTCGGCTGGATCGCGTTGAACCAGCGTGCCAACGCCGAGCTGAACCCGACGGCGGTGTACCGATCGCCGATGACCATGGACGACTATCTCCATGCGCGTCCTATCACCACACCGTTCGGGCTCTACGACTGCGACGTACCCTGCGACGGCGCTATCGCGGTGATCGTGTCGGCCGTCGATGCTGCCCAAGACACCGCCAAACCACCGGTGTTCGTCGACGCCGTCGGCACCCAGATCATCGAGCGGATCGATTGGGACCAAAGCACATTGACCCATGAACCTCAGGTACTGGGCCAATCCGCCCACCTGTGGTCGCGCACCTCGTTGAAGCCCGCGGACGTCGACGTCGCCGAGCTGTACGACGGATTCACCATGAACTGCTTGTCCTGGATCGAAGCGCTCGGGTTCTGCGGAATCGGAGAGGCAAAAGACTTCCTCGACGGCGGAAAGAACATCGCCCGCGACGGTCAGCTACCGCTGAACACTCACGGCGGTCAGCTGTCACATGGCCGAACCCACGGCATGGGTCTGCTGCACGAAGCGATCACGCAATTGCGCGGCGAGGCCGGCGAGCGCCAGGTCGCCGATGCCCGCGTCGGAGTGGTCAGCAGCGGTGGGCTGACGCCCAGCGGCGTGCTGCTGTTGCGGGCCGAATAGCGGCGCACATGACGATAGTTCCGCAGCCCAGGCTCGTCATCGTCAACGGCGTGCCGATGTCGGCCTTGGTCGCCGAGGCACCGGACCCGCGCGCGGTGATCGTCGCTATTCACGGCGGCGGCACTACGGCACGGTATTTCGATTGTCCGGGCCATCCTGAGTCGTCGCTGTTGCGAGCCGGCGCGGCGCACGGATACACCGTGATCGCGCTCGACCGGCCCGGCTACGGCAGCTCTGCCCCCTACCCCGAGTCGGTGGCTCACCCCGAACAACGGGTTGCGCTCGCCTACGGCGCGGTAGATCGGGTTCTCGGCGAAAGACCGCGCGGTGCCGGGCTTTTCCTGATGGCCCATTCCGGCGGATGCGAACTCGCATTACGGATGGCTGCCGACAGTCAGCGCAGCGATCTGCTCGGCATGGAGCTGGCGGGCACCGGGCGGCACTACCATCCCGCGGCCCGTGAGATCCTGAAATCAGCCACCCGGGACCACCGCCCAGCAGGCCTGCGCGAGTTGCTGTGGGACCCGGCCGAACTGTATCCGCCCGAAGTACTGGGCGGCGCAACGGTTTATCCGGGCGCACCACCATACGAAGATCAGATGGTGTCCAACTGGGCCCGCCAAGACTTTCCGGCGCTCGCCCCGGCCGTGCGCGTGCCGGTGCAGTTCAGCATCGCCGAACACGAGAAGGTGTGGCAGTCCGATCCGCCGGCGCAGGCCGAGATCGCGTCGATGTTTTCCGGTGTACCGCGGTTCCAGATCAACCAACACAGCGATGCCGGCCACAAC
>NZ_DASXHW010000497.1:0-13512 GCF_036488105.1 Mycobacterium sp. | reverse complement strand
TAGGCCTTGCGGCTTCGCCGCGATTCCACCCGGCGATCTGGCCAATGACGGCCCACTCCGACGACGACGGACGACTCTGCGTGGGCGAGGTGCCCCTGACCGACATCGCCGACCAGTTCGGCACCCCCACCTACGTGATCGACGAGGCCGACTTCCGCAGCCGTGCCCGCAGCTATCGCGCGACCCTGGGTGATACCGAGGTGCTCTATGCCGGGAAGTCCCTGCTGACCATCGCGGTGGCGCGCTGGGTGCACGAAGAAGGGCTCGGAATCGACGTCTGCTCGGCGGGCGAACTGGCGATCGCGATGGCAGGTGGCGTGGAAAAGGCCCGCATCGTGATGCACGGCAACGCGAAGTCGCAGGACGACCTGCGCGCCGCGGTCCGATTCGGGATCGGGCGCATCGTGCTGGATTCGACCATCGAGATCACCGACCTCGCGGGTTTGGCGGAGGGACGCCAACGGGTGCTGATCCGCGTCACCCCTGACCTCGATATTCACGGTCACCGCGCGGTGACCACCGGGATCAGCGACCAGAAGTTTGGGTTCACCCTCGACGGCGGCCATGCCGCCGACGCCGTCGAGCGAGTGCTCTCGCACTCCAGCCTGCGGCTGATCGGATTGCACTTTCACCTCGGTTCGCAGGTCACCGACGCGGCGATCTACGGCGAGGCGATCCGCCGGCTGATCGCCGCCATGGCCGATGTCCGGGCTCGGCACGGCGTCATCCTGACGGAGCTGAACATCGGTGGCGGCCACGGAGTTCCGTATCTGGCCGGCGACCCGGAGCTGAGCGTTGACGAGCTGGCCAGGGTGATCGCCGACGCCCTGGACAGCGCGTGTGCGGCCGAACGATTCCCGCGCCCTACCGTCGTCGTCGAACCCGGCCGGGCCATTAGCGCGCGCGCCGGTGTCACCATCTACCAGGTGCGCGGCGTCAAGACACAGCCGGGCGGACGCACTTTCGTAGCGGTCGACGGTGGGATGAGCGACAACCCGCGGGTGCCGCTATACGGGGCGAAATACACCGTCGCGCTTGCCAATCGCCATTCGCTCGCCGCTAAACAACGGGTCACCGTCGCGGGCCGGTACTGCGAATCGGGCGACGAGATCGCCCGCGACGTCGAGCTCCCCGCCGATGTGCATCCGGGCGACCTGCTTGCGGTGGCCTGCACGGGGGCCTACCACCACAGCATGGCGTCGAACTACAACATGGTCGGGCGGCCGCCGATCGTTGCGGTCAAGGACGCTCGGCCCCGCGAATTGGTCCGCCGTGAAACGACCGCGGACTTGTTGTCCCGCGATTGGGGCTAGGCCGCTATTCGTCCTGCAGGTGCGGGTCGGCTTCCAGATGGGTCAGGCCGTTCCACACCAGGTTGACCAGATGGGCAGCGACCACTTCCTTCTTGGGCTCCCGAGTGTCGAGCCACCACTGCGCGGTCATCGACACCGATCCGACCAACGCCTGGGCGTACAGCGGGGCAAGGTCGGAGTCCAGGCCGCGGCGGGCGAAGTCACCGGCCAGGATCGAGCTGACCTGGCTGACCGCGTCGTTGAGCAGGCTTGAGTAGGTGCCAGAGCTGATCGAGGCCGGCGAGTCGCGGATCATGATGCGGAATCCGTCGGTGTGTTCCTCGACGTAGGTCAGCAGCGCCAGCGCCACCGTTTCGACCCGAACCCGGGACCGGTTGTTGGTCAGCGACGACGTGATGCCGTCCAGCAATGCCGACATCTCCCGGTCGACGACAACGGCGTACAGCCCCTCTTTGCCGCCGAAGTGCTCGTAGACCACGGGTTTGGACACGTTGGCGCGAAGGGCGATCTCCTCGATCGAGGTTCCTTCGTAGCCCCGCTCGGCGAACAGCGAGCGCGCGATATCGATGAGTTGGTGGCGGCGCTCGCTACCGGTCATCCTGGTGCGGGGCGCCCGCGTTTCCTTGTCCGGCGCGGCCACGCCTAACAGGTTATCCCTCGCCCGCGGTCCGCGATCGGCCTGCACGGTCGTCTAGAGTGGACGCGGTTCAATCGCTGGTCCAGCGATCCGTCGTGGTGTAATCGGCAGCACTTCTGATTTTGGTTCAGACAGTTCAGGTTCGAGTCCTGGCGACGGAGCTTCGCGAGCCCGCGTCGAACGCCATCTCTGGACATCTGTTGAATTAAGCTCGTCAAGCGACGCCTCAAGACCCTAGGGGCCCGTTTGTCAAAAGTTCGCGGCGGATCAGCACTAGGTGGCTTAATCATGACCGAATCGAACGACAGCAAGGCGGATTCCACCCGCCAGCAAATTCTGTTTGCCGCCGCACGCCAGTTCGCCCGGCAGCCCTACCACCAGGTCGGCATTGACGCTGTTCTCGCTGAGGCCGAATTGACCAAGGGTGCAATGTATTTCCACTTCCGCTCCAAGCACGCGGTGGCGCTGGCCATCATCGACGGCCAGACCACCCGGTCCAATGAGGCGTTCACGGATCTGCTCGCACGAAAGTTCTCCGGCCTGGAAACGCTGATCGACTTCTCCTATCAGCTGGCGGTGCGAGATATCAGCGAGGACATCTCCCGGGCCGCTTTGCATCTGGTCGAGTCCATCGGCCGGATTGACGGGCTGCAGGCGAAGCTGCACCGGGAGTGGATCGACAACCTCACGGTCGCCGTGCAGCGCGGCATCAGCGAGGGCGACCTCTTGGAGCTGTGCGACCCGAACGACGTGGGACGCCTGCTGGCATCGGTCTACATGGGGCTGCGCCAGACCAGTGACCTCGACGAACCAGAGCGTTTTCTCAGCGACTTCGAGAAGATGTGGACGATTGTGCTGCCTGGCTTCGTGCGGCCCGAGCGGATCGATTACTTCCGTCAGTTCATCAAAAGACGCACGAACATTGCGATCGGGAGTAGGCCTGCGCTAGCGGGTTCGACTTGATCACGAGGTCGACCACCAGCCGCTGATCGATTGGGGCCGGCCGGCCGCCCTGTTAGGCTCTTTTGCCGAGTCAGGATTGTTGCGATGGCCAGGGTCAGGAAGCTCAGCGCACAACCGGAACTCCGGAGGTAATAGGCGATGGCCCGGCAGGTTCGATCGCAAGCGACTCGGCGAAAGATTCTCGACGCCGCGGTCGAGGTGTTCACCGAGGTCGGTTTCGCGGCTGCCGATCGGGGCGCGATCATCGAGCGCACCGGGATGACCAAGGGTGCCTTCTACCATCACTTCGACTCGATGGAGTCGCTGGCTTCGGCCATCATCGAGGAGGGCGCCACCCTGGTGGTAGCCGAATTGAGCACGATGTCGGACTCGTTTTCTCCAGCACTGGAGAACATCCTGCACGGCACGTTCGTCACCGCGGATCGGTTCGCCACCAACAAAGTCGTGCGCACCGCCGAGCAGTTGACCCTCGCGTTCGGTAAATGCAACGAAAAGGCCGGCGCGGCCTACGCCGCCTGGATCGAGGCGATGACGGCGCAGACCAGCAGGGCGATCGCCGAAGGCGACATCCGATCAGAACTCGACCCGAAAACGGTCAGCGAAGCAATCATCGGCGCGACGTTCGGCGCCCGGATGATCGGCCAGGCGACCAGCGGCGGCAACGATCTCGTTCGGCGACTGACCCAGATGTGGGAGCTATTGTTCCCCGCCATCGTGACCGAGACCTCGCTGAGCTACTACCGTGAATTCCTCGCCCGCGAGGCGCTGCGCCACGTCGAGCACGACGCGTCGTGACTTCGGTAGCGACCAGCGACTGCAACTGCGAGAGCACCTCCATCGGAGGGTGGCTGGCCTCGATTGCCGAATCGGCGATGAGGGTCGTGTTTTGCGGCGACCGTGCGGATAATGACACGCTGGACAGATGGCGGGTTGCCGACATGCACGCCGGTTCCAACGAGCGGCCAGCGGCGAGGAGGTTCGATGACGACGCACGGCGAATCAGCGGTCCTCGTCCTGGCGGCGGGGGCCGGCACCCGGATGCGCTCGGACACCCCTAAGGTGCTGCATACTTTGGCCGGCCGCAGCATGCTGGCACATTCGCTGCATGCGATCGCCAAGTTGGCGCCGCAACACCTGGTGGTGGTGCTCGGCCGCGATCACCAGCGCATCGAACACGCAATCGGTGAACTGGCCGAAACCCTGGGGCGCCGGATCGAGACGGCAACGCAGGTCCAGCAGCTCGGCACGGGCCACGCGGTTCTGTGCGGCCTGTCGGCGCTGCCCGACGACTTCCGTGGCGTCGTTGTCGTCACGTCCGGCGACGTCCCGCTGCTCGACGCCGATACCCTGGCCGACTTGGTGGCCAGCCACAATTCGCGCGGCGCGGCGGTCACCGTGCTGACCACGACGCTGAGCGATCCGACCGGCTACGGCCGCACGCTGCGTACCCAGGACAACGAGGTGATCGCGATCGTGGAGCAGGCGGACGCGACCCCGTCACAGCGGGAAATCCGCGAGGTCAACGCCGGCGTGTACGCCTTCGACATCGCCGCGCTGCGATCGGCGTTGAGCCGGCTGTCGGCCGACAACGCGCAACAGGAGTTGTACCTCACCGACGTGATCGCGATCGTGCGGCAGGACGGGCAGGCGGTGCAGGCCAGGCATGTCGACGACAGCGCGCTGGTGGCCGGCGTGAATAACCGGATGCAGCTGTCCGAGCTGGCCGCCGAGCTCAACCGCCGCATCGTGGCCGCCCATCAGCTGGCCGGCGTCACCGTCGTCGACCCGGCGACCACCTGGATCGACATCGACGTGACCATCGGCCGCGACACCGTCATCCAGCCCGGTACGCAGCTGCTCGGCGGTACCCGCATCGGCGGGCGCTGCAGTATCGGCCCGGACACCACGCTGACCGACGTCTCCGTCGGCGACGACGCGTCCGTGATCCGAACCCACGGCACCGAAGCGTCGATCGGTGACGGCGCCGCGGTCGGGCCGTTCACCTACCTGCGGCCCGGCACCGTGCTCGGCGCCGAGGGCAAGCTGGGCGCGTTCGTCGAAGCCAAGAACTCCACCATCGGTACCGGCACCAAAGTGCCGCACCTGACCTACGTCGGTGACGCCGACATCGGCGAACACAGCAATATCGGCGCTTCCAGCGTCTTCGTCAACTATGACGGCACGTCCAAGCAGCGCACCACGATCGGCTCGCACGTGCGCACCGGCTCCGACACCATGTTCGTCGCCCCGGTCACCGTCGGCGACGGGGCCTACACGGGAGCGGGCACGGTGGTGCGTGAGGACGTTCCGCCCGGTGCGTTGGCGGTGTCCGGTGGACAGCAGCGCAACATCGAGGGCTGGGTCGCGCGCAAAAGGCCCGGTAGCCCGGCCGCAGAGGCCGCGGAGAAAGCGGGCACAGCCGATCACGAGGCACCCGCGGCGCCGACGGAGACACCATGACGGCAAGGGAGCAGCGCAGCAGCGATTCGCTACCTATTATTCAGTGGCGAGCCATACAGAGGTGCATCATCCACAGGCAATCAATTGGTTAATCATCCGATCCGAATCGGCGAGGGCGACAGATGAGCTACGACTGGACCGATAACCGCAAGAATCTCATGCTGTTCGCCGGCCGCTCGCATCCCGAGCTGGCCGAACAGGTGGCCAAGGAGCTCGACGTACACGTCACCGCTCAAACCGCTCGCGACTTCGCCAACGGCGAGATCTTCGTGCGATTCGACGAATCGGTCCGCGGCTGCGATGCCTTTGTCCTGCAGTCACATCCGATGCCGGTCAACCAGTGGCTGATGGAACAGCTGATCATGATCGACGCGCTCAAACGCGGAAGCGCCAAGCGGATCACCGCGGTCGTGCCGTTCTATCCGTATGCCCGTCAGGACAAGAAACACCGCGGGCGGGAGCCGATCTCGGCACGCCTGGTCGCCGACCTGTTCAAGACCGCGGGTGCGGACCGGATCGTCACCGTCGACCTGCACACCGATCAGATTCAGGGCTTCTTCGACGGGCCCGTCGACCACATGCGCGGCCAAAACCTGCTGACCGGCTACATCAAGGACAACTACGCCGGCGCCGATATGGTCGTGGTCTCCCCCGACTCCGGCCGGGTGCGGGTCGCCGAGAAGTGGGCTGACGCGATGGGCGGTGTGCCGCTGGCCTTCATTCACAAGACCCGTGACCCGCGGGTGCCCAACCAGGTGGTGTCCAACCGGGTGGTCGGTGAGGTGCAGGGCCGTACCTGCGTGTTGATCGACGACATGATCGACACCGGTGGAACCATCGCCGGCGCGGTCAAGCTGCTGCGCGACGACGGCGCCAAAGACGTCGTCATCGCCGCCACCCATGGCGTGCTGTCCGACCCGGCATCCGAGCGGTTGGCCCAGAGCGGCGCGAAGGAAGTGATCGTCACCAACACGCTCCCGATCGGCGAAGAGAAGCGCTTCCCGCAGCTCACCGTGTTGTCCATCGCCCCGCTGCTCGCGACCACCATTCGCGCGGTATTCGAAAACGGTTCGGTCACAGGACTATTCGACGGTGACGCATAGATGGCCAGTGACGCCGTCATCTATCACAACCCCCGCTGCTCGACTTCGCGCAAGACCCTGGAGTTGCTGCGCGACAACGCTATTGAGCCCAAGGCCATCGAATACCTGAAGACACCGCCGTCGCGTGCCGAGTCCCCCGCAAGCGGGAGGTGCCCCCAGGTTCAGATGATCCGCGCCGCCGGTATCGAGGTGCGGGCCGCAGTGCGTAAACGTGAAGCGCTGTACGCCGAGCTCAATCTGGCCGATGCGAGCGACGACCAGTTGCTCGATGCGATGGCCAACCACCCCATCCTCATCGAGCGGCCGTTCGTCGTCACATCGAAAGGCACGCGGCTGGCTCGTCCAGTCGACACGGTCCGCGAGATCCTGTGAGCCGGGCGAAGCGGGCATGGTACGCGGCTGCCCTGCTACTACTCGGCGTGGCGCCGGTCGCCTGCGGGCCGAAAAATCCTGACTACCAGTCGATTTGGACCACCACCACGTCGACGACGACCGCGACGCCGACCGGAGCTCCGGTCCCGTTTTCGCAGTACCTGAGAAGCAGCGGGGTTTCCGGCCAGCCGGTCGAGCCCGACACGCTGACCGACCTGACCGTGTCGATTCCGACCCCGCCAGGCTGGAAGCGGATCAACCGGCCGAACATCCCACCCACCACGAAGCTAATCGCCGGGGCCGACGCCTTTCCCAACGCGATGCTGGTCGTATTCAAGCTGGGCGGGGAATTCGACGCCGCCGACTTGGTCAAGCACGGCAACGACGATGCCCAGCTCGCCCAGAACTTCAAACAGCTTGAATCGTCGACCGCCGACTTCCACGGCTTCCCGTCGTCGATGATCGAGGGCAGCTACAACCTCGGTGACCAAAGGCTGCACACCATCAACCGGATGGTGATCGCCCACGGATCCGGCGAGGACGCGGACCGCTACCTCATTCAGCTCTCGGTCACCAGCCTGGCCGACCATGCGGTCGCCGACGCGGTCGACGTCGAGGCGATCCTGCACGGGTTCACCGTCGCCGCCAAGTAGGTAACCGGCCGCGCCTGGTAGCGCCGCGGCCGCACTACTGTGTTTTCCATGACCTCGTGGACCGCAGCAGAGCTGCCATCGTTCGCTGGACGCACCGCGATCGTCACCGGAGCCAACAGCGGCCTCGGCGCGGTGACAGCCCGCGAACTGGCCCGCGTCGGCGCTCAGGTGATCCTGGCCGTCCGCAACACCGGCAAGGGTGAAGCCGCCGCCCGGGACATGACTGGTGACGTCGAGGTCCGTCAGCTCGACCTGCAGGATCTGGCTTCGGTGCGGCAGTTCGCCAACGGGGTCGACAGCGTCGACGTCCTGGTGAACAACGCCGGCATCATGGCCGTCCCGCACGCCGTCACCGCGGACGGCTTCGAGAGCCAGATCGGCACCAACCACCTGGGCCACTTCGCGCTGACCAACCTGTTGCTGCCGAAAGTCACCGAGCGCGTGGTGACGGTGTCGTCGCTGATGCATTGGATGGGTTACATCAGCCTGCGCGACCTGAACTGGAGGGCACGGCCCTACTCGGCATGGCTGGCCTACGGCCAGTCCAAACTCGCCAACCTGCTGTTCACCAGCGAGCTGCAACGGCGACTCGAGGCGGCGCGCTCGCCGCTGCGGGCGGTGGCCGCCCACCCCGGCTACTCGCACACCAACCTGCAAGGGCAATCCGGGCAAAAGGTCAGTGACGCGTTGATGGCGTTCGGTAACCGGTTGGCCAGCGATGCCGACTTTGGCGCCCGACAGACGCTGTTCGCGATCTCGCAGGACGTCCCGGGCAACAGCTTCATCGGCCCATCGTTCGGGATGTTCGGACGTACCCGGCCGGTCGGGCGCAGCCCGCTGGCTAAACGCCACACCACCGCCGGTGCGCTCTGGGAGCTGTCCGAGCAGCTCACAGACACCAAATTTCCGCTCTGAGGTGCTGATGCGCTAGCCTGACCAGGCGTCACGGCGAGGGTGGCTGCCGAAAACTCTGCAGCGGCCGTTATCGACGGGGACCGACAGCAGTCGCGATCCTGGCCGTGCAACGGAATCTGACACAGGAGCGACACCATGGCTACATCTGCGAACAAGCTCACCGCGCTAGTGCGGACCCAGACCGGCAAAGGCGCGTCCCGGCGGGCACGGCGCGAAGGCAAGATCCCGGCCGTTCTCTATGGCCACGGCGCCGACCCACAGCACTTGGAGTTGCCCGGGCAGGACTTCGCGGCGGTGCTGCGTCACTCCGGCACCAACGCGGTGCTGACCCTCGACATCGACGGCAAAGAACAGTTCGCGTTGACCAAGGCGCTCGCGATCCACCCGATCCGCCGCAGCATCACACACGCCGACCTGCTGGTGGTTCGTCGCGGCGAGAAGGTCACCGTCGAGGTCAACGTCGAGGTGATCGGCGAGGCCGCCTACGGCACCCTGGTGACCCAGGAGACCAGCACCATCGAGATCGAAGCCGACGCAATGTCGATCCCGCAGTCCCTGACCCTGTCGCTCGACGGTGCCGAGGCGGGTACCCAGTTCACCGCCGGGCAGATCGCCCTGCCGACCGGGGTCACGCTGATCGCTGACCCCGATCTGCTGGTCGTCAACGTGGTGAACGCGCCGACCGCCGAGGACCTCGAGAGCGAGGGCGCCGGCGAGGTCGCCGAGGGTGCAGAACCGGCCGAGGAGGCCGCCGAGGGCGAGGGCGAGGCAGCCGAAGCCGAGTCCGAATCCGAATAAACCGTGTCCGGCCCACAATTGGTGGTGGGTCTGGGCAACCCCGGACCGAACTATGCCCAGACGCGGCACAACCTGGGGTTCATGGTGGCGGACCGGCTCGCTGCTCGGCTGGGCTCGAACTTCAAGGTGCACAAGCGTTCCGGCGCGGAAATCGTGACCGGTCGGCTCGGCGGACGATCAGTCGTGCTGGCCAAGCCGCGCTGCTACATGAACGAGTCCGGCCGCCAAGTCGGTCCGCTGGCCAAGTTCTACTCGGTACCGGCCGCTGACGTGCTGGTCATCCACGACGAGCTCGACATCGACTTCGGTCAGATCCGGCTGAAGCTCGGTGGCGGCGAGGGTGGTCACAACGGGCTGCGCTCGATCGCAAACGCGCTGGGCACGAAGGACTTTCAGCGGATCCGCATCGGAATCGGCCGACCGCCTGGGCGCAAGGACCCGGCTGCGTTCGTGCTAGAGAATTTCAACGCCACCGAACGGCCCGAAGTGCCGACGATCTGCGAGCAGGCGGCAGACGCCACCGAGCTGCTGATCGAATTGGGTCTCGAGGCGGCGCAGAACCGAGTGCACGCCTGGTAGCTGGCTACTACGTGACGAGAGTGACCGAGTTCGCCCGGCGCAGCTTGCCCGACGACGTCTTCGGGATGGTCCCCGGGCCGAGAACGACGACGTTGCGCGGCCGCACGTCGACCTCGGTGACGACCTCGTGGGCCACCTGGTGTTCGATGCGCCGCACCTCGGCCGGGTCCTGCCAGGCGTTGGATTCCACGGCGACGGCGAAGGTCTCGCGCGAGTGCCCGGCGTCCAGCCGGACGGCGACGGCGCAGCCGATGCGCACACCGTCGACGCGGCCTGCGGCCCGCTCGATGTCGGTCGGGTAGATGTTGCGGCCGGCCATGATGATGACGTCCTTGACGCGGCCGCACACCACGACGTGGCCGTTCTCCATCTGGTAGCCCAGATCACCCGTGTCGTACCAGCCGTTCTCGTCCTGCGCGGGCAGGAAACCGCCCATGGTGATGTAACCGGGCGTCACGCATTCACCGCGCAGCTCGATGACGCCGACGCCGCGAGCAGGCATCACTTCGCCGTTCTCGTCGACAACGCGGGCCTCGAGATCCTTCAGCAGCGGACCAAGCGACGCCAGCCGCCGGGTGTTGCCCTTGCTGGATGGGACGGCGCGGCGCAGCGCGGCCAGCAGATCGGCATCGACCTCGTCGACGACCAGGCCGGCGTTGCACTCCGAGAACGACACCGCCAGCGTCGTCTCCGCCATGCCGTAGGCGGGCAGAATGGCCGACGGCTTGAGCCCGAAGGCCTTACCCGCATCCAACAGGTCCTCGACGTCGGTGGGGTCGACGGGCTCGGCGCCGGACAGCGCGAACCGCAGCGTCGACAGGTCGTACTGACCGGGCTCGGCCTGGTTGCGCAGCCGCTTGGCGAACAACGCGTAGGCGAAGTTGGGTGCCGCGGTCATGGTGCCCTTGTATTTGTCGATGAGCTTGGCCCACAGCAGCGTGTCGCGCAGGAAGTCCATCGGCGTGACCTTGACCAGCTCGGCGCCGAAGTACATCGGGATGGTCAGGAAGCCGACCATGCCCATGTCGTGGAAGCAGGGCAGCCAGCTGACCATGACGTCCTTGTCGACGTCGTACTCCGCACCGATGAACATGGCCTCGGCGTTCGAGTAGATGTTGCGGTGGGTGATCTGGACCGCCTTCGGGGACCCGGTAGACCCAGACGTCAGCTGCATCAGCGCCAAGTCGTCTTCGTCCGTCTCGACCGGATCGATCGGCTCGCCCTCGAGCAGGTCGCCGATTTTGAGCACCTTGATGCCCTTCTCCTCGAGCACCGGAATGGCGACGAGGAACGGCTCGGCGACGATGACGGCCTTCGCCTCGATCATCGCGATGACGTTCATGGTGTCCTCGGCCCAGACGGCGAGGTCGGTGCGCGGCGTGGGCTGGTGCAACATGGTCAGGCTGGCGCCACGCATCCACAGGGCCTGCGCGGTCGGTGCGATCTCCACCGGGAAGCCGGCCAGCACGCCGATGGCGTCACCGTGTCCGACGCCCGCGGCGGCCAGCCCGCCGGCGACGCGGCGGGCCCGCTCGTGCACCTCGAGCCAGGTGTGCCGGACGGGCTCGTGCGGCTCGCCGGTGACCATGCCCCGCGTGCTCTGGTGAGCGTTGCGGAACATGTTCTCGGTAAACCTGCTCACGCTTGCCTCCTCGGTTCCGGCGCCATCGCCCAGCATCTAATGTTGCTACTGCTCAAGCACACAATGGGATAGCCGCGCGCCCACAATTGGGCAGCGATTTCATCTCGAATCGGTGGCGACGCTATATCCGCACGCAACGTTGCCACGCGGGACGGGAGCCGCCCGCCGGTAGGGACGGCGGGCGTAAGAACCAGGCTCGCTGCTCGACCGGTAATCATCACCGTCGGATATCTTAAACTCCTCTTAGAGAACTACCAAACTGTGTCGTGAAATCACATGTCGGCGACGGGCGTGGGCACCACCCGGGCGCCGTGTACGGGGCCGCTGGCCACCCGCACCGTGCGACAGACACCGGCCCCCGACAGCTCGGTGCCGACGTCCACCGCCGAGGGCGCTGACCGGCACAAAAACGCGCACGTCGGCCCGGATCCCGACACCATGCCGGCCAGTGCGCCGGCCTCGACACCGGCACGCAACACCCGACGCAACGCCGGATTCAGGCTCAGCGCGGAGGCCTGCAATTCGTTGCCCAACAGCGGCGCCAGCTGCTCCGGGTCACCGGCAGCCAGGGCGGCCAGCACCGGGCCCGCTTCATCGAGGCGCGGCGGTGTGCCGACTTCGCGCAACCGGTCCAGCTCGCCGAACACCGTGCGCGTGGATAATCCGCCCTCGGCGAACGCCAGCACCCAGTGAAAAGTGTTGCGAGCCAAGACCGTAGCCAGCTCTTCGCCGCGACCAGTGCCCAGTGCGGTACCGCCGTGCAATGCGAACGGCACGTCGCTGCCGAGCTGCGCGGCCAGCGCATGCAGGTCGCGGCGTGGCACACCGAGCTCCCACAACGAGTTGAGCGCGACGAGAACGGCCGCGGCGTCGGCGCTGCCGCCGCCCATTCCGCCGGCCACCGGGATGGACTTGTCGATCAGGATCGACACGTCGGGCGCGCGGCCGACGTGCTCGGCCATCAGTTCGGCGGCCCGCCAGGCCAGGTTGCGTTCGTCGAGGGGCAGCTGGTCGGCGCCCTCCCCGGTGATCTCGAGCGAGAGCACATCGGCGTTGCGGACGGTGACCTCGTCAACGAGCGAAACCGCGTGAAATACCGTCGTCAGCTCGTGATAACCGCTGTCCAGCAGGTCTCCGACGGCCAGATAGAGATTGATCTTCCCGGGCGTGCGGACCGTCACCGACCCAGTGGGCACCCATTGAGCTGCGGTGCTCCCGTCGATCGGCACCGAAAGAGACTATCCCGGCGGGCGTCCGGCCCGTGGCCGGTCAGCTCGCAGAGGCGTGCCGCTGGGAAACGCCGCGACCGCGTGGGCCGGCGTCGCCGAGGTCACCCGAGCGCTGATAAAGCCGCACGAATTCGTCGACGGTCAGCGTCTCGCCCCGACGAGCCGGGTCGATGCTCGCGGCCAGCAACCGGCTGGCCGATTCGTTGCCCGAACCCGCCCATTCGATGAACGCATTGCGAGATGTCTTACGGCGCTGAGCAAACGCGGTGTCGACGAGCTTGAACACGTTCTGCCGGAACGTCGCATCGGTCGGCCAGGGCGGTTTGATGTGCCGGTCGATGCGCACCAGCCCGGAGTACACCCGCGGGATCGGCCAGAAGACGGTCGGCGACACCATGCCGTGCCGACGGACCTGCCCGTGGAAACGCACCTTGACGCTGGGCACGCCGTACTCCTTGCCGCCCGGCTCGGCGGCGAGTCGTTCGGCGACCTCGGCCTGCACCATCACCATCACCGTTCGCAGCGAGGGAAATTCGGCAAGCAGGTGCAGCAGCGCGGGAACCGCGACGTTGTAGGGCAGATTCGCCACCACCGCGGTCGGCTCGGAAGCCAGATCGGCGGGGCCGATGGACAACACGTCGCGGTTGATCACGGTGAGCCGCTGAATCTCGCTGTGCGAATGCTCGGACACGGTCTGCGGTAGCCGGTCGGCCAGCACCGGGTCGATCTCGACGGCGCTCACCGCGCAGCCGCGGTCCAACAGGGCCAGGGTCAGCGACCCAAGGCCGGGCCCGACTTCCAGGACGTTGTCGTTGCGGTTGACTCCGGATGCCGAGACAATCCGGCGC
>NZ_DASXHW010000473.1:0-4996 GCF_036488105.1 Mycobacterium sp. | reverse complement strand
CGTCCGGCACGAACACGTCGTCGAGAAAGATCTCGCCGAACCCGGTATCGCCGCCGAGTTGGGCGATCGGCCGCACGGTGATCCCGTCAGCTTTCAGGTCGAACATGAAATACGTCAACCCGCTATGGCGCTCTGCTTCGGGATCGGAACGGAACAACCCAAATGCCCTGTCGCCGAACGGGGCTCGCGAGCTCCAGATCTTCTGGCCGTTGAGCAGCCACCCGCCGTCGGTGCGAGTCGCCGTCGAGCGAAGGGAAGCCAGGTCGCTGCCGGACTCGGGCTCCGACCAGGCCTGCGCCCAAATCTCTTCGCCGCTGGCCATTTTCGGCAGTACTCGATCCAACTGCTCTTCGGTGCCGTGGGCGAACAGCGTCGGCGCCAGCATCGAGGTGCCGTTGGCGCTGGCCCGGCCGGGTGCGCCGGCCCGGAAGTACTCCTCCTCGTAGACCACCCACTGCAGTAGTGTCGCGTCGCGGCCGCCGTACTTCTGCGGCCAGGTGATGACCGACAGCCCCGCGTCGAAAAGCACCTTGTCCCAACGGCGGTGTTGCTCGAAACCCTCCGCGGTGTCGTACGAGCGCGTCGGAAACGCGTCCCGGTGCGACGACAGGAAGTCGCGCACCTCGTGCTGAAATGTCAGCGTCTCGTCGTCGAAGTGCAGATCCATTTAGGTCATCTCTCGCAGTAGCGGTTTGACCACCTTGCCGCCAGCGTTGCGGGGCAGGGTGTCGACAAACCTCACCGAACGTGGGGCTTTGAAATTCGCCAAGTATTCCCGGGTGTACGCGATCACCGTCTTCTCGTCGAGCCCGGAATCGGGCCGCGTCACCAGGAACGCCCGGCCTACTTCGCCAAGTCGCTCGTCGGGTACGCCGATCACCGCGCAGTCCAGCACACCGTCCAGACGGGCCAGCACCTGCTCGATCTCGGCGGGGTAGACGTTGAAGCCGCCGCAGATGTACATGTCTTTGAGCCGGTCGGTGATCTGGAGATTGCCTGCGGCATCGAGCTTTCCGATGTCGCCGGTGTGCAGCCAGCCGTCGGTGTCGACGGTCGTGGCGGTGGCGTCCGGATCGTCGAGGTAGCCGAGCATCACATTGGGACCGCGCAGCAGCACCTCGCCGTGATCGCCGATTCGCAGCTCGAATTCCGCGATCGGCCGCCCACAGGTGGTGGCCACTGTGACCGCGTCGTCGTCTGCGCGGCACATGGTGCCCATTCCGTTGGACTCGGTCAGGCCGTACGCGGTCAGCACGATGTCGATGTCGAGTTCGGTCTGCATCCGCTCGATCAGCACAACCGGCACCGTCGCCGCGCCGGTGACCGCGAAGCGCAGCGAGCTCAGGTCGTAGCGGTTACGGGCGGGATGGTCAAGCAGGGTTTGGTAGATGGTCGGCGGTCCGGGGAGCACGGTGATCCGGTGTTCGGCGACCGCACGCAACGCCTGCTCGGCGTCGAAGGTCAGCTGCGGGATCAGTGTGGCGCCGGTCTGCAGGCAGGCCAGGATTCCGGCCTTGTAGCCGAAGTTGTGGAAGAACGGGTTGATGCAGAGGTAGCGGTCGTCGCTGGTGATCTTGCCGCAGGCGGCCCATGCCGCCGAACCGGCCAGTGACTGCCGGTGCGCGCACAGCACGCCTTTGCTGCGGCCGGTGGTGCCGGAGGTGAACAAGACGTCGGAGACGTCGTCGGGCCGGACCACGGCCGCGCGGGCGTCGGCTGCCTGCAGGTCGGATCCGTGACCGATGAAGTCGTCCCACGTGCCGTCGTCGGCATCGATGGGCACCCGCACGATGTGCCGCAGGTCGGGCAATGCGGCCCGGTCGAGGTCGGCGACGCGGTCCGCCCCGAGGAACTCGCCCATCGCCACCAGCAACGGCGCGCCGGTGCGGGCCAGGATGTCGGATGCCTCGGCCGCGGTGTAGCGGGTGTTCAGCGGTACTACCGTGGCGCCGGCATAGTGGGTGGCCAGGCAGGAAATCACCCAGTGCCAGGTGTTCGGGGACCAGATTGCCACCCGATCACCGGTCTGCACGCCGAGGCTGATCATCGCCGCCGCGGCGCGCCGCACTTCGTTCCGCAGCTGGTCGAAGGTGACGGTTCGATCCGGCGTGACCAGCGCGTTGTGGTCAGGGAGCTCGCGAGCGGTGTGGTCCAGCGCCGCAGGAATGGTCTGCGGATGGCTCGACATCGAACTCCTTGGTGCGGATTGCCCGGCTGATCTACCGCCGCTGCACGGCCCATCATCGCCGGGGCCTAACAAAGCAAGTGCTTGGTAGGTTAGCCTACAGGGGTGCAAGGCGTCGAGGAGTTCAGGTCCGAGGTCCGCGATTGGCTGGCCGAGAACCTGGTCGGCGACTTCGCCGCGCTCAAGGGGCTCGGCGGGCCCGGCCGCGAACACGAGGCGTTCGAGGAGCGGCGGGCCTGGAATCAGCACCTTGCGCAGGCGGGCCTGACCTGTCTGGGGTGGCCGGTCGAGCACGGCGGCCGTGGCCTGTCGGTTGCCCATCGGGTGGCGTTCTACGAGGAATACGCGATCGCCAACGCGCCCGCCAAGGTCAACCACTTCGGTGAAGAACTGCTGGGCCCGACGCTGATCGCCTTCGGTACGCCCGAGCAACAGCAGCGTTTCCTGCCGCGGATCCTCGACGTCACCGAACTGTGGTCGCAGGGCTATTCCGAACCCGGCGCCGGCAGCGATCTGGCCAACGTGTCCACCACCGCGGTGCTCGACGACGATGAGTGGGTCATCAACGGCCAGAAGGTGTGGACGTCGCTGGCGCACTGGGCGCAGTGGTGCTTCGTGGTGGCGCGCAGCGAAAAAGGCTCCAAGCGTCACGCCGGGTTGTCGTATCTGCTTGTTCCGCTCGACCAGCCCGGGGTGGAGGTCCGCCCGATCGTCCAGTTGACCGGTGACTCCGAGTTCAACGAGGTCTTCTTCGACGACGCTCGCACCGACGCCGATCTCGTGGTCGGCCAGCCCGGCGATGGCTGGCGGGTCGCGATGGGAACGCTGACCTTCGAGCGCGGTGTGTCGACGCTCGGCCAACAGATCGTTTACGCCCGTGAGCTGAGTGCCGTCGTCGAGCTCGCGAAAAGCACTGGCGCCGCCGATGATCCGCTGATTCGCGAACGCCTGACCCGGTCCTGGGCCGGCCTGCGGGCGATGCGCTCCTACGCGATGGCGACCATGGACGTCGAACAGCCCGGCCAGGACAACGTCTCGAAGTTGTTGTGGGCCAACTGGCATCGCGATCTCGGTGAGATCGCGATGGACGTGCGGGGTAAGGCGGGCCTGGCGCTGCCGGGCGGCGACTTCGACGAGTGGCAGCGGCTCTACCTGTTCACCCGCGCGGACACCATCTACGGCGGCTCCAACGAGATACAGCGCAACATCATCGCCGAGCGTGTGCTCGGTCTACCCAGGGAGGCTCGATGACGCTCGCGGTTGCGCCGAAAGAAGTTGCCGGACACGGACTTCTCCAAGGCAAGGTCGTGATCGTGACGGCCGCGGCGGGCACCGGGATCGGGTCTGCGACCGCCCGGCGCGTGCTCGCCGAAGGCGCCGACGTCGTCGTCTCCGATCACCACGAACGACGCCTTGGCGAAACCCGTGACGAGCTGTCCGCACTGGGATTGGGCCGGGTCGAGAGCGTGGTCTGCGACGTCACGTCCACCGCGCAGGTCGACGCACTGATCGCCTCCACCACCGCGCGGCTGGGCCGGCTCGACGTGCTGGTCAACAATGCCGGGCTGGGCGGTCAGACTCCGGTGGTCGACATGACCGACGACGAGTGGGACCGCGTCCTGAACGTCACGCTGACGTCGGTCCTGCGGACCACCCGGGCGGCGCTGCGGTATTTCCGCGACGCCGACCACGGCGGCGTCATCGTGAACAACGCCAGCGTGCTCGGCTGGCGCGCGCAGCACTCGCAGTCCCACTATGCGGCGGCCAAAGCCGGCGTGATGGCGTTGACACGTTGCAGCGCAATCGAAGCCGTCGAATACGGGGTGCGGATCAACGCGGTATCGCCCAGCATTGCCCGGCACAAGTTCCTCGACAAGACCAGCTCGACGGAACTGCTCGATCAGCTGTCGGCCGGTGAGGCGTTCGGCCGCGCTGCCGAGCCGTGGGAAGTGGCCGCCACCATCGCCTTCTTGGCCAGTGAATACTCCAGTTACCTGACTGGAGAAGTGATTTCGGTATCGAGTCAGCACCCATGACCGAACTCAGCCCGCCGAACAGCCGCCGCGACGAGCTGTTGGAACTCGCCGCGAAGATGTTCGCCGAACGCGGGTTACGCGCAACCACCGTGCGTGATATCGCCGACAGCGCCGGCATCCTTTCCGGCAGCCTGTACCACCATTTCTCTTCCAAGGAAGAGATGGTCGACGAAGTGCTGCGGAACTTCATGGACTGGCTCTTCGCTCGCTACCAGGAAATCGTTGACACGCACTCGAATCCACTGGAGCGACTCAAGGGGCTGTTCATGGCGTCCTTCGACGCCATCGAGCATCGGCACGCCCAGGTCGTCATCTATCAGGACGAGGCCAAACGGTTGCTGCCCCAGCCCCGGTTCTCCTACCTCGAGGACCTGAACAAACAGCAGCGCAAGATGTGGGTCGACGTGCTGCACCAGGGCATCGAGGAGGGTTATCTGCGTCCCGACCTCGACGTCGACCTGGTTTACCGATTTATCCGTGACACCACCTGGGTGTCGGTGCGCTGGTATCAGCCCGGTGGGCCGCTCACCGCGCAACAGGTGGGTCAGCAGTATCTCGCTATCGTCCTAGGTGGAATCACCAAAGAAGGAAGTTGACATGCCCTCAAACAATCAGGTTTACGTCATTGACGCTGTGCGCACGGCCGTTGGTAAGCGCAACGGGTCGCTGGCCGGCGTGCATCCGGTCGACCTGGGCGCGCTCGGCTGGCGTGGGTTGCTGGACCGGGTCGACATCGACCCCGCCGCTGTCGAGGACGTGATCGCCGGCTGCGTCG
>NZ_DASXHW010000429.1:0-8063 GCF_036488105.1 Mycobacterium sp. | reverse complement strand
CCCACCGCGCTGTGGCCCGCCCGAAATCGTTCAGGCGCTGAACTTACTTCACAGTAGGTAGCCTGCGGGCGCTGCGTTCAAACTTCGGCTGATTTGCTGCCAGCGCGTCTCAGTCACGCCGTTCGTCGGACGTGTCGCGGTTGGTCACCTGCTGATCCTCGTCGGGTGTGCGCCGATCTTTGATCGCGACATACAGCACCACGGCGACGACGATCACGGCCGGCAAGAACGCCGGTCCGGCCAATAGGAGCCAATGGTGAGCGACGTATTCGACGTGTGCACTACTCAATTGCGTTCACCCCTGGCGCTCTGTGACCTACCCCTATCGGGTACCCCGTTGCCGCGGCGCCGACCACATGACGTTTGTGCAGGTGCACACCGCTAGCCTAGCCTGGGCACCGGTCAACGCTCGTTGCGAGAAGCCCGGGTCCACTGCGTCCCGAATGCGTGGACAGGACAAGTGACAAAGACTTTAAGGAGTAGCTGGTGACTCAGGCGGCGACTCGGCCAACATCCGACACCGACCGCACCGACATCTTGGCGATGGCCCGTCACCAGGTGCTCGAGGGTGGCGAGGGGCTGAGCCAGCAGCAGGTGCTCGAGGTTCTGCAGCTGCCCGACGAACGGCTCGAAGAGCTGCTGGCACTGGCGCACGAGGTGCGGATGGCCTGGTGCGGTCCCGAGGTCGAGGTCGAGGGCATCATCAGCCTGAAAACTGGTGGCTGCCCCGAAGACTGTCACTTCTGCTCGCAGTCGGGATTGTTCGCCTCGCCGGTGCGCAGCGCCTGGCTGGATATCCCCAGCCTGGTCGAAGCGGCCAAACAGACCGCCAAATCCGGCGCCACCGAGTTCTGCATTGTCGCGGCGGTCCGCGGACCAGACGAGCGGTTGCTGGCTCAGGTGGCTGCGGGTATCGAGGCGATCCGCGACGCCGTGGACATCCAGATCGCCTGTTCGTTGGGCATGCTGAGCGCCGAGCAGGTGGACCGTCTAGCCGCGATGGGCGTGCACCGCTACAACCACAACCTGGAGACCGCTCGCTCCTTCTTCCCCAATGTCGTCACCACCCACAGCTGGGAAGAGCGCTGGGAGACGCTGTCGATGGTGCGCGAGGCCGGCATGGAGGTCTGCTGTGGCGGCATCCTCGGCATGGGCGAGACGATCGAGCAGCGCGCCGAGTTCGCCGCCAACCTGGCCGAGCTGGACCCCGACGAGGTGCCGCTGAACTTCCTCAACCCGCGACCGGGCACGCCGTTCGGCGATCTGGACGTACTGCCGGCCAGCGAGGCGCTCAAAGCAGTGGCCGCATTCCGGTTGGCCTTGCCCCGGACCATGTTGCGCTTCGCCGGTGGTCGCGAGATCACGCTCGGCGACCTGGGGGCAAAACAGGGCATCCTGGGCGGCATCAACGCCGTGATCGTCGGCAACTATCTGACCACGTTGGGACGGCCCGCTGAAGCTGATCTGGAGCTGCTCGATGATCTGCAGATGCCGATCAAGGCCCTCAACGCCAGCCTGTAGAGCGAGACATTGATGCTCCGCGATCTGCCTGCGCCGGTAGGAGCGGGCCTTTTCAATGTCTACACCGGCGATGCCGCCGGCAGCGCGGTGCCGACGGCGGCTCAGCTTGGTTTAGAGCCGCCCCGGTTCTGCGCCGAATGCGGACGCCGCATGGTGGTTCAGGTCCGGCCCGACGGCTGGTGGGCGAAATGTTCGCGGCATGGGCGGGTGGACTCGGCCGATCTGGAGTCGCAACGATGACCGACGTACAGACCGGCGCGCCGCGGATTTCTCGACGGCGGGCGGCAATCACGGTGACGGTGGGACTGCTGCCGGTGGGCGCGCTCGTCGGCGCCCTGTGGGCGTGGTTGGCCCCGCCGATCAAAGGGGCAGTGGCGCTGACGCATAGCGGTGAGCGGCTGCACGAATACCTGAGCAGCGAAGCCGATCATTTCTTCGTCTCCGCATTCCTGATGCTGGGTCTGCTGAACGTCGTCGCCGCGGTGGCAGCCGTACTGGTCTGGCAGTGGCGGCCACATCGCGGACCCGGGATGGTCATCGCGCTGTGCACCGGAGTGGTGATCGCGGCGGGCGTGGCGGTCGGCGTGGGCGTGCTGCTGGCGCATTTACGTTATGGCACACCAGATTTCGCTGCGGCGCCGGTGAGCCACGAGCACCCGCTGTTCTACGTTACTGAGGCGCCGTCGGTGTTCTTCGGCCCGTCCTGGCTGCAGAGCGCCTGCACGCTGCTGCTACCGGCCGCGACCGCCGCATTGGTCTACGCCGTACCGGTTGCGGCGACCGCGCGCGACGATCTCGGCGGCTATCCGGCCGTCACGACGGTGTATCCGCGGCCTGACAACGTGGAGAGCGCCGCACGGTCATAGCGGGCGGTGGTGGACTGCCTTGCCGGTGATCACCTTGGCCGCGACCACGGCCAGCCGCGCCATTCCGACGTAGGTCGCCGGGTTGAACATCGTCGGCCATTTCGTTCGGATCAAATGATCGCTCAGCGGCCGGCGTGCATACCGGTCCTGCAGCCAGCGCAACGCCATTGGCGCCGACAGCGGATGCAGCAGCAGGTGCTCGTTGAACGAATCGCGGTGATAGGTGACATCGGCTCCGCCCGCCGAATAGGCGTCGGCCAACCGGTCGATATCCTCGACGTCGATCAGGTAGTCGTGCACGGCCTGCACGATCAGCACCGGCGGCGTGGGCACCTTGACGCCCAGCCGGATGCTGTCGAAGACGTGCTGAACCTCGGGCATCGTCAGGATTTCTTCCAGTGGCCGGTCGAGGAATTCGCCGACGTCCTTCTTGACCATCCGGAGAACCGCGCCGACCGTCGTCATGCTTTCCAGTCGCCGCAGCAGCGCTCGTCCCTCATCGCTGACGTGCTCGTCGATCACCCGGTCCAAGTCGGGGTAGATGTGGACCAGCGCGGCGATCACCATGGCCGGCAGGCCGGACAAGTAGGTACCGTTGAGCCGGCGGAAGGTGTGGCCGAGATCGCCGACCGGTGACCCGAGGACCGCGCCGACGATGTCCAGCTCGGGCGCGTAGTCGGCGCACAGTTCGGCGGCCCATGCCGTCGCCAGCCCGCCACCCGAATAACCCCACAGCGCCACCGGCGCCGACGAGGACAGCCCGAGTCGCTCGGCACTCAGCGCGGCCCGAATCCCGTCCAGAATGAAGTAACCGGGCTCGAAGGGCGCCCCCCACATTCCGGTTCGGCCCTCATGGTCGGGTATCGACACCGCCCAGCCTTCAGCCAGGGCGGCGGCGATCAGCAGATATTCCAGCTGAGCCAGCGAACCGATGGCCTGGGCGCGTCGCCGCAACGCGTACGACGGAAAACAGCGGGACGAGACGGCGTCGATCGCGCATTGGTACGACAGCACCGGGCAGGGCCGATCGGGCGTGACGTCGGCCGGCACGATCACCGTCGTGGCCGTCGCCTCCGGCCGGCCGTGCATGTCCGTCGTCCGGTAGAGCAGCTGGGTGGCCATCGTCCGCTGCGGGATCAGGCCGAGAAAAGCCAGCTCCACATCGCGCGAACGCAGCACCGTGCCGGGCATGGCGTGCCGGTAACCGGGCGGTGGCTCGTAGAACGGGTCCTCGGTGGGCAGTACTGGGCGGGCCTTGGCCTGCAATTCCTCGTGGGGCGCCCGACCGATCCACTCGGCACCGGTTTCGACTGCGCTCGCAAGGTTGCCAATGTCCATCGGGGCATTCTTGCTTAAGAAGGCCCTAAGAATCCAGTCGGCCCGCCGGTGAGTCGCCCACGTCACGTCGACCCGGGCGGGCGCAGCGCGGCGAACTCGTCGGTGACGCGCAACTGCGAATCGGTGAAGCGGTACAACGCCGCCGGTCGACCGCCGCTGCGGCCGGAGTGCGCGACGGTGCCGGTCGGGGTGATCACCCCGCGGCGGGCCAGCACGCGCTGCAGATTGGTGGTATCCACCTGATGGCCCAACGTGGCGCTGTAGATGTCACGCAGCGTCGACATGACGAATTCGGTTGGAGCCAAGGCGAATCCGATGTTTGTGTAGGACATCTTCGCGACCAGTCGGGTTCGCGCGTGAGCGACCATCGGACCGTGGTCGAAGGCCATCGGTGGCAACGCGGTGACCGGGTGCCAGCGGGTGTCGAACGGCAGTTCGGGGATGGCGGGGGAGGGAACCAGGCCCAGGAACGTCGACGCGATCGTGCGGGTGCCGGGCAGCCGGTCGGGCTCGGAGAACACCGCGAGCTGCTCCAGGTGCGCGACTTCGCGCAGGTCAACTTTTTCGGCCAGCTGCCGGCGCACCGACGTCCCCATGTCTTCGTCGTGGCGCAGCCGGCCACCTGGCAGCGACCATGAACCGCGCTCGGGATCTTGGGCGCGTTGCCAGAGCAGGACGCTGAGCTCGGGCTTCTGCGTCATCGGACCTGGCCCGAGCCCGCGAACCTGGAATACGACGGCGAGCACTTCATGCGCAGTGCTACCATGGGCCATGTTTTCGATTATAAGTCGAAAACCGTTGCCGGGAGGCGAAAGGATCGACTATGGCAGTCGTGAATCGCACCGACGTGCTGTCGAACAGGCCGGTTGAAGACATGGCAAACGATCTCGCCGCGGGCATCACCAACTCTTCCAACGGTTTCGGTGGCATCGAGGGTGACGAGCAATGGGCCGCCGAGATCCGTCGGCTGGCCGACCTGCGGAACGCCACGATCCTGGCGCACAACTATCAGCTGCCGGCCATTCAGGATGTCGCCGACCACGTGGGTGACTCGCTGGCGCTGTCCAGGGTCGCGGCCGAGGCGCCCGAAGACACCATCGTGTTCTGCGGCGTGCATTTCATGGCCGAGACCGCCAAAATCCTCAGCCCGAACAAGACCGTGCTCATCCCGGATCAGCGCGCCGGCTGTTCGCTGGCCGACTCGATCACACCCGAAGACCTGCTGGCCTGGAAGGACGAACACCCGGGCGCGGTCGTCGTGTCCTACGTCAACACCACCGCCGCGGTGAAGTCGCTCACCGACATCTGCTGCACGTCATCCAACGCCGTCGATGTCGTCGCATCCATAGATCCCGACCGTGAGGTGCTGTTCTGTCCCGATCAGTTCCTCGGGGCCCACGTGCGCCGGATGACGGGCCGAGACAACGTCCACGTATGGGCCGGCGAATGCCACGTACACGCCGGGATCAACGGTGACGAGCTCGCCGAGCAGGCCCGCAAGCACCCGGACGCCGAGTTGTTTGTGCACCCGGAATGCGGTTGCGCGACCTCCGCGCTGTATCTGGCCGGCGAGGGCGCGTTTCCGGACGACCGGGTCAAGATCCTATCGACCGGCGGCATGCTGGACGCCGCGCGTGCCACCCGGGCCCGCCAGGTCCTGGTCGCCACCGAGGTCGGGATGCTGTATCAGCTGCGCAACGCCGCCCCTGACGTCGACTTCCAGGCGGTCAACGATCGCGCGTCGTGCAAGTACATGAAGATGATCACCCCCGCCGCGCTGCTGCGCTGCCTGGTCGAAGGCGCCGACGAAGTTCACGTCGACGCCCAGACCGCGCAACGGGCGCGCCAAAGCGTGCAGCGGATGATCGCGATCGGCCAACCGGGCGGCGGCGAATGACCATTCACCCGGCCTGGCAGGAGAGTGCCGACGTCGTTGTCATCGGCACCGGCGTCGGCGGTCTGGCCGCGGCGCTGGCCGCGCACCGCGCGGGCCGGCGGGTGGTCGTGCTCAGCAAGGCCGGCCGCAAGCCTGGTGCGACGGCCACCCACTACGCCCAGGGTGGCATCGCGGTGGTGTTGCCGGACACCGACGACTCGGTCGACGCGCACGTCTCCGACACCCTGGCGGCCGGTGCCGGGTTGTGCGATCCCGATGCGGTGACGTCGATCGTTGCTGACGGCTTCCGGGCTGTCACCGAATTGGTCGGCGATGGAGCGCAATTCGATCAGGCGGCGGGCGGGGGTTGGGCGCTCAGCCGCGAAGGCGGGCACTCGCAGCGACGCATCGTGCACGCCGGCGGCGACGCCACCGGAGCCGAGGTGCAACGGGCGCTCGACCATGCGGCGACCACGCTGGACATCCGGACCAAGCACGCCGCGCTGCGATTGCTACACGACACGGCTTCGGGAACGGATGCGGTCACCGGTGTGCTGGTGGCCGATCGGCGGAGCATCGGCATCATTCACGCGCCGTCGGTGATCCTGGCCACCGGCGGACTCGGCCAGCTGTACGGCGCAACCACCAACCCCACCGGCTCCACCGGCGACGGCATCGCACTGGCGCTGTGGGCCGGAGTCGCGGTGAGCGACATCGAGTTCATTCAGTTCCACCCGACGATGCTGTACGACGGCCGTGACGGCGGTCGCCGACCACTCGTCACCGAAGCGATTCGCGGTGAGGGTGCGGCTTTGGTTGACAGCCAAGGCAATTCGGTCACCGCGGGTGTGCATCCGATGGGGGACCTGGCGCCACGCGATGTGGTGGCCGGCGCTATCGACGCGCGGCTACGCGCGATCGGCGACGAGTGCGTCTACCTCGACGCCCGCGATATCGAGGATTTCGGGCGCCGCTTCCCGACCGTCGCCGCCGCCTGCCGGGCGGCCGGTATCGACCCGGTACGTCAACCCATCCCGGTGGCCCCGGGTGCGCATTACAGCTGCGGCGGCGTGGTGACCGATGTCCACGGTCGCACCGAGCTGCCGGGGCTGTTCGCCGCGGGCGAGGTCGGCCGCACCGGGATGCACGGCGCCAACCGCTTGGCGTCCAACAGCCTGCTGGAGGGGCTCGTGGTCGGTGGCCGGGCGGGCCGAGCCGCCGCCGAACACGCAGCGCTGCTCGGACGGGTCCGCGCGACGGCAGGGGAGCCGGCCGGCTGTGCGGCGCTGGCCCGCGGTGACCTGCAGCGGGCGATGACCCGCAACGCCTCGGTGGTCCGCGACGCTAATGGCCTGCGCCGATTGATCGGAACGCTGTCGCAAGCCCCGCCGAGCGCGATCACCACCCGGGCCGGCCTCGAAGATGCGGCGCTGACGGTCGCCGCCCGCGCGGTGGCGACCGCGGCGCTGGCCCGCGAGGAGAGCCGCGGTTGTCACCACCGGGCCGAATACCCCGATGCGGCTGCCAAACCGGCTCGCGGCCTCATCGTCCGACTCGACGCCGACGACAGCGCGCAGGTCGAGGAGCTGGCGGCGGTCTGCTGATGGGCCTCTCTGACGGGGATCTCGTCGAGGCTCGTGCCACGATCGCCCGCGCGCTCGACGAGGACCTGCGTTACGGCCCGGACATCACGACAGCGGCCACCGTGCCCGAAGGTGCGGTGACGACGGCGTCGCTGATCACCCGCGAGCCCGGCGTGATCGCCGGGGTCGACATCGCGATCCTGGTGCTCGACGAGGTGCTCGGCCGCGACGGCTACCGGATCGTGGATCGCGTCGAGGACGGGGCCCGACTGCAGCAGGGCGCGTCGGCGTTGACAGTGGAAGCCGGGATGCATGGCCTGTTGACCGCCGAGCGCACGCTGCTGAACCTGGTCTGTCACCTGTCCGGGATCGCCACCGCCACCGCGGCCTGGGTGGACGCGGTGGACGGCACCAAAACCAAGATTCGCGATACCCGCAAGACGTTGCCTGGTCTACGCGCCCTGCAGAAGTACGCGGTCCGGGTCGGTGGCGGCGTCAACCATCGGCTCGGTCTCGGTGACGCGGCGCTGATCAAGGACAACCATGTCGCGGCCGCCGGCTCGGTGGTCGCAGCGCTGCGCGCGGTGCGGGCCGCAGCACCCGACCTGCCGTGCGAGGTCGAGGTCGACTCGCTCGAACAGCTCGACGAGATCCTGGCCGAGGGCGCCGAATTGGTGTTGCTCGACAACTTCCCGGTCTGGCAGACCCAGATCGCGGCGCAGCGCCGCGATACTCGGGCACCGGCAACCAAACTCGAGTCCTCGGGCGGGCTTTCACTCGACACCGCTGCCGACTATGCCGGGACCGGAGTGGACTACCTCGCCGTCGGGGCGCTCACACATTCGGTGCGGGTGCTCGACATCGGTCTGGATGTCTAGG
>NZ_DASXHW010000415.1:0-1646 GCF_036488105.1 Mycobacterium sp. | reverse complement strand
CGAGATTGCCGCCGAGGGAGCACCCGCGCCGGGAGGCGGCCGCTATGCCGGTTTCGGCCCTTGGCCCACTGCCGCGCCGGGCGGGGCGACGGCATTCATCGCAGCGCTCGACGGCGGCCCCGGGCCGCTCGCCGCCTTCGCCGGTATGCCGGGCGAGATCGGCCGCGTCGCGACCACCGGCGAAACCCTGCCGGACGGTGAAGCGATCGGCCGGTTCGCGCTTAACGCGGTTGCGATGGCGGGACCGGGCGACGCGTTGACCTTCGCGACGGTGGGGCAAGGGACGGATGAGCGCAGCGCGATCTACTGCCGCTGCCCGGAAGTACATTAAAAGATTCTGGTCTATGCGGCAGACCTGTTTTCGCCGCTCCGGATGACTGCTCAGGGGGCAAAACCGGAAGCCGCCGAAGTCGACCGCGGCCTTCCGCTCAGCGCCGATAGCGGTCATGCCAAAACCGCGGCGCCTGAAAACTTCTTGCGCCGAATTTCGGTCGGCGGCCTTCCGTAGACTTCGGCAAAGACGGAGTTGAACCGGCGCAGACTGCCAAAGCCCGCCTGCATCGCGATCTCGGTCATGGGCAGGCTCGTCTCGTCGATGAGCCGTTTAGCCCGCTGCACCCGCGCAGTCTTGGCGACCTCCGAGGGACTTGCCTGCAGGTAGCGGGCGAATAGCCGCGTGAGTTGCCTTGCCCCTACACCAAGGCGCTCAGCGAGGCGTTCGACGGTAGCTCCCTCCGCATCGAGCGCGCCGTCCTCGACGATAAGCCGCAGCGCTCTTTCAACTGTCGCCCTGCTGCCGATCCATGCGCTGCTGAACGGAGCGGTCTCAGGCCGGCACCGCAGGCAGGGACGGAAACCTGCCGCTTCGGCTGCCGCGGCCGACGGGAAGAACGAAACATTGGCCGACCGGGCGGGGCGCACCGGACAAACCGGACGGCAGTAAATACCGGTAGTGTGAACGCCGGTATAGAACCGTCCGTCATAGACCGCGTCTCGCGCCAGGCGCGCGCGGTCGCATTCCGCAAAGTCCAACGACATGGACACGATAATACTCACGTCGCTGCTTAGGACCGACGCCCTCTTGGGGATGGAGTCCGGTTTTGGCCAGCGATAGCGGCCACTTTTCCACTACATCTGACGGCGGGAATTTGGGGCGCTGTTCGCCCTCTCTTAGGCAGCTTGGGCACTGACGTAGGGTCGCGGGAGACATCTTCAGCGCGACAGGGGAGGCGCGCCCCGTGGGCAGCAAAAAGCGGGAGGCGGGATTGCCGCAGCATCGAAGCATCGACGTCGGTGACGCGACGTTGGAGTGCACACTTCGCGGTTCGGGCGCACCAGTCGTGTTGCTCGCGAATGCGGGCTGTAGCACCGGCTATTTTGATCAGCTGGCGCACACGCTGGTTACCAGAGGATTCCAGACGATCTCGATAAATATGCGTGGCGTCGGCGGCAGTCGCGGTTCCCTCGATGGCGCGACCTTGCACGATCTGGCCGGTGATGTCGCTGGCGTCATTAAGGCGATCGGCTGTGGTCCGGCGCACTTGGTCGGACACGCCTTCGGCAACCGGATCGCCCGCTGTCTGGCAGTCGATCAGCCACCGCTGGTTCGCAGCGTGACGCTGCTTGCGGCGGGTGGTCTCATCGCG
>NZ_DASXHW010000365.1:0-12569 GCF_036488105.1 Mycobacterium sp. | reverse complement strand
GGATCGGTGATCTCAACGATCCGACCCGGAATCCCAAGACACATACGCGGTCTCCTCCTCTTAACAGATCCGTGGCAGTGGGTCGCCGACGAGCATGTCGACGATCCGGGTGCCGCCGAACCCGGTTCGCAACACCACGCTTTCCGCCGGTTCGGTGACGATTTCCCCGACCTCGGCCGCATCGCCGCCCAGCGGATGCGAGCGCAGCGCGGCCAGCCCGGCCTCGGCCTCGTCGGGTGCGACGACGGCGACGAACTTTCCCTCGTTGGCGACGTAGAGCGGATCGATGCCAAGCAGCTCGCACGCGCCGTTCACCATGGGCCGCACGGGCAGTCGCTCTTCTTCGAGCAGCACCCCGAGGCCGCAGGCCTGAGCCAATTCGTTGCAGACGGTCCCGACCCCGCCCCGGGTGGCGTCCCGCAGCCAGCGGGTCGATGGCGCGGCCGTCATCAGCAGTTCCACCAGCGGGCTGACCGACGCGGTGTCGGAATGGATGTCGGCTTCGATGGCCAGGTCGCCCCGGGCCAGCATCACCGCCATGCCGTGATCGCCCATCGAGCCCGACAAGAGCACCTTGTCGCCGGCGCGTACCGACGCGGCTGAAAGTGTGCGCCCCGAAGGAATGACGCCGACCCCCGTTGTGGTGACGAACATGCCGTCGGCGGCACCCTTGGGCACCACCTTGGTATCCCCGGTGACGATCTGCACGCCCGCATTGGCCGCCGCGGCGGCCATGTCGGCGACGATCTCCTTCAGCTCGGCGATCGAAAAACCCTCCTCCAGCACGAACGCCGCCGAGATCCACGACGGCACCGCGCCGGACATCGCGACGTCGTTGCAGGTGCCGTGTACAGCGAGCTCGCCGATGGAGCCACCGGGAAAGCGCCTGGGCTGCACAACGAATGAATCGGTGGACATCGCCAGCCGCTCACCGCCGGGCAGCGTGATAACCGCACCGTCGCCGAGCGACTCCAGCAGGGGGTTGCGGAACGCCTCCATGAACACCGCGTCGACGAGCGCGGCCGAAGCTTTTCCGCCCGCCCCGTGCGCCAGGTTCACGTGGTCGTCGAGCAACCGGGGGCGGCGCCTGCGGAACACTTCGATCCGCTCGATCACCTCGCCCTCGGCGAACCGCGGCCCCGACGACAGGTACTCACCTGTTGGCTTGCTCATGCCGCCCCCAATCCTCGATCGTCGAACCGTCGCTGGGTGGCCGACCACAGCTGATAGCCCAGCAGCGCTTGCGACTCCTGAATTCGGTGCACGCTTTGCGAGCGAACGATGAAGCAGGCGTCCACATGTGGGTTGTCCGTGAAGGCGCCGCCGTCGTATCCGGCGAAACCGACTGTGTACAAACCACGTTGTCGCGCCTCGGCCAGCGCGGCCAGCAGGTTGGGCGAATTGCCACTGGTCGACATCGCGATCGCGATGTCACCGGCCTGTGCACGGGCGATCAACTGACGGGCGAACACCAGCTCGAACCCGACGTCGTTACCCAGGGCGGTCACAATCGCCTGATCGGCGGTCAACGACCAAGCGGGTAGCGGCTTTCCGGCCGGCGGGCGGGAGAACAACGCGGCCAAGGTGGTGGAATCGGTGCAGCTGCCGCCGTTTCCGAAGGTGAACATCCGTCCGCCGGCCGCGAAGCGGCGGGCCATCTGGGTAGCAGCCTGATCCAGCAGATCGGCGTTGTCTTCCAGTGTGGTGCGCCGCAGCGCCACACTCTCAGCGGCTTTTGCCTGCGCCGACGCGGCGAGATCGGCAAGCAGCGATTGTGGGTCGTCTTCCTGTGCATCGATGAACGGATACAGGAAGTTGGTGGGCTCTTCGTCCATCAGTGCCGCTCCTCTTCCTCGATGCGACTGATCGCGGTCCCGGCATGCACCAGGACCAGTTCGCCGGCGACAACCGGGTCGATCAGTGCCGTTGCCACGCTTTCGAGGCCGCGCGCGGTACGCACCGCGGCCATCCCGTCGGCCGACGGCGACACCACCTCGCCCATGCGTCCCTCGTCACTGCAGGTGACGCAAACTCCCCCGCGAGCGGGAGGTGACCCCAGTTCGGCACATTCGGGTTTCAGCAGTCCCGAGTGCTCGAAACACACGTGGGTGAGTTCCCACAGCAGGTGATAGAAGAGCACGAAGCCGCCCGTCGCTGGAACTCGCGGATCGGGGTCATCGAGCCACAGCACGTGATCGGCCGCTCCCGCCGTGGGTCGTTCACCGCTGCCGATCCAGATCGTGGTGGCGCCCCAGGCCGGGCCGCGGCGCATCACCGAACGCAGCTCTGGGTCAGCGGCGGCACCAACCCCGATCACGAGGTCACCGGGCCGAACCGACACCCGCACCAGATCGATCAGGTTCGGTCCGGTCAGGGCAACGGCCGGCAGCGCCCGCTTTCCCATGATCACTGGATGCACGAACTCGACCGCAATGTGCAGTGCATGCGGCTCCCACGATGGTGCGATGGACCACATCGTCGCGCCCGCCGCAAACCGCTTGGCCAGTGTGAAGGCGGCCGCGGCCAGATCGGCGGCCAGCTCGGCGCCGAGCCCGCGATCGATCGCGGTGGTCATCATCGCCGCTCAGCTTCTTCCAGCGCGGTCAGCACGGAGATCGCGGCCTGACCCAGCGCCAGCCCGCCGTCGTTGGGCGGCACCGTGTGATGGATCAGCACTTCGAATCCCGCCTGCTGCAAGCGTTGTCGGCACCCTCGCAGCAGCAACACATTCTGGAACACTCCGCCGGTCAGCCCCACCAACCGGATCGGTCCGGCGGCCTTTCGCACCGCCTCGGTGACGGCGACCGCGACCGCTTGGTGAAACTCGGCAGCCAGCACCGCCGGTTCCACGCCTGCGCGTAGGGCCGACACCATCGCCCGCAGCATGCCGGCGGGGTCGATCACCCCGTCGACGCGTACCGCCAGTGCGAACGCCGGTCCCGCCGTGTCGCCGATGGAATCGGCCAGCGCTTCGAGCTCGATGGCGGCCTGGCCTTCATAGTCGATCCGCTGCCGCACTCCCAGCAGGGATGCGACCGCGTCGAACAGCCGGCCCATGCTCGAGCAGGGCACACACCCGCTGCCGGATTCCAGTTGTGAACGCGTGAGCCGCAGTTCGGCCGGTGTCGCGGCAGCGATCGGGGGCAGATCCGGGGTCCAGTCGATACCGGCCATCCACAACTGAGACAGCGCCATCCGCCACGGATTGCGCACGGCCGCATCACCGCCCGGCAGTGGTACCGGCAGCAGGTGGCCGACCCGGGCGAACCGCTGACTGTCCGGCCCGAGCTTGAGAATCTCGCCGCCCCAGATCGTTTGATCGCAGCCGTAGCCCGTGCCGTCAAACGAAACACCGATCACGGGTTCACCGAGACGTCCGTGCTCGGCCAGCAGCGACACCACGTGCGCGTGGTGGTGCTGAATCAGATCCAGTGGTCGATCGCCGGCACGGCGCTCCGCCCAATTCCGGGTGTGATAGCCCGGGTGCAGGTCGGCGGCCAATCGCACCGGCTCGTGCCGGATTTCACTGAGTTGGCCCACCGCTCGTTCGAACGCCTGCAGGGTTTCCAAGGTCTCCATGTCTCCGATGTGTCCGGACAGGTATGCGCGTGCACCGTCGGTGAGGCAGAAGGTGTTCTTCAGTTCGCCGCCGACCGCCAGCACCGCTGGGCCGTCGCGGCCGAGGTCGACGGGCAGCGGCGCATAGCCGCGGGACCGACGGATCGGTAGTTCGCGATCGTCCACGACCCGAACCACTGAATCATCGCAGGGCACATGGATCGGCCGGTCGTGGTCGAGCACCGCGTCGCATAGTGGTGGGAGACGTTGCACGGCATCGTCTTCGGTGAAGCAGATGGGATCATCGGAGCGGTTGGCGCTGGTCAGCACCAAGGCTAGCGGTACCGGTGCATCGACACCCGGCACGGGCGCGAGCAGCAGGTGATGGATCGGCGAGTACGGCAGCATCAGCCCGACCAGTGGGCTGCCGGGCGCGACGGCCTCGGCGAGCGGCGCGTCGCGGCGACGCCGCAGCAGCACGATCGGCCGCGCCGGACTCGAAAGCACCGCGGCTTCAGTGTCGTCGACGTGTGCGTAGCGGCGTGCAATGCCGAGATCGGCCACCAGCATCGCGAACGGCTTGGCGCCCCGGGCTTTACGGGCCCGCAGCGCAACGACCGCTGCCTCGTCGTCGACCCGGCATGCCAGGTGATAGCCGCCGATGCCCTTGATCGCGACCACGGCGCCCGCGGCCAGCGCCCGCTGGGTGGCCCCCAGCGCGGCATCGGATCCGGCGACCCGCTCGCCGTGCGCGGCGAACCACAGCGACGGCCCGCAGTCCGGGCAGGCGATCGGCTGCGCGTGGAAGCGGCGGTCGGCCGGGTCGTGGTACTCGGCGGCGCAGCGCTCGCACATCGCGAACGCAGACATCGTGGTGGCCGGTCGGTCGTAGGGCAGGGCGCGGATGATGGTGAACCGCGGACCGCAGTTGGTGCACGTCACGAAGGGGTGCCGGTAACGACGGTCGCTCGGGTCGAACAACTCGGCGATGCAGTCGTCGCAGACGGCGATATCGGGCGGAATCGGGGTGGTGGCACCGGCGACCGTTTGGCTTTCCACGATACGGAACCCGGTGTCGCACAGCGTGTCAGCGTCGACGTCGACGACGTGAACAGCGCTGATCGATGCGAGCGGTGGCACCTCGGCGCGCAGCCGGCGACGGAATTCGTCAATGTGTGTGCCAGGTCCCTGCACTTCGAGGAAGACCGCGCCCGAATCATTGCCGACGAATCCGGTCAGCCCAAGATCGGTGGCGATCCGGTGGACGAACGGACGGAACCCCACCCCCTGAACCACACCGGTCACGGTGAACCGTTGCCGGACGCTATCGATGCGCGCCAGCGTGTCAGTCATCGTCGCGGCCCCGGCCCATCAGCTCCAGACCGGTCATCGCCTGCTCGGCGCCGGCCCGGTCGGTCTTCTCGACGACGAACCCCATGTGAATGATCACCCAGTCACCGGGTGCGAACGTCTCCTCAGGCAACATGCCGACATTGACGTTGCGCTGCTTTCCGGCGACGTCGACCAGTGCGAGTTGCCCCTCGTAACCATCCAGCATGCTGACCACTTGGCCCGGTATGCCCAGACACATCGGTCAGCCCTGCCCTTCCACCGACGCTGCCGGCGATCGAGTCCGCAGACCCGCGACGACTTCCTTGACGGCGTCGATGGCCCGTGGCACCGCGCCCGCGACGGCCTCGGTCAGACCAATGCCTTCGGCGACGCTCCCCACCTCGCAGCCGATGACGACCGTGTAGGGCGGTTGGCCGCCGAGTGCCTTCAGGCTGTCGAACACCGCCGCAGGATCCATGCTGTGGGTGTCCAGAGCGGCTGTGGCGGAGTGTGATTCATGGTCGGCCTCGAAGATGTGCAGAGCCCCCGGGCTGCCGCGATTGGGTACCGCGTCGACCAGGACCAGCGCATCCCAGTCGTCGAGCAGGTCGTAGGCCAAGTGCATCCCCCCGATGCCGTAGTCGACGGCCCGCACGCCCGAATCGTCCTGCCGGACTGGGACGTGCCGGACTACCTCGGAGCCGAACCCGTCGTCGCCGAGGAAGATGTTGCCGATGCCGGCCACCAGGATGCGCACTGGATTCGGACCGCTCGGTGACCCTACATATGCCGGATCTTGAGATACCGCCGGGCATCTGGGACAGATATCAGCCCTATCACGAGTCCGCCCAGAACAAACATCCCAAGGATGCCGATGAACACCCATCCTACGATCGCCATGTCTAATTCCTTTCGGTGGTGGTGGTGGTTTGGAGCGGTTCGACTTCGTCGGGGGAGAAGTACAGGTAGCGGCCGTACCAGTCGTGTAGGTCGGCGGCCGGATCGTCCTCGACGACGACACCGACGTGTTGGTTGCCGTCGACGTCTTCGTGCACGGTGGTGACGCGGGCCGTCCTGCCCGCGAAGAACAAGTCTTGTGCGTCGGCCCGACGCCCCGGATGCAGAATTACCCGACTGCCCCGCGCAACCCGGACACCGTTCACCAACACCGCGTCCAGGTCAGGCTGGACTGCGTTGTCGGCCAGCGGATCCCACCAATCCACGCCGTCAGGCACCTCCGGAATCAGGCCAACGGTCTCCCGCGGATCCCGCAGGGCTCCGTGCAGGCGCGCCATGGCTTCGGGCGACATGGAGTCACAGCTGTCGATGATCTGCGCGGCCAGCGGATCGGTAGCCCGGGCCTGTGCCTTCTCCTGGTCGGTCATCGTCATCACGCGCAACGTGAGGATCTCGTCGATCTCGGTGCAGTCGTAGAGCGCGGTCTCGCTCTGTTCGGCGACCTCGGGGTGGTCGTAGAGGATGATCGGTGAGATCAACAGCAGATCCCCGGCGCCGGGCGGGCCGGCCAGCACCGGGAAGCAGCGGTGCTGGCTGCAGCGAGACACCGCATCGGCGGCCGGCAGCGGCGGCTCGAGGAGCGAGACAAATTCGCCCCCAACGACTTCCGCGATGACGTGGGTGCCGATCAGGGAACGAGCTATCGCGTCGTCTTTGTCCACCGCAGGGGCACCGGTATTCGTGACCCGTACCGAAACCCGATGGAGCGCACCGTCCGGCTCGATGCCCACGGTCAAGGCGGCGCCCACCTCCCGGCGGGTCCGGACCAGCCGACCGCCCTCGACGGATTCGACGTCGGTGGCCGGAGCGGCGGTCAGCGACAGTGACCACGGCTGGGCCGGATCGTCAATCGCAAAGGGGCCGAACGACGTTTCACACTCGATCGCTTCGTCCCAGGTCAGCCACGAACCAGTTGGTGTGGTCAGCTCGTCGACGGGGTCGAAACGGCCACCACCGGCGTCGCGTTCGGCACGGCGGTGCTGCAGCTGCAGGAAGCGCACCACCAGGGTGATCGCCTGCGCTCCGTCGACGAGGAACTGCGCGGCGATGGTGTCGTCCTCGCCGATGCCGGCGTCGGCTGCGCTCGCAGGTCCCAAAACGCCCCACTGCCAACGCGATCGGTTCCTGCTCGAGGTCGCGCGGTACGGGTAGAGCAGGTAGCCCTCGTACAGGACGGCGTCGGCGACGGCCCGGGCCCGGTCCCAATCCGCGGTCATCGCGCCTCCTGGTGCGCTGCGCTGAGCAGCGTGGTGACCGCGTCCTCGATGCTCAACAGGCCGCGCGCCGACTTGTAGGCGGCCAACGCGGCTACCGCGTCCTGAGACAGCCGCACCCATCCGGTGTTCGGGTAGTGCAGCTGGATCAGTTCTCGCCACACCGTCACCGGCATGTCGTAGTGGTCCTCGCAGTCCCACGACACTTGCTGTACGGAGAAACCGCGCTGACCCGCCGTGAATACGGTCCCGCTGAAAAGGAATTGCAGTGGAACTGCGCCGTCGCGCAGCGCGTGCAGGTACTTGGCGGCCGCGATCTCGAAATCGTAGGTGCACTCCAGGGGCAGCGCGACCTCGCTGGTGCCCAGGAACGCCGGCACCATCGCCGTGCAATGCTGCCACAGGAAGGTGCGTTGGGTGGTGGCCCAGCGTTCCCGTGGCCCGAACAAATCCGTCAGCCCCGCCGCCTCGTCGTCGGAGTAGCCGCGTCGCAATGGCTCGATGCGGACCTGGCAGCGCAGCGCGATCGCGTGCACGGGCTCGTCGTCGGGCGCCGAAACGCTGACCCGCGCGGTCAATATCGGCACTGCCGCATACGGCTCGGGGACCACGTCGAGGACTGTGAATGCCAGGCCGCTCGCCTGGCCGGTGCGGCTGGTCATCGGCATTGCTCCGTACTGCGGCTGGCCAGCTGATCGAAAAACGCGTCGATGAATTCGCGCGCCTCTTGACCGCCGTCGAAGCCGCGCCACAACATCCGCAGCCCGCCGATGAACTCGTAGCAGGCGTCGATGGGAACCAGGTAGCAATCGGGCTGCTCGTCCTCGCGGACTCGCACCAGTAGCGCCTCGACGTCGTCGGCGAGCAGGCCTACCCGTGGATCGGCCGAGTTGATCGCGGTCCAGGCCTCGAGGTCGAGGTCGGATTCGGTTGCCCCCGCCGGTCCCGGGTAGAACGCGACGGTGCGATCCAGCGCCGAGTTGCGGAAGAAGAATGCCAGGCCGACCGGGATCTGTAGCAGTTCCCAGGTACGGCGATCAAGCGCGAAGTCGGGAAAAGACAGATACCGGTCGGGAACGGAGCGGTAGCGCAGCTGCGCGTGGCTGTCGCTGAACAGCAGATAGCAGCCACGGCACACGCACATCAGTTGTCGCCCAGCCACATTCACCACGTGTTGATGCTCTTCGGCGATGCTCTCTGAGCACATTTCACACCGCTCTCCGGCGGGTTGCGGTGCCTGCCGGTTGCTGGTGATTCGGCTTAGAACGTCGTACGGAGTGGTCATGCCGGCGCGCCCATCGGCTCGGCCGGTACCGCGATCGACAGCACTCCGTCGCGCAGCAGCAGCGGGATGGGATCGAGGTGGTGATCGGCGCCGTCGTCGAGGCCCAATCCGGCGTGCACGACGTCGAAATGCGCGCGGCAGCGCGGACATCGCAGCACGGGCTCGGCAGTCGTGGTCCGCCGGTGCAGCGCCGCACCGGCCAAGGATCCATCGCAGGCCGGGCAGTGGTCACGATAGGCGTACAGCTGGTCGCCGACCCGGCAGGCCAGCACCACGGCGCCGGCCACCGAAAAACCGCCGACCTCGCCGGGGGCCAGATCGGCCAGGTCCGGCGCCGGATGCCAGGCCGCCGAGGCGCCGCCGTCGGCGCGGGCCCTGGAATGGACCTGAGCCAGCAGTGATTCCGCCGGAATCACCGTCGTCGATTCGGCTGGCGCGGCTTCGGGCGCCACCACGTCAATCGACGAAACCTCCGGTGCAGCAGCACGAATCGCATCCTCGACGGCCAGCTCCAGCGTCACCGCCGACGACGGACAACTCTTACAGCTGCCGGCGAACTGAAGCTGCACGGAGTCGCCGACGATATCGAGCAGATGCACGTCGCCGCCGTGTGAGCCCAGATACGGTCGGACCCGGTCAAGCGCGTCGGCAACCCGCCGGCGCAGGTCGTGCGGGTGCAGGCCGTGGACGAGCAGCAGGCTGGCAACCAAGTCGTCGGCGGCCAAGCGGTCAACCGTGCCGCGGTCGGCGATTGTCGCCATGATCCGCGACAAGCCTGCGCCGTAGAGCTCGACTACCTCGCGAACCAGCTGCTCGGCGCGCTCACGCGCGACGGTGCCGCCGGCCGACGTCGCATCCAACAGCGTCTGGATCCGATCGCCCGCCGAGCGCCACTGCGCGTCCCCCTCCAACTCCTCGGGGCGATCAGCCATATATCACTCCCCGGTCGCTGCTTGCGTTGGTGAGTGCAGCCGCTCCAGTGTCTTGCCGTTGCCCAGGTACATGTGCACACCACAAGGCAGGCAGGGGTCGAAGCTGCGCACCGTGCGCATGATGTCGATGCCCTTGAAGTGCTCGCGGTCGTTCTCCTCGAAGATCGGCTGTCCTTGTACCGCGTCCTCGTAGGGGCCTGGCGTGCCAAAGCTGTCGCGTGGGTTGGCATTCCACGGGGTCGGCGGGTACGGGTGGTAGTTCGCGATCTTGCCGTCCCGGATCACCATGTGGTGGCTCAACACTCCGCGCACCGCTTCGGTGAACCCGCAGCCGATTCCCTCCTTGGGTACCTCGAACTTCTCCCAGGTCTTGGTGCGACCGGCCCGGATTTCGGCGAGTGCTTTTTCGGCGAAGTGCAACGCGCACGCCGCCGCGTAGGCCTGGAAATAGGTCCGCGCCCGGTCGCGCTCGATGGTGTTGGACCCGTGCTGGGGGATCTTCCACTCGAACTCGACCGGCCCCTTGAGTGCGGTCTTGGGCAGGTTGATCTGGACCGAATGGCCGGTGGACTTGACGTAGCCGATGTCGACCAGGCCGGCCAACGCGGTCGACCACAGCCGGGCCAATGGGCCGCCGCCGGTGTCCAGAGCCAGATGATCCTTGCCGTCGAACCAGCGCGGAGACATCACCCAGCTGTATTTGCCGCCGTCCATGTCCCGTTTCTGCGGGTGCGGGTTAGTGTGCTGGTTCCACGGATGGCGCCGGTCGACCGGATTACCCAGGGGGTCGGTCTTGACGAACATCTCCTGTTCATTCCAGTCGTCGTAATACGAGCTGCCCAACAGGATTCGGATACCCAGGTTGATGTCGACCAGCGAGTGCGTCACCAGCTTGCCGTCGACGACGACACCGGGCGTGACGAACATCGCGTTGCCCCAACGCTCCATGTCCTTGTACTCGAAGTTGCACACGTCGGGGTCCTGGAAGGAGCCCCAGCAGCCCAACAGCGTGCGACGCAGACCGACCATCTCGTATCCGGGGATCGCTTCGTAGAAGAAGTCGAACAAGTCGTCGTGCATCGGCACGACCTTCTTCATGAATTCCACATAGCGCATCAGCCGGCTCATGTAGTCGGTCATCAGCTGAATGGTTGCCACCGTGCCGACCCCGCCGGGATACAGCGTTGACGGGTGTACGTGGCGGCCTTCCATCAGGCAGAACATTTCTCGCGTGTATCGACTGACCTGGAGGGCCTCGCGGTAGAACTCACCGCTGAACGGGTTCAGCGAGCGCATGATGTCCGCGATCGTCTTGTAGCCGTGCGCGTCGGCGTGCGGTGCCGGGGTGTTCTCGGCCCTGGCCAGCACGCCCGGGTTGGTCTCGGAGACCATCTTTTCGCAGAAGTCCACGCCGACCAGGTTCTCCTGGAAGATGTTGTGGTCGAACATGTATTCCGCGGCCTCGCCCAGGTTGACGATCCACTCGCCCAGGTGCGGCGGCTTGACCCCGTAAGCCATGTTCTGGCAGTAGCAGGAACACGTGGCGTGGTTGTCACCACAGATGCCGCAGATGCGGCTGGTGATGAAGTGGGCGTCGCGAGGGTCCTTGCCTTTCATGAAGATCGAGTAGCCGCGGAAAATGGATGAGGTGCTGTGGCACTCGACCACCTCGCGGTTCTCGAAGTCGATCTTGGTGTAGATGCCGAGGCTGCCCACGATCCGGGTGATCGGATCCCAGGCCATTTCGACGAGTTGGCCGGGCTCGCGCTTCGCGTGGGACGGCTCGGGGATGATCGTTGTCATCGAAGTTTGCTCCCTATCTCTGCTGAGAAGTCGTGCCCCGCCCTACCAGGTGCGGTGTGCGCCTGTGGTGAGTTTGTCGCCCTTGTGTCGCCAGCGCGGTTCCTTGTCGAGCGTGCGGTTGGTGACGCCGCGCAGGCTGCGGATCACCGAGCCGTACAGGCCCGATGCCGTGGTGGATACCTTGCCGCCCGGGGGTTCGTCCATGAACGGCATGAACTTGTCCGGGAACCCGGGCATGGTGCACCCGATGCAGATTCCGCCGACGTTCGGGCAGCCACCTATGCCGTTGATCCAGCCTCTCTTGGGCACGTTGCATTTGACCACTGGACCCCAGCAGCCAAGCTTCACAATGCATTTCGGTGATCCATACTCGGTGGCGAAATCACCCTGCTCGTAATAGCCGGCCCGGTCGCAGCCCTCATGCACGGTGCTGCCGAAGAGCCATTGTGGGCGCAGTGCCTCATCAAGCGGGATCATCGGTGCCTGCCCGGTGGCCATGTAGAGCAGATAGGTCAGTGTCTCCGACAGGTTGTCCGGGTGGATCGGGCAGCCCGGAACGCAGACGATCGGGATCCCGGCCTTGCTCTTCCAATCCCAGCCGAGGTAGTCGGGCACGCCCATTGCACCGGTTGGGTTTCCGGCCATCGCGTGGATGCCGCCGTAGGTGGCGCAGGTCCCCACCGCGACTACCGCCGTCGCCTTCGGAGTGAGTCGGTCGAGCCACTCACTGGTGGTCATCGGCTGGCCGGTGGCCGGGTCGTTGCCGAACCCACACCAGTACCCCTCGTTCTTGATCGCCTCGTTGGGGATCGAACCTTCGACGACGAGCACGAACGGTTCGAGTTCACCGCGGTCGGCCTTGAAGAACCATTCGAGGAAGTCGTCGGCGCCACCGGTGGGGCCGCATTCGAAATCAATCAGTGGCCAGTGCACGGCGATCTTGGGCAGTCCGGGGAGCGCGCCCAGCGCGATCTCCTCGATACTGGGTTGGGTAGCGGCAGTCAGCGCCACCGAATCGCCGTCACAACTCAGACCCGCGTTGATCCATAGAACGTGGATCAATGTTTCTTCTGCTTTGACTGCTGCTTCCGTTGGCATATCGCAGCTTTCCGGGGCCCGGGCTAAGGTCCCTGACACCGCGGGAGTCGGCTATCGGCCCGCTTACGCGGCGCTATGTCCTGGGTTTACTCTCGCTGAACTGCCTTGTCAACGATGTTCTGGCAAATCCGGAGGGCCGGTACGGGTTTCCGGATTTGTGCCTGATTTCGTTAAGCGGGCGCGTACTGTTGGCGATTAATCGCCGTCCGGCACCATCGTTGATGCGTGTCGATCAGCAACATAGTGGCCTTCTTGCGAATCAGTTGCGTGTGTTGGTGTTCAGGCGGTTACGGTCCGCCATCCAGACGCGCTCTCGAGACGAAGCCGCGG
>NZ_DASXHW010000359.1:0-2365 GCF_036488105.1 Mycobacterium sp. | reverse complement strand
GTGCGGCTCGACGATCGGTCCGATGACCGCGGCCCGGACCGGCATCCCGACCGTCGACGTGGGTGCGCCGCAGCTGGCGATGCATTCTGCGCGAGAATTCATGGGCGCCAACGATGTTCCCGCCTACGCGGCGGCGCTGCGAGCGTTCTTGTCGCCGGGCTGACCTGGTCAGGTCCCTATACGAAGACCGGCTCGTAGCGGATCACGTTCTCCACCACGATGCCGTTGCGGGTGCGTACGCGGTCGATCCCGCGGATCTCGAATGGCCCGTCCGGGCCGGTTCCGCGGCCGATGTAGTGCAGGAAGACTAGCTGCTCGCCCTCGGCGGTGCCCGGGACTGTGGCGCTGTCGACTACTTCAAGCTTCAAATCCGGAGCGGCGGACAGCAGGTCGGCAATCTTCTGGGTGTACGCCTTGAATCCGCGGACCGGCTCGGCGTCGCCGGGCCAGTAGCCGACGATGTCGTCGGCCAGGATGTCCATCCCGCGCGACATGTCGGGCGCTGCCCAGAAAGCCGCGAAAAGCTCCGCACTGAATCTCGGGCTCGTTGTGGCAGTGGCACTTCGGGTGTCAGTCATGGTTCCTCCAGGTCGGTTTAGCGTTCGTCGAAAGTCTTCTCGGCGCGATGTCGCGGCACAATTACCTCGGAGGTCATCGCCATCGGTCTAGATCTGATGTGTCCGACTCCTCAGCGGGCCCGATGGGCTCGCATCGTCGCCGGACTAAGGTCGCGGGTATGGCACTCAATGTGGAGATGGTCACGTTCGACTGCGACAACCCCGCGCAGCTGGCGCAGTGGTGGGCGCAGCAGTTCGAAGGTGAGACACAGGAACTGATTCCCGGCGAATTCATCGCCGTCATCCGGGCCGACGGTCCCCGGCTGGGCTTCCAGAAGGTGGACGAACCCACGCCCGGCAAGAACCGGGTGCACCTGGATTTCGGCGCCGCCGATGTCGACGCCGAGGTGAGCCGGCTCACGTCGGCGGGAGCGACCGAGGTCGGTCGGCACAGCATCGGCGACAACTTTCGCTGGGTGGTGCTTGCCGACCCCGCGGGCAACGCCTTCTGCGTGGCCGGCACGGGGTAGCCGCCGCGCCACCTAGACTGTTCCCGTGACGTCTGGGCTCACTCACGCGACCGATACCGTCGAGCGGGCCGCGGCCACCCCTGATCAGCCGCAACCATTCCGCGAACTCGGTCTCAAAGACGACGAGTACCAGCGGATCCGCGACATCCTCGGACGCCGCCCGACCGACGCCGAGCTGGCCATGTACTCGGTGATGTGGAGCGAACACTGCTCCTACAAGTCGTCCAAGGTGCACCTGCGGTACTTCGGCGAGACCACCACCGACGAGATGCGGGCCGGCATGCTGGCCGGCATCGGCGAAAACGCCGGCGTCGTCGACATCGGCGACGGCTGGGCCGTCACCTTCAAAGTCGAGTCGCACAACCATCCGTCCTACGTTGAGCCCTACCAGGGTGCGGCCACCGGTGTCGGCGGCATTGTCCGCGACATCATGGCGATGGGCGCCCGGCCGGTCGCGGTGATGGACCAGTTGCGGTTCGGCGCCGCGGACGCCCCGGACACCCGCCGCGTGCTCGACGGTGTGGTGCGGGGCATCGGTGGCTACGGCAACTCGCTGGGCCTGCCCAACATCGGCGGCGAAACCGTCTTCGATTCGTGCTACGCCGGCAACCCTTTGGTGAATGCGCTGTGCGTCGGGGTGCTGCGTAAGGAAGATCTGCATCTGGCCTTCGCCTCGGGCGCCGGCAACAAGATCATTCTGTTCGGCGCGCGGACCGGACTCGACGGCATCGGTGGCGTATCGGTGCTGGCATCGGAAACCTTCGGCGGCGACGAGTCGGGTTCGGGCCGCAAGAAACTGCCCTCGGTGCAGGTCGGCGACCCGTTCACCGAGAAGGTGCTCATCGAGTGCTGCCTCGAGCTGTACGCCGCGGGGCTGGTGATCGGGATCCAGGACCTCGGCGGAGCCGGATTATCCTGCGCTACATCGGAGCTCGCGTCAGCGGGCGATGGCGGGATGGCGATCGAACTGGACACCGTGCCGCTGCGGGCCAAGGACATGACGCCTGCCGAGATTCTGTCCAGCGAGTCGCAAGAGCGCATGTGTGCTGTGGTCGCGCCGGAGAACGTGGATGCCTTCATGGCGGTGTGCCGCAAATGGGAGGTACTGGCCACCACGATCGGCGAGGTCACCGACGGTGATCGGCTGCACATCACGTGGCACGGTGAGACGGTCGTCGACGTGCCGCCGCGCACCGTGGCCCACGAGGGTCCGGTGTACCAACGTCCCGTCGCTCGTCCGGAGTTGCAGGATGCGCTCAACGCCGACACCTCGGCCGG
>NZ_DASXHW010000351.1:0-5556 GCF_036488105.1 Mycobacterium sp. | reverse complement strand
GCACTGGCCATCTTCGGGGCGCCGATCGAGCATCCGGACGCCTCTGGCGGCGCACTGGCGGCGGCCCGCGAGCTGCACGACGAGCTGCTGCCGGTGATCGGCTCGGCGGAGTTCGGTATCGGGGTGTCGTCGGGTCGCGCCATCGCCGGGCATATCGGTGCGCTGGCCCGTTTCGAGTACACCGTGATCGGCGATCCGGTCAACGAGGCGGCCCGGCTCACCGAGCTGGCCAAGCTCGAGGACGGCCACGTACTTGCCTCGGCGGTCGCGGTCAGCGGCGCGCTGGACGCCGAAGCACTGTGCTGGGATGTGGCCGAGGTGGTGGCGCTACGCGGTCGCACCGCACCGACTCAATTAGCTCGGCCGCTCAATCTGGCCGCGCCCCAGGAAGTGTCCAGCGAAGCTAGCGGTTAACCCCGCTTGCGCATTCGTTCCACCCTAGATACCGTTCCAAATATGAATGGTTATGAAAACGAACGCACTCGGAGGCGTGGCGGTCGGCAAGGCGGCCCTCCATTGCTGTTGGTGGGCGGCCTGACGCTGGGCTTCTTCATCGCCGGTATGGCGGTGGCGGCCGCACTGGGCGGCGTCACGCCCAACCCGCTAGGACCACCCCTGGCGGTCACCGACTACTACCGAAACCATCCCGTCTCGGCGCAAGCTAGCGCGATATTCCTGTTCGCCGCGTCGGTGCCGTTACTGATCTACGCGGCGACCGTGAGTGCGCGGTTGCGCCAACTCGGCATCACCGCGCCGGGAGCTACCATCGCCCTGGCCGGCGGTGTCGTCGCCTCGGTGACATTGAGCTTGTCGGGCCTGTTGGGCTGGGCACTCTCACGGCCGGCGGTTCGCACCGATGGCGCGCTGGTCCAGGCGTTGTCCACGCTGAGCTTTTTGGTGGGCGGCCCCGGGCACGTCGTACCCCTGGGTTTACTGCTGGCCGGGGTATCGGTCCCGGCGCTGATCGTGGATCTCCTGCCGCGCCCCGTTGCCTGGGCCGGACTCGCGATCGCAGTAATCGCCGAACTATCGACACTGTCGCTGATCTTTCCCTGGCTGGCGGTCCTGCTGCCGATCGCCCGGTTCCCCGCGCTAATCTGGCTGGTCGTCGCCGGTGCTCTTCTTCCCACCCAGCGCAAGAAGACGGCCACACGGTGAAACTGTCGATCAACGTCACCAACTTCAACTACCCAGGCGGTCCAGAAGCCGTGCGCGAGATCCTCTTCGAGCTCGCCTCAGCCATCGACGCCGCCGGGCTCCACACGATGTGGGTAGGCGACCACGTTTTGCAAGTCGATCCATTCGCCGACCTGGCCGAGCCCATGCTCGAGGCCTACACCACACTGGGATTCCTCGCAGCGGCCACCCAACAAATCAAGCTGGGCACCATGGTGACGGCAGCGACCTACCGAGCCGCAGCACTGCTGATCAAAGCCGCCACCACCCTCGACGTCCTCTCGGGCGGCCGCGTATGGCTGGGCATCGGCGCCGGCTATAACCAGCAGGAGGCGGACGCCATGGGATTGTTTTTGCCCCCGGTGCCCGAGCGCTTCGCGCGACTCGAGGAGACGCTGCAACTCGCGGCGCAGATGTGGGCTGGTGACCCCGCGCCGTTTCACGGTCACTATCTCCACCTGGAAAACCCGATCAGCAACCCGCGCACCATCACCGCACCACGTCCGCCGATCCTCATCGGCGGGACCGGTCCGCGCCGAACGTTGGGCCTGGTGGCCCAATACGGCGATGCTGCCAACTTCTTCGACATCCCCGACGGTGGGCAACGTCTGCGCGCCAACCTCGACACCTTGGCACACCACTGCGCTGACATCGGACGCGATCCAAACGACATCGAGCACACCGTCACCACCGCCACAGCGCCCGACGAGACCGCCGAACACCTCGCCGAACGCTGCCGAGCGCTCGAAGACTTCGGAGTCGAACACATCGTGCTCATCCCGCGCGGCGGGCCTTGGCAGCCCCACGACGCCGAACGGCTCGGCGTCACAGCCGATTTGATCGCCTGACCCCGGCCGTCCATCCCGGCCCGCACCGCGCGCTTACTCGATTTCGCCGGGTTTCGGACGACCTTTCGTCAGTTCGTAAAATGAACGATTCACAGAAGCTACTACTATTGGCCGGGTGGTATCACGATCAATCAAGGCCCGCGACGGGATCGCGTTCCTGTTATCCCAGTTGGGTCACCGAGCGGCAACGTCATTCGCCGAGCTGCTCACACCACTTGGCCTTACGCCCGCCCAAGCGGGCATCCTACGGCTGATCGATCGCCAGCCAGGACTAAGTCAGCAAGAACTCGCCGCACGCCTCGAGTTACTGCCCAGCCGGGTAGTTTCCTTCATCGACGAGCTGGAAGCTCGCGGCTACGTTGGCCGCCAGCGAAACGCCGCTGACCGCCGACTCTATGCGCTACAGCTCACCGACGGCGGCCGCGAGATCATGACCGAACTTGCCAAGGTCGCACGCCAACACGACCGCCTGATGAGCGGAGGGCTCAACGCAGACCAAAAGGCCACCCTGCGCGAGTTGCTTGGCATCGCGGCCGAACATCAGGGACTGTTGTCCAGGGTCCATCCCGGGTATGGCGGGATGGAGACCCACGACGCCAGCACCAAACATCCCTGACGCCCAACGCGGGCTCCTGACTTGGGCGGCAAGGACTAGCGGCCCGCGGGCGGTGCGAGCGTGATATCGCCGGGCAGCAACGGCCCAATGTCGATGAAAGACTTGCCGTGGAGATCCGGGGTGCCGACCGGGTCGTTGCCCAGGTTCAGCAGATCACTGAGGCCCGGCACGCTCGCCGGCTGACCGCCCTCGAGCACTCCGGCATCGGACTCGGTGATGTTCTGAACCACCACCGGGCTCTCCACACCGCCCATGACCTGCAGCAAGTCCAGAACCGAGGGGCTGTTCGCGTCGAGGCTGTCACGCGAGTTATCCGAGAGCTGCATCGAGGGCACCTCGACGTCGCGCAGCGGCGGGGATGACGGGGCGGCGATGAGGATGCTGACGCCGCCGAGCGCAACACCAGCGGTGATGCAGTATCGGACAACGGGTCGCATGACTCTCCCTAGGTGACGCCGTGACGGTTCCACAACGTTCGTGTAGGGACACTGTACCTGAGAACTGGCTGAGAATCATCAATTATTTTTCGAAACACCCGAAAAAAGTTTGCTGAGAGATCGCTCAGCAGCCTGAGCCGCCGAATATGCCCTGCTAGCTGCGCTTTGCGGCCTTCTTGGCGGCGGTCTTCTTAGCAGGTGCCTTCTTCGCGGTTTTCTTGGCCGTCCGCTTCACCGGGCCGCGGGCCCGCCGATCGGCCAGCAGCTCGGACGCGCGCGCATCGGTGATCGACAGCACGTCGTCGCCCTTGCGCAGGCTCGCGTTGGTCTCGCCGTCGGTGACGTAGGGGCCGAAACGACCGTCCTTGATCACCATCGGCTTACCCGACGCCGGGTCGTTGCCCAGCTCGCGCAGCGGCGGAGCGGCCGCACCCTGCCGACCCCGGCGCTTGGGCTCGGCGTAGAGCTTCAGCGCCTCCTCGAGGGTGACCTCGAAGATCTGGTCTTCAGTAGCCAATGACCGAGAGTCGTTGCCACGCTTGAGGTACGGGCCGTAGCGGCCGCTCTGCGCGGTGATCTCCTCGCCTGCGTCGGGGTCGACGCCGACCACCCGCGGCAGCGACAGCAGCTTCAACGCGTCCTCGAGCGTCACGGTCTGCAGATCCATGCTGCGCAGCAGCGATCCGGTCCGCGGCTTGGGGCCGGTCGGCTTCTTGCCTTTCTTGGCCGGCTGTCCGGCGGCATCGTCGTCGTCGTCCGGCTTGGGCAGCACTTCGGTGACGTACGGACCGTAACGGCCGTCCTTGGCGACGATTTCGTGCCCGGTCTCCGGGTCGACACCGAGCGTGCGTCCCTCTTGCGGCGTCGAGAACAGCTCTTCGGCGACGTCGAGGGTCAGCTCGTCGGGGGTCAGCGAGTCTTGCAGGTTGGCCCGCTGCGGCGTCGGTTCGCCGTCATCGCCGACCACCATCCGCTCCAGATACGGCCCGTTCTTACCGACCCGCACATTGACCGCGCGCCCCTCGGCGTCGTCAAAGAGCTTGATGGAGTTGACTTCTCGCGCGTCGATGCCTTCGAGATTGACGCCGACGAGCTTTTTCAGCCCACCCGAGCGCGCCACCGAGTCAGCCACGCCGTGGTCGCCGCCGAAGTAGAAGTTGTTCAGCCAGTTGGTGCGTCGCTCCGTGCCCGAGGCGATGGCGTCGAGTTCGTCCTCCATCGCCGCGGTGAAGCCGTAGTCGACCAGACGTCCGAAGTGCTGCTCCAGCAAACCCGTGACGGCGAACGCGACCCAGGACGGCACCAGCGCGCTGCCCTTCTTGTGGACGTAGCCGCGGTCCTGGATGGTCTTGATGATCGACGAGTACGTCGACGGCCGCCCGATGCCCAGCTCTTCGAGCGCCTTGATCAACGACGCCTCGGTGTAACGGGCCGGCGGGTTGGTGGAGTGCCCGTCCGGGGTCAGCTCGGTGGCATCCACCCGCTGTCCCTGGGTCAGGTGCGGCAGCCGGCTCTCGGCGTCGTCGGCCTCGCCACCGGCCTGGTCGTCGACGGTCTCCACGTAGGCCTTCAGGAATCCGGCGAAGGTGATGGTGCGACCGCTGGCCGAGAACACGACCTGGCGACCGTCGGATTCGCCGTTGATCCGCAGGCTCAGCGTGGTACCGCGGGCGTCGGCCATCTGCGAGGCCACCGTGCGCTGCCAGATCAACTCGTAAAGCCGGAAGTCGTCACCGTCGAGCTCGCGGCGCACCGCGTCGGGGGTCGCGAAGGTTTCCCCTGCGGGCCGGATCGCCTCGTGAGCTTCCTGGGCGTTCTTCACCTTGCGGGTGTACTGGCGTGCCGACGGGTGGACGTACTCCTCGCCGTAGAGCTGACGGGCCTGCGTGCGGGCCGCGTTGATCGCGGACTGCGACAGCGTCGTCGAGTCGGTGCGCATGTAGGTGATGTAGCCGTTCTCGTACAGCCGCTGGGCGATGCTCATCGTGCGCTCGGCGGAGAAGCGCAGTTTGCGGCCGGCCTCCTGCTGCAGCGTCGACGTCATGAACGGCGGATATGGGCGACGGGTGTAGGGCTTTTCCTCCACCGATCCGACGGTCAGCTGGGAGCCGCGTAGACCGGTGGCCAGCGAACCGGCGCTGGACTCGTCGAGCACCACGACTTCATCGGGCTTACGCAGTGTGCCCAGCGAGTCGAAGTCGCGGCCGGTCGCGACCCGCAGACCGTCGACGGAGGTCAGCCGGGCGCTGAAGGTCGGTGGCTGGGCCTTGGGGTCGGACACGCTGGCGTCCAGCTCGGCCAGCACGTCCCAGTAAGCCGCGCTGCGGAACGCCATGCGGTCGCGTTCGCGCTGCACGATGATGCGGGTGGCCACCGACTGGACCCGGCCCGCGGACAGCTTTGGCGCCACTTTCTTCCACAGCACCGGGCTGACCTCGTAGCCGTACAGCCGGTCCAGGATGCGGCGGGTTTCCTGGGC
>NZ_DASXHW010000336.1:0-5910 GCF_036488105.1 Mycobacterium sp. | reverse complement strand
CCGTCCCGTCGTCCTCGGTAACGACTGCGTACTCGTCGTGGCTGATATTGGACCGCTCGATGTCGGTGTACTCGGTGACCTCCGAGGCAATGTCGCTGTCCGCGCGACCGAGCACTTCCCGGACGGCAGGCTCCTCGTACTGGGGGTCGAGCTTGAACTCTGTCTCGCCCCTGCTGGTGACCTTGATCTTCACTGGTAACTCTCTCCTTCAAGTTGAGGTTTAGGGTTATGCGGCAAGGCTGAGCGGGGCGGCGGACTGCTCGCCTTCGGGAATCTCCACCGCCAGGTGCCGGGCAAGAGCCCTGATCACCCGGCAGTAAGCCGCCCCGGCGCGGCCGAGGGGCACCCTGCGGCCCGTCTCCCACAGGCAGACCGCCACCTGGGATACGCCGAGCGCTTCCGCGATCGTCTGCTGGGAGATCCCGCACAGCCGCCGGACCTCGGCCGCCCCGATGTCCTCGAGCCAGTCACGGCGGGAAAGGGCGGACTCCGGCACCAGGCGGGTCATCAGGCCACCTCCTGAGAGCGCCGCAGCGGCCAGTTCGCCGCCGCAGGATCCCACCAGCACGACCACCCGAACCCGCACCGCTCGTGCCCGTACTCAGCCCTCAGTGACCCGTTCTCCTCCTCCGTGACAGAGGACGGGAGTACCGCGGAACTGACATCAGGGAAGCAGGCCGGACAGCAGTCGGCGAGGTCGGAACGGGGGGTCATGATCCCCTCCGCTCGGGATCCCGCTTGTACGGTCCCCGGTGGGTGACCTTGTCGACGCCGCAGGGATGTGCTCCCGTGTGGTCGCCGTTCTTCATGGACAGTTCGCCGGCCTGATAGCGGGAAAGCCAGGGGCAGGTGGCGACATGGACGACGAGGGCATAGACCCGTCCGCGGAAGGTCACCCGGACCTCGGCCGGGCAGTCGGGGCACGCGAGCTCTGCACGGATCTGCTCAACAGCGCCGGACAGCCTGCCGCCCGGCTCTAGCTGCTTTTCGATGTACCAGTCGGGCGCGACGTCGAATGGCTTCCTGCACTTGCCGCAGGTCATCAGGTGCACGCACGGGTCGGGTGTGCCGCCAAGCCCGGCATCGAGCGGGTGCGGCTCGTAAGGGCCGTGGTCGCGGTTTCCCTCACGGTTGCCGCAGCGCGGGCACTCGGTGTCGTCGTAGACCTCGTAGAGCTTCATGCCGCCGCCCTCGCGGTCACGCGGATCCGCTTCGCCGGTGTCTCGCCGGACAGTTCGCGCAGCACGTCGTCCCAGTCGGTCAGGGTGAGCCAGTTCTTGGCCATCAGGTGGGCAGTCCAGCGGGCGACGTGAGGCCATTCGGCAATCTGCGGGGCGTCGATCTCGTAACAGCCCTGGGCGTGGTCTGACCTGCAAACGTCATGCGCGGCGCGCCAGCGGACGTCATCGGGAAGGGCGATCAGTTCCGTGACGTCAACAGCCGTCCCTTCCGACCGCGCGGCGTCCCAGTCCCGTTGCGCGACTTGCGCGGCCATGACCTCGCCGAGGCGGACGTATAGGCTTCCCGTGTCGCCGAGGACGGGCCAGCGGCACCCTTCGCAGATCAGGGTCAGGTCGGTCATGCTGTCTCTCCCAGTGAGGAGGCGGGTGTCCACCTGCGGTGCATGTCGGCGATACGGCTGTAGTGGCCCTGGAACGAGAGCGGGACGGTCACCCGCTGGCCCTGCCGCTGCTTGGCGACGATCACGTCGACCTCGCCGGCGCGCGTCTCCGGGTCGTAGTAGTCGTCACGGTGGACGAGCAGGACCATGTCGGCGTCGGCCTCGATCTGGCCCGAGTCGCGCAGGTCGGCCAGCGCCGGGCGCTTGTCGGAGCGCCCTTCCGGCATCCGGTTGAGCTGCGCCACGAGCACGACCGGGATTTCCTGCTCGCGGGCGAGCCGCTTCGCCCCGGCCGACAGCGCGGCAACGGACACCTGGTGGGACTCGGCGTTCGGCTTGGCCATCAGGCCGAGGTAATCGATCACCACGAGCCTTGCGGCGGCCCCGGCGCGTTCCATGGCGCGCAGCCGCCCCCTGATGTGGGTGAGTGACTGCTCCGCCCGGTCGTCGATCAGCAGCGGCGACCCGGCCAGCACCGCGTGGGCGGCGTTGACCTTCTGCCAGTCGGACTCCTCCAGCGAGTGACGGGTCAGCCGCTCAAGGGAGACCTTCGCCCGCCGGGCGATGCGGCGGTGCATGACTTCCTCCTTGGACATCTCCAGGCTGGCCAGCAGCACCGGGAGGCCGAGCCTGGCGCTGGCGTGCTCGGCGAACTCCAGGCCAAGAATCGACTTCCCCATTGAGGGCCTTCCGCCCACGACGATCAGCTCGCCGGGCCGCAGTCCGCCGATCACGGCGTCAAGGTCGGCGATGCCCGTCGGCAGGCCGGGGTTAGGCTCCGACTCGAGACGCTCGAGCACCTCGGCGAGGAGTTCCGCCTGCGAGAGCAGCGGCTGTATCCCGCCGCCGGTCGTGGCGGCGTCGATCAGCGAGCGGATCTCGTCAGGGTGCACCTCCGGGTCATAGCCGGGGCCGGAGGCGATCGTGAAGCATCGGCGCGCAGTCTCGGCGAGGCGCAGCCGGTCGGCCTCCTGCCGGATCTTGCGGGCGTGCCACGCGGTGCCGGCGTCCAGGCCGTCCCGGAGCTTCTCGGCCGAGGCGACGGCGGACGCGATGAGCGTGTGCAGGAACGCCCCGCCGGTCCCGGCGTCCGTCCCGCCGATCCTGGCGAGCATCCTGGTGCGCGACAGCTCGCCGAGGACCGAGGCCGGGTCAACCGGGTCGCCGGCTTCGGCGAGGCGCAGCGCAGCGGCGTAGGCGGCGGCGCACGAGTGGTCGCGGAAGTGCTCGGGGGCGAGGGTCAGCGCGAGTTCCCCGGCCGCCCTCGCCGACTGGACCGCCGCGCCGGCGACGACGCGCTCCGAGGCGAGCAAGCCGGGGTCCGCGGTGATGTCCCAGTCGCCTTCGCCGCTCATGCCGGCCCCAGCCCGCGCAGCGGGCGGCTCTCGATCTCGGCCGTGTCCTGGCCGTCGGCGACGCGCTCCACCGTCGCGGCGAGCCACGCGCGGTAGCGGTCCGGGTCGTCGACCAGTTCCGGCGGCGGCTCCGGAACGCCGGAGTCTTCCACCCGTGCCCGCCGGGTGGCCTTCACGCGGCTGCGGACGTGGGCGGGCATGACCCAGTCGGCGGTGTCGGTGTAGTGGGCGATCACGGCGTCCTCGCAGTCGGCGTAGCGAAGATCGCCGAGGACGCGGTGCCACGCGATCACGTCAAGCGGGCCGGTCTTGCGGCGGTCGAACGACGCGCACGTGGCGAGCAGCTTCCCGGTTTCCTCAGGTGTCATTGCTGGATTCCCTTACGGAGGATCGCGGCGGCCTCGGCTCCGGCGTCCATCGCCTGCCGGGCGCGCTCGGAACTGGTGGCTTCCTGGGACGGGCGTCGGGCGCCCTGGCCGTTCTGCGCGGCACGGGCCCTCGCCTCGGCGTTGGCGGCTGCGTTCACGAAGCTGTCGAGCGTGCCGGGGTGCTGGCTGGCGACGAACCAGTCGGCGAGGCCCTGGCGGATGCTGCGCTCGGAGATGTGCGGCTGCCGGAGCAAGGCGGCGATCTGGCGGGCTAGCGTCCCGATAGTCCGCTCGGTCAGCTCGCCGCCGTTTTCCCGAACCCAGTCGATAAAGGCGGCGAGGACAGTCTGCGCGGTGGGCGCGTCAGCGTCCGCCGCCAAAAGGTTCTCTGAGGGTTGCTCTTGTTGAGGGTTAATGAGGGGTAGCGAGCCTGTTTCCGCTGGCAGGAGACTCGGGTCCGCACCCTTTCCCCCGGATTCCGCACCCTTTCTCGCTGATTCCGCACCCTTTATCTTGGGTTTAGGGTGCGCCTTGGCCGCACTCTTTCCAGGCTCGTTAGGGTGCGCGCTAGGCGCACCCTTAACCTCGGCTTGAGGGTGCGCGCTGCCCGCATCCTTACCGTCACCGGAAGGGTGCGCGCTAGACGCACCCTTTCCGGCATCATCGAGGGTCAGCATGATGAACCTCGCGGGGCCGCTGCGGTTACCGCCGCCGTCCCGCTTCAGCACTCCCTCGGTGACAAGCTCGTCGGCGACGTGCGAGACGCGGCTCGGCGAGCGCCCGGTGCGGCGCGCTAGCACCTCGCGGGTCGGCCATCCGGCGCGCGTCCTGTCGTTGGCTTTCTCGGCCCATGCCAGCAGCCACAGCTTCCGGGCGTCCGGGCCGTGGTAGTGGTCGAGCACCTCGCTCACGAGCCTGATGCCCATTGAGTGCCATTGCTCAGGTCCGCCGATAGGTTCCCGCCGACCGCCGCGGCCTCGTCGGCCCCTGTATCCCGCTGCCCGGCGTCCGGCAGCCAGGTGAACCAGGGGCGCCCGCTGGCACGGAACACGGGAACAAGGGATGCAGGGGAGGCGGGGATCGACACGGGAGGTCTGCCCTTCAGGGGGATTCAGCGATGAACGTGTGAAATTCGGGGCAATGCGGGTGATGCGGTCCCCGGTCTCCGCCGGGCGTTCGGTTGGTGCAATGAAGACTCTAGTCGTGATCTCGATCGTGAGCAACACCGTCGGACGGATCGTGATCGAGACCGTGACGTGCTAGACTGTGACGGTCGTGATCTTGCATCGCGACGCAAGTCGCTACACAATGAGGGACGTGACTGACGTGCTGAAGGAGCTTGAGGACCACGCCGATGCCGTGCTGCGCCTCGAGGCCGAGGCCGAGGAGCACCGCGCGGAAATCCGCAAGCTGCTGCCCAAGGCCCGTGCCGCGAGCGTCAAGAACGGCCCGGCCCGGCTGGAGCGCGTCATCAAGGGCGTCTACGTCCGCGACACGATCAGCCGGTGGACGAAGGACGTGGCGGTCCCGCGAGGCAAGAAAGCCGCCGCCGCTAAGGCATGACCCCGGACACCAAGGGGATACGCGCTGAAGTGCCCGAAGTCCTTCAGGCGCGGGACGCGTACCGGCAGGCGCAGGCGGACGCGCAGCTCCTTCGCGCCCGTGGCCGCGCCCGGCTAGGCCGCGAGATCGATGAGGCCAACCAGCGGCGAGGGGTGACCCTGGACGCCATCGCTGACGAGCTGGACGTGGCGCTGACCCAGGTTCTCCGCTACAGGCAGTCGTTCCGGGACTGGGAGCGCGACCACCCGGGAGTACCGCTCGGCTAGCGCTCACCCGCCAGCCCCCTCCGGTACCGGAGCCGCCGTCTCACGCACCCGCTCGACAAGCCCGGCGACGAGGGCACGGGACTCGGCTCCGAGCTGGCGGGCGACCCGCTTGCCGCGCTTGTTCCAGAAGTCCCGGCCGAGCACGAGGGCCAGGCAGGCGGCACTGACCGCCACTCCGAACCAGTCCCGGTACAGCAGGTCCGACACCAGCCAGGCCGTGTTCGCGGCGATGGTCAGCACCCGCCAGGCGACAGGGTGCCGCACCGTCCCTAGTGCCGCGCCGCCCAGAGCGAACGCGACGTACATCAGTAGGGCTGCCGCGCTCACGGGATCTCCCGCAGCGGCTCAGCCTCTGGTGCGGAAACGGGCTTCGGCTCCGGCCGCTGCCTCTTCCACGGAGGGATCAGCTTGACCGTCGCGGACCCCTCGACCCACCCGCACCGAACGGCAGCGGCGGCGAGGACGATCAGCAGCGCGACGATGCAGGCCGCGGCGACCTGTTCAAGCTCAGTCAACGGCTCTCCTCTCTTGCGCCCGCTGCGCCCGCCTGAACATGAAGACGGGAAGCAGCACCCACCCGGAGATGAAGGCGGCGGCCAGTGCCCCGCCCCCGGCGTAGGCGAGGGCGACCCAGACTCCGTGGGCGGTCATCCGAATGCCTCCAGAACTCCCTGCGAGAGCCTGCGGGCGGCCTTCTCGGCCTGCTCCTCGTCGGCCTCGATTCCGACCGCGCGCAT
>NZ_DASXHW010000257.1:0-6552 GCF_036488105.1 Mycobacterium sp. | reverse complement strand
ATCGGCCAGGCGATCGGCCTCGCCTCCTCGCCGACCGTGGACCCGGAGGCGATGGAGCCGCCTGGACTTCCCGTCCCCGCCGACCCCGCCGCGGTATCCCTGTTCACCGCCCACCGGGTGAACGAGATCGGGCACAAGCTCACCCATGCCTCGCAGCGGATGAAGGCCGCACGGGACGCTACAGGGGACCTGAGGAAGTACCACGCCTCTCTCCTCGCCGGGCACCTGGAAGCAGCTCTGAGGGCCGGGCACGACCTCGCGGCGAACCTGCGTGACCACTACCCGGACGAGGCCGGGGAACTGGAGGCGGTGAAGGACGCGGTGGGGCTCGCCAAGGCGGTCAGCGACGACGCCAAGAGCGCGACCACGGCCCATTTGCTCGAAACCAGCCTCCACGAGCTAGCCCATGCCAGTGAGCACGCCAAGGCGATTACAGAGGACACGCCGGACGACGAGTGGAGCTTCAACGCCGACCACGCGGAGAAGCACCTCGGCGGGGCGGCTGAGCACGCGGGGAAGCTCCGGCAGCACCTCGCGGACAACTACCCCGGCGAGGCGAAGTGGCTAGCCGGGCTGGGCGCGGCTGAGTCGCCAGCCGAGGACGGCGGCGGGAAGCAGCACGCCAGGTACGCCAAGGCTGACGGCGGGACGATCACGGCCCAGTTGGCGAACGCGGAGGCGGTGAGCGGGCAGGATCGCCTGGCGGTGCGCCCAAAAGTCCCTAGCGGGACGATTACCGGGCAGTTCCTCCTGACGGGGGATGGCCACGGGCACCACATTCCCGGAACGCCATTCGACTGGCGGCACCCGTGGGTTCCCCTGACCCCGGTCGCCGCGAAGTCCCACTTCCACGGCAAGGTACCGGACAGATGGCACCAGGAGTCCGCCAGCCGCGCCTCCGGCCTACAGCGTGCCGCCCCCGAGTCGGACCTGACCGATGAGGCTGAGACTGCCGTGAAGAATTTCGCGGCACAGGCGCACGCCGTCGTCCCGGGGATGCTCGGCGGCGGCCGTAGCGACTGGAACGGCAAGGTCGCCCTGTTCAACGCCAAGGACAGGCCGGCTGTGGCCGCGTACATGGGCTGGGACGGGACCATGGGGTTCCAGAGGGAGCTCGCCGAACGGCTCACCGAGAACACCAAGGGCGTGAAGGTAACCGATCCGGTAACCGCCTTCATGCCGCACATCGATGTCTTGCACGAACTGATCCACGGCACCGTCCCCGCCGGCGGTGAGTCAGCGGAGTGGAAGGCGCTCCCCGCGGGGCACCGGACGGCGCTATCCGCGTTCAGTCACATGGACAAGGGCAACCCGACAGGCGGGGCAACCCCGACGCTGCACACCCTCGCCGATGCCCGCGAGCGCGACACTGGCATCTCGCAGGACACGATCGACGACCTCGCCAGCCGCGGCCTCCTCGCCCGGTCGCCGACCACGAGCAGTACCTACAACCCCGAGACCGGGCAGTCCACGCCACCCGTGCACTCATGGCGGCTCACTGCCGCAGGCCGGGACACCCTCCCGTCCGCGCCGCAGACCCATGAGATGCACAAGGGTGCCTACCAGGACCCGCAGAACGCCGCGATCGAGGAAGGGTTCACCGAGCTCGGCGCCGTGCACCACGCACCGGAGTTCCTGACACAGATGGGCGTCGGCGACCAGGAGACCGGCATGATGTCCGTCACCTCCGCCGGGCGTCCCCGGGAGGAATTCGACAAGACGGACCTGGCGGCACGGAAGGACGAGATCGCGAAACTGGCCGCGCAGGCGAACGAGGCGACGAGCGCATCCGCTGAGCTTCAGTTGCGGATGGCCGCGAGGGAGATGGGCAAGGCATCGCCCGATGTCGGCTCCGTGATCGAGCACCTGTCTAAGGCGCACCTCGCCGCGAAAGACGATGGCCTCAAGGGCGGGATCTGGCAGGCGATGGGCGAGCTGAACCTCACGCCGAGCAAGGTCAGGCGTGCCACCGTCGCCGAGTACGCCGAGCATCTCCGCGACCCGGACCGGATCGCCAAGGGCGAGGCGTGGGGCCACTACGGGTGGCAGACCGCCGCTGCGCAGCAGTGGGTGCTCGACGCGGCGAAGGCTGAGCGCAAAGGCCCGAAATCGCAGCGGGTGCGGGAACTGGCTGATGAGATCAACAGGGAAGGCGTCGGCGGGAAGGTGCCCGCGATGGCCAGGCAGGTGATCCGTGCGGCCGGCGTTGACCCGGACAAGTTCCAGGGTGCTCCGCTCGCGGCACTAGAGACCCGGATTCAGCGGCAGTGGGCGAAAGACCCGGCCGGGGCGGAGGCCTCGCCGTGGAAGTCCGCCATGGCGGTCGTGCGACAATACGACCGTGAGCATTGACCTGACCCCGGAAGGAAAGCGCGCCTACGAGATCCTGCGGTGGGTACAGGAAAATCCCGCCGACCGGGCCAAGGCGGCACAGGGGAAGGTGAATGACCTCGCCCGTCCGCTGCTGGACGACCCGGGCAAGGCGCAGGCGCTGCGCGAGGTGCAGGACGCGGGGACGACGCTGGCCCGGATCGCAGATGCCCTCTAGCCTCGCGTTACCGTCCGCATGGACTGCCGGGCCTCCCGTGCCCGCTTCCGGCATAGCGCCTCCACGGAATCCCGCACCTTCTGGGGCACTTCGTTCCCGCCGTCGATGCCCGCCACGTCGGTCTTCCAGATGGACGACGCCCAGACCCTCCCGTCGGGGTTCACGTCCACGTCGACGTCGACCCGTAGTTCGTGAACCTCAAGCCCGCGGTACCGCACCCGTGCGTTGCGCGGCCAGTCGCTTCCGGCGCGGAAGTCAGCCTGCCCGCCGTCAGCAAACCTGACCGTGACCACGGGACCATCTTCGTGCCGGTGCGGAACGTAAGCACCGTCCGGGTACGCCGTGCTCGCGCCGCCCTTCGGCAGCGCGGCGTCAGTCATCATCGTGTTCTTCCTCGAACGCTTCTGCGAAGCACTGAACGAACGCCTTAAAGTTCTTGACCGTCACGGGCCGCTTGAAGCCGAATCGCTCGGGGTCGCGTACCTCGGTTGCCGCCGTCCCCTGGAAGGCCAGCGGGTTTCCCATGCCGTCGCCCCACTGGATCGAGTGCTCAGCGCTACCGTGCCGACTGCGCCAGCCGAACCGGAACATTCCCAGTGCGCTCGTATTTTGCAGTTGGACCGTCATGGCCGCCCCTCCCGGGAGGACCATCCTCCCGACACTCCTAAGTGTAGCATCATTATGATGCTAGCGGCAAAGTGATGCTACCCTCATGCCATGGTTAAGCAGATTTCGCTGCGGCTCCCCGACGAGTTGCACAAGCAACTGAAGGCGGCGGCAGAGCGCAACGTCCGGTCGCTGCACGCGGAGATCATCTGGCGGCTGCGGGAAATGGAACCGGCGCGAGAGAAGGGGCAGAACCCCGAACAAGCTGGCGAAACGCGGTAAAATACCAGGCGAAAGCTTAATAGCGCCATGGGTCCTCGGAGGGTGCGGCTAACACCCCCCGAGGCACTCGTCTCAGCCTTATCTTGGAAGGCCTCGACATTGCCCAATGGTAGTAGGGCGCGCTTGGCGTGCCCTCAATACCCCCGCGCGTGCTGCTGATGGGCTGCCATGCGACCCCGCAGCAGTGCCGCGCCGAGCACGTGGCCGCGCGCCTGTCCGGCGTCCAACGGGACGGCACCGACTGGGAAGCCGCATGCCCGTCCTGCAATCACGGCGGCTTCCGCATCTCCCAGCCCGACCGGACCCACTACCGGAGCATCTGGGCGTGCGCGTGCCGCAGGTGCAGGTGCGACAAGGGCGCGATCCGCTCGGCGCTTCTCTCGCTCGGCGTCCGCCCTGCCTGCCTCGGCTCCTACGCGCTCAGCGCCCCGGCCGCGCCCGACCCGATGGCGGCGGCGGCACTGAGGGAAGCGGTCGACCTGATCCTTAGCTGGCCCGGCCTTGACCCTGCGCGGATGCGGCTCATCCTCGCCGAGGCCAGAGGCGACGCGTTCCCCGAGAAGTACGGGGACTTCGCGAGGTTCGCGCAGGGGATCGGCATCGGGCGGCGGCACTCGTACAACCTTGCCGCTGAGTTCTGTCGTCCTCCGGACTCGTCCTCCTGCCCGGAGGGGGAGGTCGTTGACACCGAGTCGTAGTCCCCTCGGCGGAATCTTGTCAACTCGCGCAGGTCATTTGTGCACCCAGTGCACTCGGCAGTGCAACCAGTGCACACGTCAAGGGGAGGCACCTCTGATTTGGCTTAGGCGCGAGTGCACTCATTGCACAACGGACATTCCGGGCACGTGAGAGGCCGGGCACTGTTAGCGGCGCGCTGACGTGCCCGGCCTCGCCTGCAAACTCTACCGTTTGCACGTGCATTTGCTCCGTGCATCTGCAAGTGCAAGGCGCTAGTCTGTCCTCTAAGCGTGGCGCGCTGACAGGAAGGAACCGTTGTCGGCGTCCCTTGACCTGGCCGCGCCCAAGCTCGGCAGCGGCGCGCGCTTCAAGAAGCTGTCTGGTGCCCTCGCCAAGCGCGGCGCGAGCAACCCCGACGCCCTGGCCGCTTACATCGGCCGCAAGAAGTACAGCGCCGGCGGGATGGCCAAGCTGTCGGCCGGCAAGTCCCTCGCGAACGCCGACGCCGGCCTTTACCTCGCGGTCACCACGAAGGACGACCAGGGCCAGACGCTTGTCTGCCCCGAGTGCGACTACTCCGGCCCGGCGGACAGCTTCGGCGCGAACGGCGCGAGCCTCCAGCCCAAGCCCGAAGACCTCCGCACCCCCGCCCCCGGTACCGGCTCTGTCCGTGACGGCGTCCCGCTGACCGTCAAGGGAAACGCCGCCCACGCCCTCGCAGGCGACACCCGCAGCGCCGTCGAACTCGCCACGGGAACCGTCCGCCGCCCCATCCAGGGACCGATGGACGTCCTCGTGAAGCGGCAGCCGGACGGCACCGCGGTCCTGCGGCACCGCAACGGCGGCGCGGAGATCGCGCACATGCGCAGGACCGACGACGGCAAGTGGGTCGCGAAGATCAACGGCCGTGACCTCACCCCCCGCGACCACCAGCGCACGGCGTTGATGGAGGCGGTGGGGACGTGGAACGGGGCGATCAAGGGCGCCGTCCGGCCGCAGACCCCGCCGCTCCAGCCTGAGCCGCAGCAGACCCCGCTGATGGCCGAGTACGGGATTCCGGCGATGCGGTCGGCCGGGTTCGCCACGCCGACCGTCGGAACGAGTGACGGCCCGCGCATGACCACGGCGGCCAGCGCGGGCAGCGACAGCGCAGACGACGGAGACGGCGGCACCGACGCGAACGGCTTGTCCCCGAAGGGGCAGGCCATCTACAAGAAGCTGCTCGCCAAGGGCTTCCCGCAGGCGCGGGCGCTGGCGTTCGCGAAGAACTCGGAGAAGTTCACCAAGAAGGCCGCGGCCTGACCGATGACCGGCCTCGTCCTTACCCCGTTCACATCCGCCGAGGCGGTGGAGCTAGGCAACCGGCTGTGGCGCAAGAAGGTACTGCCGATCGGCGAAGTTGAGTACAAGGGCCGGATGCTCCACTTCACCAGGGACTACCTCGGCCGCCTGGTGCAGTCGTTCAAGTCCGGCGCCTACGACGACGTGCCGTTCCAGCTCGCCACCGACGACAACGCGCACACCAATAACCCGGAGCGGACCCGCGGCCACGTCACCGGCATGGAACTCACCGACGACGGCCTGTACGTCACCGCGGAAGTCACCCCGGCGGGCGAGCAGGTGCTGACCGAGAACCCGAAGCTGGGCATCAGCGCCCGGATCGTCGAGGACTACGCCCGCTCCGACGGCAAGCACTTCCCGGCCGCGATCCAGCACGTTCTCGGCACCCTCGACCCGCGGATTCCCGGCCTGGGCGCGTGGCAGGCGATCGAGGCCGCCAACCCGGAGGCGGACACGGTCCTTGACCTGTCCGCCGAGTCCTTCACCGGCGAGCAGCCGAAGGCCGACCGCAAGGCCGCGAAGAAGGCCGCCAAGGCAGCCAAGCAGGAAGACACCGCCAGCGGCGACGCCGGCACTGACCCGGAAGGGACGGACGCCGTGCCCGGACTCGGCAACTTCACCGAAAAGCAGAAGGCGAAGCTCTCGAAGCTCCTCGACCTGCCCGACGACCAGCTTGACGCCCTCGCGGCGGGGGGCGTGGTGCTCACCCCCGACGAGGTGAACGCGATGGTCGCCCCGGACGCCGAGGACGAAGGCGAAGACGGCACCGAGGACGAGGGCGATGACCTCGTCGCGCAGATCAACGCCATGACGGACGAGGAGCTTGCCGCCCTTGAGGCCGAGTTCAACGCCGAGACCGCACCTGAAGCCGAGGCGCCCGCCTTCCGGCCGAACATGCCGGAGGGGGAGCCCGTGGGAGCAGGACTGACCGCTGAGGCCCAGTTTGCGATCGACCTGGCCAACGCGCGGCAGGAAGAGACCGCCCGTGAGCTGGCCGTGGTGACGGCGCGGCTGCGCGAGGAGGACTACCAGGCGGAGAAGCGGCGCCTCGCCGACTCCGGGGTGCCTCCCTATATCACCGAACTGGCGCGTCCCCT
>NZ_DASXHW010000238.1:0-23147 GCF_036488105.1 Mycobacterium sp. | reverse complement strand
GCTGCTGATGGTGGTGTCGCCCGCCATCAACGGGACCATCATCAGCAAGTTCGGTACCGAGGAACAGAAGAAGCGCTGGATTCCCGGTATCGCCGACGGCACGCTGACCATGGCGTTCGCCATCACCGAACCCGACGCCGGATCCAACTCCCACAAGATCACCACCACGGCCCGCCGCGACGGCAGCGACTGGATCCTTAAGGGCCAGAAGGTCTTCATCTCCGGCGTCGACCAGGCTCAGGCCGTGCTGGTGGTCGCGCGCTCCGAGGAAGCCAAAACCGGCAAGCTGCGACCGGCGCTATTCGTGGTGCCCACCGATTCGCCCGGTTTCACCTACACGCCGATCGATATGGAGATCATCAGCCCCGAGCGGCAGTTCCAAGTGTTCCTCGACGATGTGCGACTGCCCAGCGATGCGCTCGTCGGCGCCGAAGACGCCGCGATCGCACAGCTTTTCGCGGGCCTGAACCCCGAGCGCATCATGGGCGCGGCCAGCAGCGTCGGCATGGGTCGCTTCGCGCTGGACCGGGCCGCCGACTACGTCAAGACCCGCCAGGTGTGGGGAACGCCGATCGGCTCGCACCAGGGCTTGTCACATCCGTTGGCGCAGTGCCACATCGAGGTCGAGCTTGCCAAGCTGATGATGCAGAAGGCCGCCACGCTCTACGACAACGGCGACGACGGCGGTGCCGCGACGGCCGCCAACATGGCGAAATATGCTGCGGCCGAGGCCGCTACGCGCTCGGTAGACCAGGCCGTGCAGTCGCTCGGCGGCAACGGGTTGACCAAGGAGTACGGCGTCGCCGCCATGCTGGCCTCGGCCCGGCTCGGCCGCATCGCACCGGTCAGCCGCGAGATGGTGCTCAACTTCGTCGCACAGACATCGCTCGGCTTGCCCCGGTCCTACTGATGGACACTCTCGTCGAGTACGCCGTCGACGGGCAGGTAGCGCGGCTGACGCTGAATTCGCCGCACAACCGCAACGCGCTGTCGTCGACGTTGGTCGGCCAGCTGCATCAGGGCCTGCGCGACGCGGCGGACGATCCGTCGGTGCGGGTCGTCGTGCTCGGCCACACCGGGAACACCTTCTGCGCGGGCGCCGACCTGTCCGAGGGGTCGGCGGCGAGTGCGGATCCCGCCGAAGCCACCACCCAGCGGTCCCGCGAAATGGCGACGTTGCTACGCGCGATCGTCGAGTCGCCGCGGCCGGTGATCGTCGCCGTCGACGGGCATGTCCGGGCCGGCGGCATGGGCCTGGTCGCCGCCGGCGATATCGCCGTCGCGGGACCCCGCAGCACGTTCGCGTTGACCGAAGCCCGGATCGGGGTGGCGCCGGCGATCATCTCGCTGACGCTGCTGCCGAAGATGTCCGCCCGCGCCGCCGCCCGCTACTACCTGACCGGTGAGACGTTCGACGCCACCACCGCCGCCTCGATCGGGCTGATCACGACGGCCGCCGACGACGTCGGCGCCACGGTGGCCTCGCTGGTCGCCGACATCGGTCGCGGCTCACCGCAGGGCCTGGCTGCATCGAAGGCGCTGACCACCGCCGCCGTGCTGGACGGGTTCGACCGCGACGCCGAGCGGCTGGGCGCCGAGTCGGCGCGGCTGTTCGTCTCCGACGAAGCCCGCGAGGGCATGCTGGCGTTCCTGCAGAAAAGGCCGCCCAGCTGGGCTTCCGGATAGAGGCCCCGCCAGCAGCCGCCGCAGGGTCCTCCGCTATGCAATGGGGGTGCACGATGACGAACGCGACAGCTGGCGAGACGTCCTTCGCAGCATGCTCACCGGCTGGCAGCGCCCGTCCGCGCGCCCGGTCGACGACGAGGGCGAGGGCGCCGAGAGCCTGATCGGGTTCGTGGTGGCCGCCGCTTTGGTCGGCGTGCTCACCGGCCTCAGCGCGGCGAGCTTCCGGCTCCTGCTGCAACAGGGTGCCCGGCTGCGCGACGGGCTAGCCGGCTGGGCACACGGCAGCTGGACGGGGTTGTTCGTCGTGGTGCTGGTGTGTACCGCCGCCGCCGCGATCGCCGCCGCCCTGGTGCACCGGATCGAGCCGCACGCCGAGGGCAGCGGAATCCCCCGCGTCGAGGCGGTCGCCGACGGCCGTGTGCGGCCCGACCGATTCCGGATCCTGCCGATCAAATACATCGGCGGGCTGTTGTCCATCGGCAGCGGCATGGCCCTCGGTCGCGAGGGGCCGTCGGTCCAGATGGGCGGGACCGCGGCGGTCATCGTCGCCACCATCACCCGGCGCAACCTCGCTGACCTGCGCGTCCTGGTGGCCGGTGGCGCCGCGGCCGGGCTGGCCACTGCCTTCAACGCGCCCATCGCCGGCGGCGTATTCGTGCTCGAAGAACTCGTCAAGCGGTTCGATCCGCGCACCACGGTCGCGACCCTCGTCGCGTCCGCGTCCGGGTTCGCCGCCGCCCACCTGCTGGTGAAATCGCGGACCGAGTTCCACATGGCGCCGTTGGCCGAACCACGGCTGGTGGAATACGGCTGGGTGATCGCGATCGGAGTCGTCACCGGGTTGCTCGGCGTGCTCTACAACGCGGCGGTGATGTTCGCCCTGCGCCGGGCCGACGCCAGCCGCCTGCCCAAAGAGGCCCGCGCCGGCGCGACCGGCGCACTGGTCGGGCTGCTCGTCTGGGTAGCACCGGACCTGGCCGGTAGCGGCGACAACCTCACCCAGAATGCACTGCTGGGCCGCGGAGCATTGCTCGCGATCACCGGTGTGCTCGTGCTGCGGTTCGTGCTCGGCGTCGTCTCCTACGCCGCCGCCACTCCCGGAGGTTTGTTCGCGCCGATGCTGGTCCTGGGATCACAGTCCGGATTGATCGTCGGGCTCATCGCCATGCACCTCACGCCGCACACCGTGCCCAGCCTGGCCGCATGCGCGCTCATCGGGATGGCGGCCTTCTTCACCGCGTCGGTGAACGCCCCGGTCACCGGACTCATCCTTGCCACCGAGATGACGGGCAACACCAACCAATTGCCACCGATGCTTGGCGCCTGCGCAGTCGCGATGCTCGTCGCGATGGCGCTGCGATCTGAATCCATCTACGACCGGCTCGCCGAGCGGGCCGCTCAGGCGCTGCGAGCGAGCGATCCCCGCCAGACTGAGTGAATTCTGTGGTTTGGCGCACCAGTTTAGCGAAGACACCTTGCAGCAAATTTTCTTCGTCGTACGCTCGACACTGATGAGCAAGTCAGCGCAGCGAGACGCGCAGGACCAGCCGAACGCCGTCGCGCGTGCGGCCGAAACCGATCGCATTCAGCTCGCCCAGCTGCTCACTGACGCGGCCGCTCAGGGCCGGTTGCAGATGAGCGACTACGAAGACCGCCTGACCAGGGCCTATGCGGCGAAGACCTACGAAGAATTGGATCGCCTGCGGTCGGACCTGCTGGGGTCGACGGTCAACCCCCAGCGCGGCGGCGACACCCAACCCGCGCCGTCGATGCTGCTGCTGGCCATCATGAGCGCGTTCGAGCGGCGCGGCCGCTGGAACGTGCCCAAGAAGCTGACGACGTTCGCGCTGTGGGGTGGCGGCGTCATCGACCTCCGCTACGCCGACTTCACCTCCACCGAGGTCGAGATCCGCGCCACCTCGATCATGGGCGGGCAGACCATCCTGTTGCCGCCCGAAGTCAACGTCGAGATCAAAGGACACGGCGTGATGGGTGGGTTCGACCACAACGTCAGGCGCGAGGGCACCCCCGGCGCGCCGACCGTGCGGATCCGCGGCTTCTCCCTGTGGGGCGGCGTCGGGATCAAGCGGAAGAACCGCAAGACCTAGCGCTAGCCCGTTGAACTATCGCCGGCGGCTGCGCAGGTAGTCGCCGACCACTGCCGCGCCCAGCCCGTCGAGATCGGGATCGACCACCCGTCCTTCGACGCGACGCGCAACCTGGTCGATGAAACGGGCCAGGCCCGGGTCGCTGCCCAACCGGAAGATCGTCACCTGCGCGCCCAACCGGGCCATCTCGTCGAAGCCGCGCACCGTATTGGCGATGGTCCGCGGATGCGGCGGGTAATCGAAGAACACCGACGCGCCGTCGCCGGTGTCCTCCAGGTGCGCGGTCGGCTCGCCGTCGGTGACCACCAGCAGGACGGGCTGTGCGTTGGGATGCCGGCGCAGATGGCGGCCGGCCAAAGCCAGTGCGTGATGCAGGTTGGTGCCCTGCTCGTACACGCCTTCCAGGCCCATCAATTCGGCGCTGGTCATGGTTCGCGCGTAACGGCCAAAGGCGATGATCTGCAACGCATCTGAACGGAATCGAGTGCGCACCAGATGGTCGAGCGCCAGCGCCGTGCGTTTCATCGGCAGCCAGCGGTTCTCCATCACCATCGAGAACGACGTGTCGACCAGCAACGCGACCGCGGCCTGGGTGCGGGTCTCGGTCTCGGACACCTCGACGTCGTCGACGGTGACGCGAATGGCCGAATCTCGGTTGTCCGCCGTGGTGCCGGCCTGCCTCAGCACGGCGTTGGTGAGCGTCCGCGTGACGTTCCACGGCTCGGTGTCGCCGAACTGCCAGGGCCGGGTTGCACCGGTCAGCTCACCCGCCGCTCCGGCACGACGCAGTTCGCGTTCGCCGCGACGGCTCGAAAGTTGCTGCGCCACATCGCGTAATGCCGTCTCGCCCAGTCGCCGCATCGCCTTCGGCGACAACCGCCACTGGCCGTCCGAGCTGCGGTCGAGGAAGCCCTGATTCACCAGCGCACGCTCGAGCTCGGACAGTGTCTGGGCGTCGATGGCGGCCTGGTCGCCCAGCTGGCGGGCCAGCGCGTCGAGGTCGACGTCGTCCATCGTCGCGCCCGGATAGGCCTGCGACAGCTGCTCGGCGAGTTGTTCCAGCTCGCCGATGTCGGCCAGCGCCTGCGCGCCTTCACCCATGCCCAGCGGGTTGTCGCCGGAGAACTGCGACGAGCCGTCCCAGTCCTCCCCTGGCCGGGCTGCCTGCAGGTGGGCGTCAAGCCGATCCAGCGCCTGCATCAACGCCGGCGAGCCGAATGCCTGCTGCGCCAACGCATCCAACTCGGCGCGCTGATCCGGGCTCAGGCTGTTGCGGAACCGCTGCGCGGCCGCCGCCCGCTTGGCCAGCGAGTCCAGCAGCTCCTCGACATTCTGCGGGTTCTCCGGGAAGAACTCGCCGTGCTTGTCCATGAAGTCCTGGAAATCTTGTTGGGAGTCTTGCCCTTTCGAGTGCTTGTCCAACAAGTCGTTGAGGTCGTTGAGCATGTCGTTGACGCGTTGACGGTCCTCGTCGGTGGCGCCTTCCAGCGCCTCCTTCATGCCGGCGAAGCGCTGGTCGAGCATCTCGCGACCGAGCAGATCCTTGATCTGCTCGTACTTCTGTCGCGCCTCGTCGCTGCGCCAATCGTATTCGGAAAGCTCTTGCACGGCCTTGGCCGGCGACGGCGAAAGCGCATCCAGTTGCAGCTCGCCGAAGCGGGCGTCGTCGTCCAACGCGCGCGCCAGTTCCTTGCGCTCAGCCAGCACCGCATCGTCGAGCAGCTTTTTGATCTCCTGCAGGGTCCCGTCTAAGTTGTTCTCGCGCAACAGTTCTCGTCGACGGCGGTTGGCCTCGGCGGCCAGCCGGTCGGCTCCGGTCATGTTCTTGGTGCCGCGGCGCAGCAACTCGGACAGCGCACGGCGCGGCGACGTGCCCGCCATCACGTCCTGGCCGATCTGCTCGAGCGCCTCGCGCAGATCCACCGGCGGGGCCAGTGGATCGGGCCCGCCCGTATAGGCCGAGTATTTCGCCGAATGACCTGACGAGTGACCTTTAGCCATAGACGGTTTCGCCTTCCCCGGACACCTTGTCGACCCGCTTGGCCAAATACAGTGCCTCTAAAGCCAATTCCAGCGCCGCCGCGCGCTCACCCTCGGATTCGGCGCCGAGCCGCTTGGCGATCGCCTCGATGATCGGCAGGTCCGGCAGTGCCGCCAGCACGTTCTTGGCCGACACCCGCTCACCGGTCGTCACCGCGGAGCCGCCCTCGACCGCGGCCACCAGCGGGCCGACGTCGAGACCGCCGAGCGCTCTGGACGCGGTGTCGGCGGTGGCCCGGCGCAGCAGGTGTTCCAGCACGGCCTGCTCGCGTCCTTCTTCCCCGGACTCGAACTCCAGCTTGCCGCGCAGCACAGCGATCACCGTGCCCAGGTCGACCACCCGCGCCACCGGGTCCGTCTCACCGAGCACCGCGCCGCGATGCCGCGCGGAGGCGGCAACGGTTTCGGCCGCGGCGATCGCGAACCGAGCCGACACCCCGGAGCGCTGGTCGACCGAGGTGGACTCCCGCAGGTAGCGGGCGAACCTGGCGATCACCTGGATCAGGTAGTCGGGGACCTGCGCGCTGAGATGGGCCTCCTGGCGGATCACCCCGACCTCGGCGTCGAGCTCCAGTGGATAGTGCGTGCGGATCTCGGCGCCGAACCGGTCCTTGAGCGGGGTGATGATGCGGCCGCGGTTGGTGTAGTCCTCTGGGTTGGCGCTGGCGACGACGAGCACGTCCAGCGGAAGCCGCAGGGTGTAGCCGCGAACCTGAATGTCGCGCTCCTCCATCACGTTGAGCATCGACACCTGAATGCGCTCGGCCAGGTCGGGCAGCTCGTTGACCGCGACGATGCCGCGGTGCGCCCGCGGAATCAGGCCGTAGGCGATGGTCTCGGGGTCGCCCAGACTGCGGCCTTCGGCGACCTTGATCGGGTCGATGTCACCGACCAGGTCGGCGACACTGGTGTCGGGGGTGGCCAGCTTCTCGGTGTAGCGCTCGCTGCGGTGCCGCCACTCGACCGGCAGATCGTCGCCGAGGGTGGCGGCCTTGCGGATCGACTCCGGGGTGATCGGGCTGTACGGATGCTCGCCGAGCTCGGCGCCACCGATCACTGGCGTCCACTCGTCCAGCAGGCCGGCCAGCGCCCGCAGCAGGCGCGTCTTGCCCTGACCGCGTTCACCGAGCAGCACGAAGTCGTGGCCGGCGATCAGCGCCCGTTCCAGCTGCGGTAGGACGGTATCCTCGAACCCCAGGATGCCTGGCCAGATCTCGTCACCCTCGGCCAGCGCTGTCAGCAGGTTTTCCCGGATTTCTTGCTTCACGCCCCGTTCGCGATGCCCGGCGGCACGCAGCTCGCCGACGGTGCGGGGCAGGTTATTCGCAGCAGTCACCACTCCACGCTACGACGACGCAGCGGGTAACGGCACGCCCCCAGGTCACCTTGGCATGAACAAGGCCGGGCAATCGCAGGGATTGCCCGGCCTTGCCGAGGGAGTTGTGCGGCTAGCTCGTGGTGACGGTGGCCTTCTCGTCGCCCTCTTTCCAGGTGATGGTGCCGTGCTCGAACGTCGACTTGTAGGTGCCGTCGGGTTCCTTCATCTCATCAGCGGTCGGGTAACCCAGTTTGCCCTGCGACGCCTGGACGTCATTCCACGCGTCGCGGATCTTGCCCCAGACGAAGTAGACGGGCTGCCCATTCCGATAGATGAGGACCCCGTCATCGAACTGCTGGTAGACGCCACTGTTGTCGGCGGTGTTCTTCTGGTTGTCGTAGGGAGCGCCCAGATCCTTTTTCTGCTCGTCGGTGAGGGTCTCCCACTTGGCCAGGATCGGTCCCTCCACGGTGTACTCAGTGCCGTTCTTGCCGGCGATCTGGGTCGAGGTCGGTGCCGGCATCGCCATTGATGGCGACATGGCGGCCGGTGACGTCATTGCGGATGACGAGGACGACGCCGAACTCGAGGACTGGCTCGAGTTGTTCGACTGGTGACATCCCGCACCGATCAGAGCGAACACTGCAATTGCGACTGAGAACGACGCTGTCCTTTTGCTTATCGCGCGCATGTTTTCCTCTCGAATACCTTTCGATCGCACCGGACTCGTCCGGTAGACGGGCCCGAATTTTGACTCTAGGCCGAAGTGATCTTGTACGGAAGAAATTCTGGGCGGCCCAAATCGACACACGGCGATGCTTCGCTCAGCGGCCGGCGGACGTTCAAGCGCGCGCCACCGAGTGGCCCAGGCAACTATCGCCGCACTTCGACACGAAGCTCACAGTGGTCATCATCCAGCTACCCGATACCCTCAGTACCGTGAATTCCCCCGACTGGTGTGATCGACCCGAGATGGCGCACTTCGGCCCTGCATCGTGGCAGTCCAGCGTGCTCGCTTTGCTCACCGCAATCTTCGTCCGGCCAGTGCTGGGCGCCCTGACCGTGATCGGCCTCGTCGTCAATCGCTTCCGCCCCGACGCGCTGCAGGCGGCGCGACTCGACGGGATCGACGGCCCGCTGCGGCTGATTCCGCCGCTGCGTGGCACTGACGTCACGCGGGTCTCGTTGCCGCACTGCCCGGCCGAATGGGTCGTCGCGCCGAAAGCACGCGATTCCAATTCACTCATCGTCTATTTCCACGGCTCTGCTTTGGTGACCCTGGGACTCAACTCCCATCGCCGTTTCGTCAGCAAGTTGTCGGCAACGACCGGCGCGAAGGTATTCAATGTCGGCTACCGACTTGCGCCGCACGCCAGTATCGAAGACGCCGTCGCCGACGGATTGGACGGCTACCGTTACGCGCTGGCGCAGGGGTTCGCCCCCGAACGCATCGTGCTGGCCGGCGACTCGGCGGGCGGATTGATGGCCGCCGACGTCGCGCTCGCAGCGCGGGACGCCGGGCTGCCGGTGCCGGCCGGTCAGGCGCTGATGTCCCCGCTCACGTCATCGGACATGAGCCTGAAATACCGCGCTCTGAAAGACCACCGCGACGTGATGTTCCCGTTCATGACGGTGAAGTTCATTTACGACGTGTTCGCCACCGTCAACGGCACCCGGCCGCCGCCGGTGATGCCGCCGGAGGCAGACCTGCACGGGCTGGGCCCGTTCCTGCTGCAGGTGGGCACCCACGAGATGTTGCTGAACGACACCTTCGCGCTGGCCGAACGGCTGCGGGCGCACAGCGTCGACGTCTGGGTGCAGCAGTGGCACAAGGCTATGCACATGTTCCAGCTGAGCTTCGACGTCAACCCCGACGCCCGCCGCGCGGTCGACGAGGTCGCTGCGTTCATTCGCTACGCGACGGCGCAGAAGGACCTGAAAGACGAAGTCAGCGCCTGAGCGCAGTGGGCTTCTAGTGCGCGAAGTGCCGGGCGCCGGTCAGGTAGAGCGTCACGCCGGCCTTTTCGGCCGCCGCGGTCACCTCGTCGTCGCGCACTGACCCGCCTGGATGCACGATCGCCTTGACGCCCGCGGCGGCCAGCGTCTCCAGACCGTCCGGGAACGGGAAGAACGCATCTGAGGCCGCAACGGCGCCGCGGACCCGATCGCCGCCGCGCTCGACCGCCAACCGCGCCGCGTCGACGCGGTTCACCTGGCCCATGCCGATGCCGATGGTCGCGCCGCCGCCGGCGATGACGATCGCGTTGGATTTGACCGCGCGGCAGGTGCGCCAGGCGAAGGCCAGATCCGCCAGCGTGGCCGGGTCGGCGGGGGCACCGGTCGCCAGTGTCCAGTTGAGCGGGTCGTCGCCCGGCGCGTCGATCCGGTCGCGCTGCTGCATCAACATCCCACCGCTGATCTGACGGCGCTCGGTGTCGTCATCCATCGGCTCGGCCGCCACCAGCACGCGGACGTTCTTCTTGCGCGCCAACACATCGACGGCGCCCGGTGCGTAGGCGGGCGCCACGATCACCTCGGTGAAAATCGTGCTGACGTACTCGGCCATCTCGACGGTGACCTCGGTGTTGGCCGCGATCACCCCACCAAAGGCGCTGAGCGGGTCGCACTCGTGGGCTTTGCGATGCGCGTCGGCGACCGAATCCGACGAGACCGCAATCCCGCATGGGTTGGCGTGCTTGATGATCGCCACGCAGGTCTGCTCGTGGTCGAAGGCGGCCCGCCACGCCGCGTCGGCGTCGGTGAAGTTGTTGTAGGACATCTCTTTTCCGTGCAGCTGCTCGGCCTGCGCCAGACCGGGCCACCCGCCGTCGTCGACGTAGAGCGCGGCCTGCTGGTGCGGGTTCTCGCCGTAGCGCAGCTGGGTCGAGCGTCGCCACGTCCCCGCCACCCACTCCGGGAACGCCGCGGCCGGCTCCTCGGGCGCCAGTGTCGACTCCATCCAGCCGGCCACCGCGACGTCGTACTCGGCGGTGTGCCGAAATGCCAATGACGCCAACTTCTTTCGCTCGGCCAAGGTGAAGCCGCCGTTGCGCACGGCGGCCAGCACTCCGTCGTAACCGAGCGGATCGGTCACCACCGCCACGCTCGGGTGGTTCTTGGCCGACGCGCGGACCATCGACGGTCCGCCGATGTCGATCTGCTCGACGCACTCGTCCACACCCGCGCCGGACTCTACGGTCTCGCTGAACGGATACAGGTTGACCACGACCAACTCGAACGCCGCGATCCCGAGTTGCTCGAGCGCCGCAGCGTGCTCGGGCTTGCGAAGATCAGCCAGCAAGCCGGCGTGTACCCGCGGATGAAGGGTTTTGACCCGGCCGTCGAGCACCTCCGGAAAGCCGGTCAGCTGCTCCACCGGCGTCACCGGAATACCTTTGTCGGCAATGGTTTTCGCGGTCGACCCGGTGGAGACGATCTCGACGCCCGCCTCGGCAAGACCGCGGGCCAGATCGACCAGCCCGGTCTTGTCGTAGACGCTGATCAACGCGCGGCGAATCGGCCGCTTCGCGTCATAGGTGCTCATCCGATAGTCGCCTTTCGTCCGATCCAGGTCACGCCGCCGGTCGCCAGGGCGGCTATCACATCTACCAAGAGCCGTCGTTCGACGACCTTGATCCGCTCATGCAGAGTCTGTTCGTCGTCATCGTCGTGCACCGGGACGGCGTGCTGGGCAAGTATCGGGCCGGTGTCGGTGCCCGCGTCCACCAGGTGCACCGTGCAGCCGGTGACTTTCACACCGTGGGCCAGCGCGTCGGCCACTCCGTGCGCACCGGGAAAAGCCGGCAGCAGAGCCGGATGGGTGTTGAGCGTGCGGCCTTCGAACTTCGAAAGAAATTGTGGTCCAAGGATCTTCATGAATCCCGCCGAGACGACGAGGTCCGGCGAGTGAGCGGCCGTAGCCTCGGTGAGTGCGGCGTCCCATGCGCCGCGGTCGGGATAGTCCGCGAGCCGCACCCGGAACGTCGGCAGCGACGCGTTACCCGCGATCTCGGCCGCCGGACAGTCGCGGTCAAGGCCGACTGCGACGACCCGCGCCGGGTAGTCACCGACGGCGGCCGCCAGCAGGGACGCCAGCAGCGAACCGGTACCCGATGCCAACACCACCAATCGTGCAGGCGCACTGGGAGGCACGCGGAACGGTTGCTGCACAGGGCGAGCCTAGCTGTCGTCGTCCGGCGACGATGTGGGCCGGTCCGGCGCCGAATCGATGCCCGACTCGGTTGCTGACGTGTCATGGGTCGCGACACCGGCGCCCGGATCGTCGGCCTGGACATCAATCGACGGCTCGTCATCCGGTTCGGCCGCCGGCGGCGCGGCCCGCTTCGGTTTTCGCGGCCGGTATCGGATGCCGCCGGCCATCGCGACGGTGAGCCAACCGACGGCGGTGAACCACAGGAAGACCGCGAACCCGAACGTGCTCTGGTCGAGTCCGACGCCGCCGAAGTTGCCCAACTGGCCACTGCCGGCATAGCCGAGCAATGCCAAGGTCAGCGCCGCCACCAGTGCCGCAGTCCCCAACTTGGCCATCGCGTCGGACAGCGGTAACGGCCGGCGCGCGCACTGCTGTCCAAGCGCGACACCCGATGACGCTCCGACGATCAGCAGCGCAACCCAGACCGGACCCAGTGGCGGGTGCGGCGCCGCGGCCAGCACCGGCAGCGCCGGCATGTCCCCTCCGAAGACGGTGAACGAACTGAATGTCGCAAAACCCAGGTGGGCGCTGGATCCCACGGCCATCGCGGCGGTCGCGACGATCACGTTGGGCACGTACAGGATCGAGAGCAGGGTCAGGCTGAACTGGCCGAATACCGAGTTGGTGATCGCGTACAGATCCTGCATCGTCGACCAGTGCACGACCAGCGAGGCGGCCGCGACCATTCCCGACAGCCCGAGCAACGCCAGCACGCCGGCCATCGCCGCGCGTAGTGAATCGCCGAGCCAATCCGGCAGCGGCGACGCCGCGAGGGCCCGGCGGCCGACCCGCGAACCCACCCCGATGAACGCGCCGATTGCGTGCACGACCAGCACGCTGACAAAAGCGCGCAACGCGCTCGGCGTCTGCAACTCGGTGATGACCGATCCCGCGTCGTGGATGACGGCCAGCGCGATCGCGGCGATCAGCAGCGGTCCGCCCAGGGCCGACGCCACGATCCACCGGATGGCGAACCACGAGGCGGTCGTCGTGGTGGCCAGTGCGGTAGCGCGCGCGGTACCCCACACCATCAGCAGCACCGGAAGTAGCGGCATCACGCCGAGCTCGCGGCCGCCGATCGAGATCGGTACCTGATGCACGCCGAGCCACATGCTGGCGATCGCACCCAGCGCGCCGGTCATGTCGCTGTTGGCAATCACCAGCTGCAACAACGTCACCGCGGCGATGATCACCAACGCCACCACGGCGGGGCCGAACGCGACCCGCAGAAGGTCACGGGCCTGGTTGGCGCCAGGGGTTCGACTGTCCGGCGTCACGGTTTGAGGACGTTACCTACCAGGTCCCCTGGTCGGCGACCCGCCGCGCCCGACAGTGCACGGTTACGACTGTGACGGACCCGACGGCGAGGACGGCGCCTGCGGCTGCTGACCCGAGCTGAATGAGTTCTGGCCGTGGGCCGAACCCCCCTGATCAGTTGAGTTGCCCTGCCCCTGAGCCCCGGAGCCGGACGACGGCGGCGGGCTGAAGCTAGGGAAACCCGTTGGCGGGGTGGGTGATCCGTGCTGCGACTGTGCCGAGCTGGGCTGAGGTCCGGGTTGCGCACTGAAACCGCCGGTTGTCGGTCCAGTTGGGTAGCCGCCGTACTGGGATCCGTAGCCGGATTGGCCGTAAGGAGGCTGCTGCTGGCCGTAGTAGCCGCCGTACTGCCCGTAGTACTGGTCGTACTTGGGCCGCGGCGCCGGCGGGGTGATCACACCGGCGTCCAGCAAGAGCGCGGTGACGGCGAGCACGGCCTGGACCACGCCGGCGCCCACGGCGATCCACAGCGCCCAGCCACGGCCTGATGCTCCGATGGTGTCCTCGATCAGCAGCAAGCCGCCCAGCGTCGCGACCGCAGCGACCACCGCGGAGAAGTTGTGGGCTTTGGGCACCAGGCTGACGCCGGCCAGCAGCCCCGCGAGCAGCGCCAGGTCGACCGGCAAGGTGCTGCCGCTTTCGACGAGCTCGTCGCCGTTGGGGAGGACGCGGGTGATCATCGGGCCGTAGCTCACCAGGTAGATCGCCAGGCCGAGCACCAGCGTTCCGATGGTCAGATACTGCTTCAGGTTGCTCTCACCCTCGTTGCCCTTGTTGAACGACGGCGCGGCGGGAGCCGCGTATGAGGCGGGCGACTGCGCGGGCGGATATCCGGGACTGCCGGGCGGGTAGGTCATGGGTTCTCCTGTTGCCTTCCGATGCGATTGCGGCGCCACTGTCGTGCGGCGCTGGTCCTCCGGCGCGCCGCTCCTCGCGAGGCTACCCGGTAACTCTCAACGAATGTCGTGGCGAAAGCTGCGCTTGCATTGCGACGCGAGCCGATCAACCACGCTAGCGCACCTCGTCCGGTACGTCGGCGTGGACCTCGGTGACGTATAGCCACCCCCCGTGGTTGCCCGCAAGATTGGAACACGTTCTAATTCATCCATGGACTACGGGCTTGTGCTGTTCACCAGCGATCGCGGAATCACCCCGGCGGCGGCCGCCACTCTCGCCGATAACCATGGGTTTCAGACGTTCTACGTGCCCGAGCACACCCATATCCCGATCAAGCGCGAAGCGGCCCATCCGACCACCGGTGACGAATCGCTGCCTGACGACCGCTACATGCGCACGTTGGATCCGTGGGTAAGCCTGGGGGCGGCCTGCGCCGTCACGTCGCGGGTGCGGCTGTCCACCGCGGTGGCACTGCCGGTCGAACACGATCCGATCACACTGGCCAAATCCATCGCGACGCTCGATCACCTCTCCGGCGGGCGGGTCAGCCTGGGCGTCGGGTTCGGCTGGAACACCGATGAACTCGCCGACCACAACGTGCCGCCCGGGCGGCGCCGCACCATGCTGCGCGAATACATCGAGGCGATGCGAGCACTGTGGACCGAAGAGGAAGCCTCCTACGAGGGTGAGTTCGTCAACTTCGGGCCCAGCTGGGCGTGGCCCAAGCCGGTGCAGTCGCACATCCCGGTGCTGGTCGGGGCGGCCGGCAACGAGAAGAACTTCAAGTGGATCGCGCGCAGCGCCGACGGCTGGATAACCACGCCGCGCGACTTCGACATCGACGAGCCGGTGAAGTTGCTGCAGGACACCTGGGCCGCCGCCGGCCGCGACGGCGCGCCGCAGATCGTGGCGCTGGACTTCAAGCCGGTGCCCGAAAAGTTGGCGCACTGGGCCGAGCTCGGGGTCACCGAGGTGTTGTTCGGATTGCCCGACAAGTCCGAAGATGAGGTCTCCGCGTATGTAGAGCGACTGGCCGGCAAGCTGGCCGCCGCGGTCTAGACGCTGAATCCGATCGGAGGCGCATCGTGACAGCCGACGACGAGCCGGGCAAGCACTTCCCCTTTCGCTACGAAACCCGGCTGGCCCCGATATGGCTGCCGTTTCGCCTGTGGCCCCGCGCGCAGGGCGTCACCGTCACTGACGACGGCCGGCTGATCGCCCGCTACGGACCGCTGCGTGTCGACGCGCCGCTGTCGCAGATTCAGAGTGCGCATATCACCGGGCCCTACCGTTGGTGGACCGCCGTGGGCGCGCGGCTGTCGTTGGCCGACGACGGACTCACGTTCGGCACCAACGCAACTCAAGGCGTATGCATCCACTTCGAGCCGCGTATTCGCCGCGTGATCGGGCTGCGTGACCACTCGGCGCTCAATGTGACGGTCGAGGATTGCGAAGGCCTGGTCGCCGCGATCACCGGCGCCCACTAGTCAGCTCAGCGAGCAGCGGTTGCCGTAGTCGAACGAGCGCACGGTCACCGAGTGTCCGAGCGGCTCACCGTCGGTGAGCAGCGCGATCAGGTCGTCTTCCTCGGTGGTCGCCAGGAACCGGCTGTTGTCGGCGTCGAGTCGCCCGACGATGATCCCGGTCAACTTCGCGCCGTCGCGCCGGACCGTGTAGGTCTCGACGGTGGCCGGGCCGTCGGCTTGCTCGACGACCGTTTCCTTCGGCGCCTGGTCGACCTGAGCCTGCAGCTCCGCGCTGCGATCCGGCTTCCACGCCGTCGGAGCGGTCGAGTAGACGCCGACCGAGTACTTGCTCAGCAAGCCGCCGTTCGCGCCGACCAGGCCGAATTGGCCTGGTGTGCCACGGCATTCGCCAACCGTCTCGGCGATGCCGTGCATCGAATAGTTGTTGCCCGCACCGCCGAAGAACGGTAGGCCACCGGTCAGCGTCAGCCCGCGCGGATCGTCGGTGGCGAGTCCGACGCCGTCGCAGATGTTGAACACCGGCACCGGGAAGCAGCTGTACAGATCGAAGGTGGCGATGTCGTCGATGCCGAGCCCGGCGACGTCCAGCGCTTCGCGCACCGCCGTCACCGCCGACGGGGAATGGCCGAGATCCGGCCGATCCAATAAGTTGGGTTCCTCTAGGTCGGCGTGACCGTGCAGGTATACCCAATTCTCCTCGGGAACACCAAGATTGCGTGCGGCCTCCACTGACATCAGCAGCGCGGCCGCACCTTGGTTCACCTGATCGCGGGCCACCATCAGCCGCGGGTACGGATTGGAGATCATCCGATTGCGCTCGGTGACGGTGATCAGTTCCTCGACGCTGCGTTCGACGGGCGCGGCGGCGAACGGATTGCCCGCGGCCACCTTGGAGAACGGCGCGAACAGTTCGCCCATCCGCCGTAGGTACTCGGCGGGCCCGAGTCCGGTTCCGGCCCGCCGGGCGTTCTCCAGTAGCGCGTATTGCGTTGGCGCGTCGACCAATCCGTGGATTATCGTGTAGCGGCTGATCAATTGCTCCAGGCCCATGCCACGGTCTTCCAACGACCCGTCGACGGTTTCGGAGAAGTCCGGCCGGTTCTCCGCGTCGGCGAAGTAGCGGTTGGTGGAGGTCGCATCGGAGCCGAAGACCATGGCGACTTCCGAGCGTCCGGCCGCGATCTGGCCGGCCAGTTCGGTGATCAGGTGCTGCGGGCCTTGTCCCCCAACGACTTCCAGGATGGCACGGGCCGGGTCTGCGCCGATTCTATTGGTCACCGATCGCGGATAGTTGTTCGACTTGCCCAAGACCGCCTTGGCGGGTCCGGAAATCTCGAATTGCCTTATGCCGGCGACGGTGTCGATCGACGCGGCTACCTTTGCCATGTCCGCACCGCAGTCCTCGAGCGCCGCCCGTGCGCCGGCCGCCGCTAATTCGACGGCCGACATTCCCCGGTAGTAGGCGTCGTCGATGCGTTCTGCGGCCTGCCCGACGCCGACTACGACCGGAGTGCGCGGATCCATGACGCCTACAGGCTCTCCAGGATTTGCCGTGCGAGCGCGGCGGTTTCCGACGGGGTCTTGCCGACCTTGACCCCGGCCGCTTCCAAAGCTTCCTTCTTGGCGGCAGCGGTGCCGGACGAGCCGGACACGATCGCGCCGGCGTGGCCCATCGTCTTGCCTTCCGGCGCAGTGAATCCCGCGACGTAGCCGACGACCGGCTTGGACACGTTGGCCTTGATGTAGTCGGCGGCACGCTCTTCGGCGTCACCACCGATCTCACCGATCATCACGATGACCTTGGTCTCGGGGTCCTTCTCGAAGGCCTCGATCGCGTCGATGTGGGTGGTGCCGATCACCGGGTCGCCGCCGATACCGATCGACGTGGAGAACCCGAAATCACGTAGCTCGTACATCATTTGGTAGGTCAGCGTGCCCGACTTGGACACCAGGCCGACGGGTCCCGAGCCGGTGATGTTGGCCGGCGTGATGCCCACCAGCGCCTGCCCGGGGGTGATGATGCCCGGGCAGTTCGGCCCGATGATGCGGGTCTTGCCGCCCTTGGACAGGTTGTATGCCCAGGCATAGGCGCTGTCCTGCACCGGGATTCCCTCGGTGATAACCACCAGCAGCGGGATCTCGGCGTCGATGGCCTCGATGATGGCGTCCTTGGCGAACTTCGGCGGCACGAAGATGATCGACACGTCGGCGCCGGTCTGCTGCATCGCTTCCTCGACGCTGCCAAACACCGGCAGCTTGACGATCTGGCCGCCCTTGTTCTCATGCGTCACGGTGGTGCCGGCTTTGCGCGCGTTGACGCCGCCGACGATCTGAGTGCCCGCCTTGAGCATCCGGGCGGTGTGCACAGTGGCCTCGCTACCGGTGATGCCCTGGACGATGACCTTGCTGTCTTTGGTCAGAAAGATTGCCATGTCGTGCGGTCCTTTCAGGCGCTCGCGAGCTCGGCGGCTTTGTCAGCGGCCTCGTCCATCGTCGGTACGACCGTCACCAGCGGGTGGGCGGCCTCGGCCAGGATGCGCCGGCCTTCGTCGACGTTGTTGCCGTCCAACCGGACCACCAGCGGCTTGTTGGCGTCGTCGCCGAGGATCTTCAGCGCCTGGACGATCCCATTGGCCACGGCGTCACACGCGGTGATGCCACCGAACACGTTGACGAACACGCTCTTGACCTGTCGGTCGCCCAGGATGACGTCGAGACCGGCGGCCATCACCTCGGCCGAGGCGCCCCCACCGATGTCGAGGAAGTTGGCCGGCTTGACCCCGCCGTGCTTCTCGCCCGCGTAGGCCACCACGTCCAGCGTCGACATGACCAGCCCGGCGCCGTTTCCGATGATGCCGACCTCGCCGTCGAGCTTGACGTAGTTGAGGTTGTGCTCCTTGGCTTTGAGCTCCAGCGGGTCGGTGGCGTCGCGGTCCTCGAACTCGGCATGATCCGGATGCCGGAAGTCAGCGTTGCCGTCGAGTGTCACCTTGCCGTCCAACGCCAGGATCTGGTCGTCGGGCGTCCGCACCAAAGGGTTGACCTCAACCAAAGTGGCGTCTTCGGCGACGAAGACCTCCCAGAGCTTGGAGATGGTGACCGCCGCTGCATCGAGCACCTCGGCCGGCAGGTGGCCCTGTTCGGCGATCGAGCGGGCGAATGCCAAGTCGACACCCTTGACCGCATCCACCGGGACTTTGGCCAGCCGCTCGGGCTTGGTGGCGGCGACCTCTTCGATCTCCACGCCGCCCTCCACCGAGCACATGGCCAGGTAGGTGCGGTTGGCGCGGTCGAGCAGGAAGGAGATGTAGTACTCCTCGGCGATATCGCTGGCCTCGGCGACCAGCAGCTTCTTCACGACGTGGCCCTTGATGTCCAGGCCGAGAATGTTCTTCGCGTGGTTGTAGGCGTCATCCGCGGTCGCGGCGTATTTCACGCCACCGGCCTTCCCCCGTCCACCGACCTTGACCTGCGCTTTGACCATCACCGGGCGCCCGATCTCTTCGGCGATGGCCTTGGCCCCGTCCGCGGTGTCTGTCACCCGGCCGGGCGTCGTTGGGACGTTGTGCTTGGCGAACAGCTCCTTCGCCTGATACTCGAAAAGATCCATGGGCTCACTTCTGTGTGTCGGCCTAGTTTTCCGTTTTGTACGCGAGCCCAGGGTTCGACGCCCGCTTGCGGGAACTGTATCGACACGGCCTGAACGTGCCGTCGTCGGCACCGGTGGATGTGGCAGATCTCACCGGGCGGTTTGTCGTGATTCAAATCACAATCCCGAGCGGATTTCTGGCTTAGCTTGCAACCTCACCAGGTCGCCGGTTAACGTCTCAGGGTCCAGATAACGATACGGTTACGGCTCGAGGGACAATCAGGTTGACCCAGCAAATCCCGGCACTGTCTCCTGTCCAAGGAGAGCTTTCGGCGTCGCGCGGCAGCTTGTCAGCCCCTGGTCGCAACGAAGTCACCGACATCATTCCTTTCAATGAGTTCGGCATGCTCGACGACCTGGATTTCAGCACCAACTCCCACTTCGACAAAGAAGCGCAGGTCCTGCGCGCGCCCGAGCTCGACGACTTGGACGACACCGACAACCTCGCCGTGATGAGGCTGGCCCGCCCCAGCGTGTCCAAGCGCCGGATCGACCCAGTTCGGCGTGACGCGCACCGTGGTACTGGCGACGCGGAGCCGATGATTCGGCGCGGACAGCACCGCAAACAGCTGACCGGCCCCGCTCGGGGTCGCGTGCTGATCGGCGCGATGGCGGCCGGTGCCGCCGCGGCCGCCGCGCACTCCACCACCGAGGCCCCAGATCACTCCAAGGCCCCGACCGTGCTGGCCGCTCAAGCCGCAGCGACCAACGGCGGGCCGATCAGCACTTCCGGCGGCGGTATGCAGATGGTGACCGTGCGGCCGGCCGCGAACGTCGCCGTCCACAACGCCGAGCTGGCCCACGGCGTCGCGTTCGCTCAGGAGCGCGCCCAGCGCGAGGCCAGGCTGCAGCAGCCGCTGTTCGTCATGCCGACCAAGGGCATCTTCACCTCGGGCTTCGGCTACCGGTGGGGCGTCCTGCACGCCGGCATCGACCTCGCGAACTCGATCGGCACCCCGATCCACGCGGTCTCCGACGGTGTCGTCATCGACGCGGGCCCGACCGCCGGCTACGGAATGTGGGTCAAGCTGCGTCACGCCGACGGCACGGTCACGTTGTACGGCCACGTCAACACCACGCTGGTCGGCGTGGGTCAGCGGGTGATGGCCGGCGACCAGATCGCCACCATGGGCAACCGCGGCAATTCCACCGGCCCGCATTTGCACTTCGAGGTACTGCTGGGCGGCTCGCAGCGGGTAGACCCGGTGCCGTGGCTGGCCAAACGGGGCCTGTCCGTCGGCACCTTCGCCGGTTGACCGTTGACCGACCCGAACAGTCCCACACCAGGCGATCGCCCGCCGCCCTCAGCGCCAACCGGGCCCAAGCCCGCCGCCAGCGGTCCTGAAACGCGCATCATTCGCCGAGCGCCGACCGGGCCCTTGCCGCAGGCGGTCGACGACGCCCGCACCACGCACATTCCACGGCCGCCGTCGCCCCCGCAATACGCTCCGCCGAGCAGCCCGGCCGCCATGGCGGGCTCTCCCTATGGCGAGCCGAGCCGGACGACGGCGGTGGCCGCTGCGGCGGTCAGCATCGTCAGCGGCTGGTCCACCTCGGTGGTGGCGACCGACCTGATCGCGGGCTGGTGGAGATCGGACCGGCTGTTCTGCGTGGCTGTGGCGTTCCTGGCGCTAATATTCGCGCTGGCCACGATCTCCGGGGTGATCCTGCTGCTGCTGCGCTAACCGCTGAGCCGCTACCTGATCGTGGCGGGCGCCGTGGTCGCGATCTTGACCTACCTCGGCGTGTTCATCGCTGGCGCACGAGTGGCCTGGATCGTGCACACCCTGCCAATTCTGCCGATCACCAGCGCCGTACTGACCATGCTGCCGCGTACGCGGGAATGGCTGCTGGAAGACTAGAGCTTCGACACCGGAGCGTGGTTGTGCATCAGCTTGACCCGACCCGCGCTGCCGAAGTCGATCAGCGACATCGCTGATTCGCCGACGCCCGACACCTCTTCGACGCGGCCCAGGCCGTACTTGTCGTGGGTGACCCGGTCGCCCGGCGCCAGCACCAGCAGCGGCCGCTTGCCGGCTGCACCGCGGGTCGGCGACGGCCGCGGCGTGCCGAACCGGCCGGCACCGCTCACCGGTGCGCTGAGCGACGGCGTCGGGTCGGTGCGACGCCAGTCGATGAGCTCCTGTGGGATCTCGCGCAGAAACCGCGATTCCGGGTTGAGCATCGGCTGTCCCCACGACGACCGAACCTTGGCGCGGCTGACATAGAGGCGCTGGCGTGCCCGGGTGATCCCGACGTAGGCCAGTCGACGCTCCTCGGAAAGCTCGCCCGCGTCACCCAAAGCCCGCATGTGCGGGAACATTCCGTCTTCCCATCCGGTGACGAACACCACCGGGAACTCCAGCCCCTTGGCGGTGTGCAACGTCATCAGCGTCACCAAACCGGCTGTCTGCTCGGGGATTTCATCGGTGTCGGCGACCAAAGACACCCGTTCCAAGAATTGCGCCAGCACACCGGTGTCCGGCACGTCCTCGTCGACGGGCACGTCGTCGAGCGCGGCGGCGTTGGCCAGATCGGTGGCGAATTCGTGTGCGACGCTGACGAGTTCGTTGAGGTTGTCCAGCCGGGCCAAGTCTTGCGGGTCGGAGGACGATTCCAACTCCGCGCGGTATCCGGTGCGCTCCAGCACCGCCTCGACCAGTTCACCCAGGTCGCCCTCCGACGCGTCGAGCCGGCTCCGCAGTTCGTCGAGCATCTCCACGAAACCCGCAATCGCCTTGGCCGACCGGGTATTCAGCAGCGGCACCTTGCCTTCGGCGGCGGCTTCCAGCGCGTCCGCGAAACTGGATCCGGTGTTCTCGGCGTACACGGCCACGCAAGCCTCGGCGCGATCGCCGATGCCGCGCCGCGGCGTGTTGAGGATCCGCCGCAAACTGACCGCGTCGCCTGGGTTGTCCAGCACGCGCAGGTAAGCGACGATGTCGCGAATCTCTCTGCGCTCGTAAAACCGCACTCCCCCAACCACTTTGTAGGGAATGCCGGCGCGGATGAACACCTCTTCCAACGACCGCGACGAGTTGTTGGTGCGGTAGAAGACGGCCACATCGTTGTAGGTGATGGCGTTGTTGGCGGCCAGCGCGTCGATTTCCTCTGCGACGAACCTCGCCTCGTCGTGCTCGTTGTCGGCGACGTAGCCGACGATCAGCTCACCCTCGCCGGCGTCGGTCCACAGCCGCTTGTCCCGGCGCCCGGCATTGCGGGAGATCACCGAGTTGGCCGCGGTCAGGATGTTCTGCGTGGAGCGATAATTCTGCTCGAGCAGGATCGTCGCGGCGTCGGGATAGTCGCGCTCGAAGTCTTCGATGTTGCGGATCGTGGCGCCGCGAAACGCGTAGATCGACTGGTCGGCGTCGCCGACCACGCACAGCTCGCCCGGTGTCACACCGTCCTCAGTGTCGCGGCCGACCAGCTCGCGGACCAAGACGTACTGCGCGTGGTTGGTGTCCTGATACTCGTCGACCAGGATGTGCCGGAAGCGTCGACGGTAATGCTGGGCGATCTGCGGGAAGGCCTGCAGCACCGCGACCGTCTCGCCGATCAGGTCGTCGAAGTCCAGGGCGTTGGCCAGCCGCAGCCGGTGCTGGTATTCGGAGAAGACGGTGGCCACCGTGCGCGCCAGGTCGTCGGCGTCGTCGGACAGGTTCGCCATCGCCTGCTGCGGGTCGATCAGCTCGTTCTTCAGGTTGGAGATGGCGTTGGCCAGCAGCCGCGGCGAATACCGCTTGACGTCGAGGCCGATGTCCTTGGCGATCATCTGCAGCAGGCGTCGGGAATCGTCGGCGTCGTAGATGGAGAAGTTGGAGTTGAGGCCCGCGATCAGCGACGCCTGGTTGCGCAGAATCCGCACGCAGGTCGAGTGAAACGTCGATACCCACATCGATCGCGCCCGCGGGCCGACCAGCGCCACCACGCGTTCGCGCATCTCAGCGGCGGCTTTGTTGGTGAAAGTGATCGCCAGCACCTGGCCTGGTCCGACATCGCGCGCGGCCAGAAGGTAGGCGATACGCCGGGTCAGCACGGCGGTCTTGCCCGAGCCCGCACCGGCGACGATCAGCAGCGGCGAGCCCTCATGCAGAACCGCCTGGCGTTGCTGGGGGTTCAAACCGTCGAGAAGTTGATCGCCTTCAGATTCGGTCACGTGCTGCACACTCATAACTGATCCAACCTACCGCCGTTCGGCGACACCTTTGCGCTTGAACGCCTCCAAGTGGCACACTCATTTCGTGCTCAATATGCAGCGTCGATTTTTCTACGGGTACCGGCCAGCGGTGCCCGTGGTTTAGCTGCTTCCCAGAGCCCCGCGGTCCGCATCCGGATCCGGGGCTCGTCTCTTGTGTGAGGCCCGAAATCGGATGAGACCGCAACCACCTCCACACAACGAGAATTCGGAGTCTGAAATGACAGTCGAAAC
>NZ_DASXHW010000235.1:0-7752 GCF_036488105.1 Mycobacterium sp. | reverse complement strand
GCCGCTGCCCGAACCGCCGGCCGCTGTGCCCGATTACGACGACGGCCCAGAGTTCACGTCGCTCACCGACGCCACCGAGCGCAACGGCTCGCAGTCGACCGAGTCGTCGGTCAGCCTGTTGCCGCGCCGCCGACCCGGAAGCAGCGGCATCACCGGCGTCCCGGCTGCCCCACCCGAGCGGCCGGCGCATCGCGAGCCACCGCCCGTCCCGCACGAGGAGCCCGCCGAATCGGCTCCGGAACAGCCTGCGGCACAGCCGGTCTCGAACACCTCGTCGTTCTTCGGCTCGCGGGTGCGGTTCGACCGGGAGAACCGGCACCGTCCCAAAGACGAACCGGTCGCGCCCGAACCCGCGGCGCAGGTCGATCTGCCGGAGGTCGACGACGTCTGGACCGCCGGGGCCGCGGCTCCGGCGACCGAGGCGCCCGCGGACGATCTGATCTACCAGCGGATGCTCTCGGAATGGCTGGTCGACCCCCGCGACTTGGCGCACAGCCCTGATCTGGATTGGCAGTCGGTGTGGGACCGCGGCTGGTCAGCCGCAGAAGAAGTCGAGAGCGTGCCGGTGCAGGCCCACACCGAACAGGGTCTGCCGGTGCGCGAACCCGGCGCCCGGCTGGTGCCGGGCGGGGCAGACAGCGAGCAGAACGGAACTGCGCACCACCGCGCCAGCGAGGACAACGGGATAGCATCGAACGGCGGATCCCAGTCTGGGCGCACCCCCGCACACGAGGCGCCGGTGCGAGACCCCGACGCCGTCCGCGCCTCCATCAGCAGTCATTTCGGCGGCGTTCGCGCAGGACGATCGCACGCCCGCGAGACAGACCTAGGAACCGATCACGAATGACCTCTGCCTTTCCACCCGGAAGGCCCAGCCAACCGCCGCGCCCCGACAACAACTCGCTGGACTGGCTGGTGTCGAACTTCGCCCGCGAAGTCCCCGGGGTTACGCACGCCATCCTGGTATCCGTCGACGGGCTGCTGATGGCGGCCAGTGAGCGCTTGCCGAAGGAGCGGGCCGACCAGCTCGCCGCGGTGTCCTCTGGCCTGGCCAGCCTGGCCAACGGCGCGGCGCAACTGTTCGACGGCGGGCAGGTCTTGCAATCGGTGGTGGAGATGCAGAGCGGCTACCTGCTGCTGATGCAGGTCGGCGACGGCTCGCATCTGGCAACGCTGGCCGCGACGTCATGTGACATCGGCCAGATCGGCTACGAGATGGCCGTCCTCGTCGAACGGGTGGGCAACGTCGTGCAGTCGACCCGACGCGCGCCATCGCATTAGTGAGCCGTCATGGACAAGCGCAAGCCACCCGGATCCGAGCCGCCTGCGTCTGAGGCGAGCCTGGTCCGCCCGTACACCCTGACGGCCGGACGGACCAAGGCCAGCGTCGAGATTCCGTTGGAAGCGCCAGTCCAGACTTTGCAGTCGGCCATGTTTCACCGGTGGCCGCTCAACGACGTGCGGGGCAGGATTGTTCAACTGTGTGTCAAGAGTCCGTCGGTAGCTGAGATATCGGCTCGGCTAAATTTGCCGCTCGGTGTCACGCGTGTGCTGGTCGGCGATCTGGTGACTTCGGGTTACCTTCGAGTGAACCGGACACTGACCGAAGGCTCGACCCGCGATGAACGTCGCGAACTGATAGGAAGGACGCTCCGTGGCCTACGAGCGCTTTGATGCGGCCCCGCCGCAGCCGAAGTCGCGCGATACGGCGTCCACGAAGATCGTGATCGCCGGTGGATTCGGCGCCGGTAAAACGACGTTCGTCGGTGCGGTCTCGGAGATCATGCCGCTGCGGACCGAGGCCATGGTCACCGACGCGTCCGTCGGCGTCGACATGGTGGACGCCACCCCTAACAAGCAGACCACCACGGTCGCTATGGATTTCGGCCGGATCACGCTCGACGAAGATCTGGTGCTCTACCTATTCGGCACGCCAGGACAGCGTCGATTCTGGTTCATGTGGGACGACTTGGTGCGCGGCGCGATCGGTGCGGTCATCCTGGTGGACTGCCGGCGTCTGCAGGACTGTTTCGCCGCGGTCGACTTCTTCGAGCACCGCAAACTGCCGTTCCTCATCGCGGTGAACGAATTCGACGGCACGCCAAGGTTTCCCGCCGCCGAGGTGCGCAAAGCGCTTACGCTGCCCGCGCATGTCCCGGTTATCAACATCGATGCGAGGGATCGCAGATCGGCGACCGACGCGTTGATCGCGGTCAGCGAATACGCGCTGGCAAGCTTGACGCCGACCGCGTAGTGGATTGGCCGGATTGCGAATTCGTCGGCCTAACGCTTGAGCCGGATACTCCACCGAACGTAGCCCGCATAGAACAGTGACAGCGCGGCGAGCATGCCCATGTCCAACAGGAAGATGTGCTTGGAGTGCTGCCATATCGGGTCGTTGGTCGGAATCTGCTTGACCTTGACCAGGTTCGGGAAGTCGATCGACGAGGCGCCCGCGGCGTAACCCCAACGTCCCGGTGTCAGCCATGACAGCTGGTTGAGGCCGGCCCGGCCCGTCACCGGGATCATTCCGCCGGCAAGCACCAGCTGCGACATGATCGACACCACCAGCAGCGGCATGATCTGCTCGTTGGACTGCGCCAACGCTGACAGCATCAGGCCGAGAATGGCCGAGGCCACGCAGGTGCCGGCAACGGTGACGAACAGCGAGAACGTCGAGTTGTCGAAAAACGGCGGGTGCGCGGTGGGCGCGCCCTTGCCGAGTCTGACGATGATCGTCGCGATCGCCGCCTGCGCGGTCGCGAACGCGCAGAAGACGGCGACTTTGGCAAGTAGGTAGGCGGTGGTGGACAAGCCGACCGCCTGTTCTCGCTTGAAGATCGGTCGCTCGCCGATCAGGTCGCGAATGGTCAGCGCCGTACCCATGAACACGGCCCCGATATTGAGCAGCACCATGATGTACTGCGGCTGGGTGGGCGCCAGCCCGAGCGGATCGGCCGGCCCCAGACCAGGTTTCGGGCCTTTCACGGTCAGCGACAGTGCACCGATGAGGAATGGAAGCACCGCCAAGAACACCGAGTAGCCGCGGTCGGAGATGACCAGACGCACCTGACGGCGCGCGATCGTGGAGAGCTGGCGCAACAAGTCGCTGTGCACGGGTTCGCCCAAATCGGCGGCCGGGCTCTCCCGAGCTGGCGCCCTCGAGTCTCGTCTGCCGCCTCGCTCCAGGAAGCGGCGATTCGCCTCGTCGGGATCGGCGCCAACGTTGGCGAAAATGTCGGCCCAGTTCGTGGTTCCCAACACTTCGCCCACCTGGCTGGGTGGCCCGTTGAAGGCGGTCTTGCCGCCCGGAGCGACCAGCAGGATCTGGTCGCACACGTCCAGGTAGGACACCGAGTGCGTGACCACCAGCACCACGCGGCCCGCGTCGGCGAGCTGGCGCAGCATCAACATCACCTGGCGGTCCAGCGCGGGGTCGAGACCGGAGGTGGGCTCGTCGAGCAGCAGCAGCGACGGCTGGGTGAGCAGTTCCAGCGCGACCGACGCGCGCTTGCGCTGCCCGCCGGAGAGCTTGTCGACGCGGGTGTCGGCGTGCTTGGTCAGGTCCAGTTCTTCGAGCACCTGCGCAACGACCTGCGCGCGTTCCTGTTTGCCGGTGTCCGGTGGCAGTCGCAGCTCGGCGGCGTAACCCAGCGCCTGGTTGACCGTCAGCTGCCGGTGCACGACGTCGTCCTGCGGGACCATCCCGATTCTGCTGCGCATCGTCGCGTACTCGGCGTGGATGTTGTGGCCCTCGAATGTGACCGTCCCCGAGCTGGGGCGGGTGTATCCGGCGATCAGCCGCGACAGCGTGGTCTTGCCCGCCCCGGACCCCCCGATGATCGCGGTCAGCGTGCCCGGCCGCGCCGTGAGGGAGATTCCGTCCAGGAGTTCCTTGCCGTCGATCCGGAAGTGGACGCCGTTGACCTCCAAGCCGCCGGTGCGGGTCGCGGCTTCGGTGCGGCGGATCAGGTTGCCGTCGGTGAAGACCAGGTCGATGTTGCCGATCGTGATCACGTCGCCCTCGTTCAACACCGCCGAGCCGACGCGGACGCCGTTGACGAAGGTGCCGTTGACGCTGTGTGCATCCCGGATCTCGGTGCCGAGCGGCGAGTCGACCAAGAACGCGTGATGACGCGAAGCCAGCACATCCTGGATCACGATGTCGTTGTCGTTGGCGCGACCGATCGTCGCCGAACCCGGCGGCTTGTCCGGGGTGAGAGAGCCGGGCAGGATCGCCTGGATCATCTTGGTGGCCAGGTTGCCGACTTCCGGTGGCTTGCGGATCGCCGGCGGTGCCATTTGGGTCCTTGGCTGAAGGTTCACCGGCGGAGCCGAAGCCACCGGGGCGCCGGCCGGTTGCCGAACGGGTGCCGGCGCCTGGTGTTGCGGGCCTGGTGGGTAGGCCGGCGGGCGCTGGCCTGGGTAGCCCGGCGGAGGCGGGGCGCCGGGATACGGGCGCGACGGTCCCTGGCGCATCGGCCCCGGGGGCCTGGGCCCCGCGGCCGGGCGTGGCTGCTGTGGTGCGGGTCCCGACCGGGCGGGCGCCGGCGATTTGGCGATCGGCATCGAGGTCGTCTGCGGCGGCCGGCCGACGACACCGTCGTGGCGTCCGATCGCGAATGTCAGTTGCGGCCCGTCGGGATTGCCGATGTTGATGGCCTGGCCGTCGTGGATGTCGATCACCGGCACGCGGCGCCCGTTGAGGTAAGTGCCGTTCAGCGAGCCGTTGTCGATGGCCAGCCAGCGGCCCTGGTCGAATCGCAGCAGCAAGTGGGCCCGGGAGATCAGCGGATGTGTGATGCGCATGTCGGCGCGCAGATCACGGCCAACCACGATGTCGTGACCTGCGGCGAAGGTGCGTTCTGATCCGTCGTACCGGACTGTCAGCGCGGGCGGTGCGGCGTGACTCATCGCCCCAACTTTAGCTGCTTGGCTCACTGCACCGACTGTATCGGCTGCCGTTCGATCGGCCCCGAGCGACACGGCCGACGGGTAAGTAGGTTAGTGCGCCAACGCATCGGGAGCACCGGTCACCACGCATTGGGTACGGCTGTAGATACTGAGCACGCACTGGTTGTTGTGCGTGCACACCGACCTCACGCTGCGCTGGTCGCCGTCGGCCTTGATCCGGTTGATCAAGTCGGGCTCGGCCAGCAGGGCCCGGCCCATGGCGACGAACTGAAATCCTTCCGCCATCGCCAGGTCCATCGTTTCCCGGTTGGTGATGCCACCGAGCAGGATCAGCGGCATCGTCAGCTCGGCGCGGAACAGCTTGGCCTCGTCCAGTAGGTAGGCGTCACGGTAGGGGTACTCGCGGTAGAAATTCTTGCCACCGATCTCCAGCGTGGTCGGCGCGTCGCCGCGGAATGTGTACATCGGGTTGACGAACGAGCTGCCGGCCGTGAGTTCGATCGCATCCAACGCGCCGTCTTCCTCGAGCCATGTTGCGGTAGTCAGCGATTCTTCGACGTCGATGCCGCCGCGGACACCGTCGGCGATGTTCAGCTTGGCGGTGACCGCGATCTGCGCTCCCTCGTGGTCCACCGCCCGGCGGACGGCCATCACCAGCGCACGCGCGACCTTCGCGCGATTTTCCAGCGACCCGCCGAATTCGTCGTCGCGCGTGTTGATCCGCGGTGACAGGAACGCGCTCGCCAGGTAGTTATGCCCCAGATGGACCTCGACTGCGTCGAAGCCGGCCTCGATGGCGAGCCGGACGGCGTTGACGTGTTGGGCCGATACTTCGTCGAGGTCATCGCGGGTCGCTCCTTTGGTGAACTCGTTCGCGGCCGGATTGAAGAACCCCACCGGCGCCAAGGCTTGGGCGTTGTTGGCGCTGGCATTGGCCACCGGGCCGGCGTGCGCGATCTGCGCGCTTGCTGCGGCGCCCTCCGCGTGGATCGCGTCGGCCAGCCGCCGCAACCCCGGCACTGCTTCGGGGCGCATCCACATCTGGTTGCCGCTGGCGCGGCCGCCGGGAGAGACCGCGCAATAGGCGACGGTGGTCATGCCAACCCCGCCCGCGGCCGGCAGCCGGTGGAACTCGATCAGTTCGTCGCTTACCAGCGCATCGGGCGAGCGCGCCTCGAAGGTCGCTGCCTTGATGACCCGGTTGCGCAGCGTGATCGGTCCGAGCTTCGCCGGACTGAACACGTCAGGGGGACTGGGCAGGTCCGCTGGCATGGCAGGAGCGTACGCGGCGGGCGTGCCAGACTGTTAGACGTGGGTGCGATCACATTGGACGGCAAAATCACGCGCGACGAGATCTTCGTCGACCTGAAAGAGCGGGTGGCCGCGTTGACCGCTTCGGGGCGGACGCCCGGCCTGGGCACCGTCCTGGTCGGCGACGACCCGGGGTCGCAGGCCTACGTCCGCGGAAAGCACGCCGACTGCGCCAAGGTGGGCATCACCTCACTGCGCCGCGACCTGCCGGCCGACATCAGCCAGGCGAAGCTCAACGACACCATCGACGAACTCAACGCCAACCCCGAGTGCACCGGCTACATCGTCCAGTTGCCGCTGCCGAAGCAGCTCGACGAGAACGCGGCTTTGGAGCGCGTCGATCCGGCCAAGGACGCCGACGGGTTGCATCCGACGAATCTGGGTCGGCTGGTGCTGAATACGCCGGCGCCGCTGCCCTGCACTCCGCGCGGCATCGTGCACCTGTTGCGGCGCTTCGACGTAGAGATCGCCGGCGCGCACGTGGTCGTCATCGGCCGCGGCGTAACGGTTGGCCGTCCACTGGGCCTGTTGCTGACCCGCCGCTCGGAGAATGCGACGGTGACGTTGTGCCACACCGGAACTCGTGACCTTCCCGCGCTGACCAAGCAGGCGGACATCATCGTGGCCGGGGTCGGGGTGCCGCACATGCTGACGGCCGACATGGTGCGCCCGGGCGCGACCGTGATTGATGTGGGCGTCAGCCGGGTGGACGGCAAGCTGGCTGGCGACGTGCATCCCGATGTCTGGGAGGTAGCCGGCCACGTGTCGCCGAATCCAGGCGGCGTAGGCCCGTTGACTCGTGCGTTTCTGCTGACCAACGTTGTCGAGTTGGCCGAAGCGCAATGAGCGTGCGCAGCCTGCTCCGCCCGCAATGGCCGATCGTGTCGGTGGTGCTGATTTTCGTCGTGGCGTTCAGCCTGGCGGCGGCGAACTTCTGGCGCCGTGGCGCACTGCTGATCGGCATCGGGGTTGGGGTCGCCGCCGTGTTGCGGCTGGCGCTCACCGAAGACCGTGCCGGACTTCTGGTGGTGCGCAGCAAGGGAATTGACTTTGCGACCATGGCGACCGTCGCGGCGGCGATGGTCTATATCGCGTGGACCATAGACCCGCTGGGGACGCGTTAGACCCCCGGAATTCCCGTCACGCCGGAGAACTGTGGCAGACCAGAAGGGTTGCCGCCCAGCAGGTTTGCCATCTGCTCGGGGCAATATGTGCGGATCGCGATGGTGGTGAACATCCGGGCCGCTTGCGGCGACATGCCGCGGCGGGCGACACCCGATGCGGCGGCCGCGAAGCTACCGCCCGGCTGGGCGATCATTGGGCAGATGGACTCGCCGACGGCCATCGCATTGCCCGGTTCGCCGTACTCGATGCCGGCGTGGCTGAGTGCGTCGATGAAGTCGTCGTTGGGATCTGCCTCGCCCGGCGTCGAGAACGTGGTCGCTGCCGTGATCAGACACCCGAGACCGATCAGCGCCCGCACCGTCAACGGCTGATTGTTCAACTGCGACATCCAGTTGCGACGCA
>NZ_DASXHW010000210.1:0-1588 GCF_036488105.1 Mycobacterium sp. | reverse complement strand
ATCGAACACCGGCTGGGGCCTTGCGGCGTCCCTGACGACGCGATCGCGTCTCTACATCGCGGAGGGCGAGCTCGACGCCGCCGAACGGGATGCCTACGACGCGCTCGAAGCGGCCGCCAGCCTTGGCGGTGACCTCATCGTTCCATTCGCCCTCGACTGCCTGGGCATCGTGGCGGCTCAAAGTGACAACCACCTGTTGGCGGCCCGGTTATTGGGCGCGGCGGACGCCGCCCGCCAGCACATGAGCTTCGTGCGGTTCAAGGTTCTCGACGAGAGCGATGAAGCCACCATCGCCGCGGTTCGGGATGCTCTGGGTGCGAACGACTTCGACGCCGCATGGGCCGAGGGCGCGGCTTTGTCGATCAAGGACGCCACCGCCTACGCGCTGCGAGGACGCGGCGAACGTAAGCGCGCCACGAGCGGCTGGGCATCGCTGACCCGCACCGAGCTCGACGTCGTAAAACTCGTCAGCGAAGGCCTGGGCAACAAGGAGGTAGCCGCGCGGCTGTTCGTCTCACCCCGAACTGTGCAGGCACACCTCACGCACGTCTACACCAAGCTCGGGCTCACCTCTCGCGTACAACTCGCTCAAGAAGCGACGCGTCGTGGCTGGACTGCCGACGGCATCTGTGCCGACTGAGTGTGACCTGTCACGACTCGACTTTGCTAGCAGCACAGCAAATCTCAGTACCCCGGTCGGAGCTGGCATCGGTGCTGGGCTGAAGCTCGACAGAGTCTGTAGAGCTGCGGACGTCGAGGTCAGCGACTTTCTCAGCGACTTCTCAACACCCCGTTCATACCCTTGGCTCCCATGTGTAGAACGGACCGCTTTGCCCGCCGGACTCGCGGGTCGTGGGCTCGATCGGGTGGTGAAGCAAAATGATTCGGACGCTTTCGCAGGATGAAGCCAACGACTGTCAGACTCCATTGATGGGCGTGTCTGGTGAAGCTCGGTCGCTAAAGCCGAGCGAACTGGCCCATGCATCGGTGATGGGTGCGCTGTGCGCGGCTATCTCGATCATTGCGGTCGTCCTCCCGCACGCGGGGGGCCTGGGACTGCTCGGCGCCGTGCCGATGGGGCTGCTGGCCTATCGCTATCGGATCCGGGTTCTGATCACCGGTACGGTCGCAGCCGCCGTGATCGGCTTCCTGGTAGTCGGCTTGAGCGGCCTAGGGGCGGTCGCGCTGTGCGCCTATGTCGGCGGGCTGGCCGGGATCGTAAAACGCCGTGGTCACGGTCTACCGACCGTCACCGCGGCATCCTTTGTCGCCGGTATTGGCGTCGGTGCTGTGGTGATCGTCGCGTTGACGGTCCTGGCGAGCCTTCGGCAGCTGTTGTTTCACGCGATCACCGCCGCGGTGGGCGGGGTCGCGGCAGTCCTGGCGCGGGTGCCGCATTTGCAGGCTGTCGCGCACGAGTTCACCCGGATCTTCGCCGAAGCGTTGTACTACTGGCAGTGGCTCGCCCTCCTAGGCGCCATCGTCGCCATCATGGTCGCCTCGCTGATCGGTTGGTTGGCGCTCTCGCGCGTGCTGGAGCGGCTGGGCGGCGTTCCCGATGTGCACAAACTGGACGCGGCGGCCGATA
>NZ_DASXHW010000199.1:0-7542 GCF_036488105.1 Mycobacterium sp. | reverse complement strand
CTTCATAGTCGGCGGTTTGATCGCCCGCGAGATTCCGGTCGTCGCCGAGCTGATCACCCGATTGCTGCAGTACAGCAACCAGGGATCGTGGCGGCTGACCATGGCCGTGGCGCTGCTGGCTGCCGTCGGCGAAGAGATGTTTTACCGCGGCGCGCTCTATACCGCGCTCGGTCGGCACCACCCGTTGCTGATCTCGACTGTGATCTACGTGATCGCCACCCTGGCGAGCAGCCGAAACCCGATGCTCGCCTTCGCCGCGATCTTCCTCGGCACGGTCTGCGCATTCGAGCGTCGCGCGACCGGCGGGGTGTTGGCGCCGATCCTGACCCACTTCGTCTGGACCCTGGTCGTGCTACTGGGGCTGCCGCCGCTGTTCGGGTTGTGAGCGCTCAGCCGTCGCTGAAGTCGGGCGTCCGACGCTGCTGGAAAGCCCTTGCGCCCTCGCGGAAGTCGTGTGACTGTAGCAGCGCGGACTGACCCTCGAGTTCGCGCTGAAGGGTCGGCTCCAGCTCGGTCAGGGTGGCTGCGTTGATCGCGGCCTTGGTCTTGGCGAACGCCACGGCCGGTCCGTTCAGCAGCCCGGACACCACCTTGTCCACCTCGGCGTCGAAGTCGTCGGCCGGGTAGACGGCGCTGACCAGTCCGCACGCCAATGCGTCGGCGGCGGGTAGCCGCTCGGCCAGCAGCGCCATCCGCATCGCGCCGATCCGGCCGATCGCCGCGGCGATCAGCGCCGAGGCCCCACCGTCGGGCATCAGGCCGATCTTGGTGAAGGCGAGCAGGAAAAACGCTTTGTCCGAAGCCAATACCAGATCGCAGGCCAGAGCCAGCGAGACGCCGACGCCGGCCGCTGCTCCCTGAACAACCGCGACGACCGGGCGCGGCAGCGCGGTGATCGCCCGGACCACCCGGTTGGCCGCCAGGATGAGCTCGTCGCCGGGGCCGGCACCCGCCACGTCGTCGGCGCTCATTCCCGCTCCGGAGCAGAACCCGCGGCCGGCGCCGCCGAGCCGCACGACTTTCACCCGCGGATCGTGGGCCGCGTGTTCCATTGCGTCGGCGAGTCCGAGGAACACCGGCAGCGTCAGCGAATTCAGGCTGTCCGGACGATCGATCGTCACCGACAGCACACCGTCGGCCAATGTGACGGCGAGGCCGTCGACGGGTGCGAGGGTGTCGATTCCGGAGTCGATGGCGGTCATGGGCTCGACTGTAAGCCACCGGGGTGCAACGTCGGTCAGGCCGACTGCCAAGATGCAAGGAATACGGTGGCGACCCGCCGCGCCCGGCTTCGCCGAGCTTGCGATCGCCACGGCACTGGTATCGACAAGGAGGTCGGTTGGTATGGCGGGACCGCTGACAGGTTTGCGAGTCATCGAACTCGCCGGAATCGGGCCGGGCCCGCACGCCGCGATGATTCTCGGCGATCTCGGTGCCGACGTCGTGCGCATCGACCGGCCCGGCGCCACCGGCTCCGACCCGATGCTGCGCAACCGCAGGTTCGTCATCGCCGACCTGAAGTCCGACGAGGGGCGTGCGCTGGTGCTCAAGCTCGTCGCCAAGGCCGACGTGCTGATCGAGGGATACCGGCCCGGTGTCACCGAACGGATGGGGTTGGGCCCGGAAGACTGCGCCAAGGTCAACGAGCGGCTGATCTACGGCCGGATGACCGGCTGGGGGCAGACCGGCCCACGCAGTAAGCAGGCCGGCCACGACATCAACTACATCTCACTCAACGGCGTGCTGCACGCCATCGGCCGGGTCAACGAGCGGCCGGTTCCGCCGCTGAACCTGGTTGGCGACTTCGGCGGCGGGTCGATGTTCCTGCTGCTCGGCATTCTTTCTGCACTGTTCGAGCGGCAGACGTCCGGCAAGGGCCAGGTCGTCGACGCGGCGATGATCGACGGGTCTTCGGTGCTGGTGCAGATGATGTGGGGGATGCGCGCATTGGGGCTGTGGACCGACGAGCGTGGCACCAACATGCTCGACACCGGAGCGCCCTACTACGACACCTACGAATGTGCCGACGGCCGGTACGTGTCGGTGGGCGCCATCGAGTCACAATTCTATGCGGCGATGCTGGCCGGACTCGGCCTGGACCCCGCGGACCTGCCGGCGCAGAACGACCGCAGTCGCTGGCCAGAGCTGCGCGCGAAGTTCACCGAGGTGTTCGCCAGCCGCGACCGCGATCACTGGGCCAAGGTGTTCGCCGACTCCGACGCCTGCGTGACGCCGATCCTGGCTTTCGGCGAGGTCGAGACCGAGCCGCACATCACCGAGCGGAACACCTTCTACCAAACCGGCGGCGGGCTCCAGCCGTTGCCGGCGCCTCGTTTCTCCCGCTCGTCGCCGGATGTGCCGCGGCCGCCGGGGCAGCCGGGAGCCGACACCGAAACCGTCCTCAACGACTGGGTATAGTCCCGGCCAACCAGTAGGTCGGCTCGCCGCAGGGGAGAGGCATGACCGGACTGAAGGCCTGACCCTTGTGAAAGCCTGACCAATTTGAAAGGAAGTGTGCGTGGAGATCACCGATGCCGTAGCTCTCGTCACCGGCGGGGCGTCCGGACTGGGCCTTGCCACCACCCGGCGGCTGCTCGATGCCGGCGCGCAGGTGGTCGTGCTCGACCTCAAGGGTGAGGACGTGGTCCGCGAGCTGGGTGACCGTGCGCGTTTCGCGCCGGCCGACGTCACCGACGAGAAGGCGGTCACTGCGGCGCTCGATATCGCCGAATCGCTTGGGCCACTGCGCATTGTGATCAACTGCGCCGGCACCGGCAATGCCATCAAGACGCTAGGAAAGGACGGCGCTTTCCCGCTGGAGGCATTCCGCAAAGTCGTGGAGATCAACCTGATCGGCACGTTCAACGTGCTGCGGCTCGGCGCCGAGCGGATCGCCCAACACGACCTGGTCGGGGAGGAGCGCGGTGTCATCATCAACACCGCGTCAGTGGCTGCTTTCGATGGCCAGATCGGTCAGGCCGCGTACTCGGCGTCCAAGGGCGGCGTTGTCGGCATGACCCTGCCGATCGCACGCGACCTGGCCAGTAAAGGCATCCGAGTCATGACGATCGCTCCCGGTTTGTTCGACACCCCGCTATTGGCCGGCCTGCCTGAGCCGGCCCGGGAGTCGCTGGGCAAGCAGGTGCCGCACCCCAGCCGGCTGGGAGATCCCGACGAGTACGGCGCACTTGCGGTGCACATCGTCGAGAACCCGATGCTCAACGGCGAGGTCATCCGGCTGGACGGCGCGATCCGGATGGCGCCGCGGTAACCAGCCGACGAAAAGGCCCCCGCCGTGGTGGCGGGGGCTGCTTCACAAATGGGGCAACGCCGAAGGTGCGAAAGAGGCTGACATTCACCTCGTCAGCGGCACGCTGCTGGCTAACAGCGTGCGTTGCCGCGAATCAGCTCGCGGTGGAAAGCGGGTGCCAGTCTTCCAACTGCTCCGAGCACTCACCCTCTACGAGCACATCGCCGTGGTAGAGAGCCTCGAAATCAGCTTTGATCACGTCGGCACTGGAGTCATCGATCCACATGTAGATGAGCGTATGGGCAACGTTTAAGGAATCTTTGAGTCACGATTCGGAAAATCGTGGCAATTGTTACCGCCGGGTAGGGCCCCGGCGTCCGGACGCGGCGTCCGGATGGTTGGAACTGAGCTATTGGGCAGACGTGTAACCGCATAAGCTCCGAAAATGTCCTGGCTATCGCGTGCCGCGTTGAACCAGCGCGGGCATCGGTCTCGTTCTCATTAGAGAGGCGTCAATATGCCGCCAAAGCGTTGCGATAGTAACTTACCACTGCTAAGTTAGCAACGATATTACAGCGGAGGGACACGCATGCTGCAGCGGATTGCCCGCCTTGCCATCGCTGCCCCTCGGCGCATTCTCGCGGTGGCCGCGCTTGTCTTGGTGGCGGCCGCAGTCTTCGGAATCCCGGTGGCCAAGAGCCTCTCCGCCGGCGGCTTTCAGGATCCGGCCGCGGAGTCGGCGCAGGCGATCAAGCTGCTGACCGACAAGTTCGGCCAGAGCGATCAGCAGTTCGTCATCCTGCTGACCGCCCCGAACGGCGCGCAGAGCGCTCAAGCCCGCAGCGTCGCGACCGACATCGTCGCGCAGGTGCAGGGGTCTTCCGGGGTGTACAACGTGGTCTCGGCGTGGACGGGCCCGACGGCTCGTCCACCGCACCTCGCCGCCGACTTGGTGAGCAAGGACGGCAAATCCGGGCTGATCGTCGCCAACCTCAAAGGCGGCGAGAACAGCGCGCAGAAGTACGCCAAGAGCATCGCGGCGCGGGTTGTGCACGACCGCGACGGCGTGACGGTTCGCGCCGGCGGAACGGCGATGGTGTACGACCAGATCAACCGTCAAAATGAGCGTGACCTGTTGCTGATGGAGTCGCTGGCCATCCCGCTGAGCTTTCTGGTGCTGGTCTGGGTTTTCGGTGGCCTGCTGACCGCGGCGCTGCCGATCTGCCTGGGCGGGCTGGCCATCGTCGGATCGATGTCGGTGCTGCGCCTGATCAGCTTCAGCACCGACGTGTCGACCTATGCGCTGAACCTGAGTAGCGCGATGGGGCTGGCCCTGGCCATCGACTACACCCTGCTGATCATCAGCCGCTATCGCGACGAGCTGGACGACGGCAGCGACCCGAACCAGGCGCTGATCCGGACCATGGCCACCGCCGGTCGCACCGTGCTGTTCTCGGCGACCACCGTCGCGTTGTCGATGGCGGTGATGGTGCTGTTCCCGATGTACTTCCTGAAGTCGTTCGCGTATGCGGGCGTGGCCACGGTCGCGTTCGTCGCGGTGGCCGCGATCGTCGTGACACCCGCGGCGATCGTGCTGCTCGGGCCGCGGCTGGATGCGCTGGACGTCCGCAAGCTCGGCCGCCGGATACTCGGCCGGCCCGACCCGGTGCACAAACCGGTCGAACGGCTGTTTTGGTACCGGTCGACGAAGTTCGTGATGCGATTCGCGGTGCCGATCGGCTTGGTGGTGGTCGCGCTGTTGCTGATGCTCGGGCTGCCGTTCCTCGGGGTGAAGTGGGGTATGCCCGACGACCGGGTGCTGCCGAAGTCGGCTTCGGCCCATGCGGTCGGTGATCAGCTGCGTCGCGATTTCGCCGATGACTCGGCGACCGCGGTGTCTGTTGTCGTCCCGGACGTTCGAGGGGTACGTCCGGGCGACCTCAGCCGTTACGCCGCCGACCTGTCGCGGGTGGCCGACGTGACCGCGGTGTCGGCGCCGAGCGGAACGTTCGCCCACGGCAGGCAGGTCGGACCGCCGTCGGCGGCCACCGGGATCGCGCATGACAGCGCGTTTCTGACGATCGCCACCACCGCGCCGCTCTTCTCCCAAGCCTCCGACGCCCAGCTCGACCGGTTGCACGCCGTGCCCGGTCCGGCTGGCCGGTCGGTACAGATGGCCGGGCAGGCGCAGCTCAACCGCGATAGCGTGGACGCGATCACTAATCAGCTGCCGGTGGTGTTGGGTCTCATCGGTATCATCGCCTTTGCGCTGTTGTTCCTGCTCACCGGCAGTGTGCTGCTGCCGTTGAAGGCATTGGTGTGCAACGTTTTATCGTTGACGGCAGCATTCGGCGCGCTGGTGTGGATCTTCCAGGACGGCCACCTCGGCGCGCTGGGCACCACGCAGAGCGGCACGTTGGTGGCCAATATCCCGGTGCTGTTGTTCTGTGTCGCCTTCGGCCTGTCGATGGATTACGAGGTGTTCCTGGTCTCCAGGATTCGCGAGTACTGGTTGACTGCGACCGCGTCGCGATCCGCCGCGGCGGACAACAAGGCCAAACGCGCCGACAACGACGAGAGCGTCGCGCTCGGGTTGGCGCGCACCGGCCGGGTGGTCACCGCAGCTGCGTTGGTCATGTCGATTTCGTTCGCCGCGTTGATCGCTGCGCAGGTGTCCTTCATGCGGATGTTCGGTCTCGGCCTGACCCTGGCCGTGCTGGCCGACGCGACGTTGGTGCGGATGGTGCTGGTGCCGGCGTTCATGCATCTTCTGGGCCGATGGAGTTGGTGGGCACCCGGACCGCTGATGCGGCTGCACGAGCGGTTCGGCATCAGCGAGGCGGGATCCGAGCCGCTGCCGGTGGCTGCCGACCCTGCCGGCGGCCGACACCGTCGACCCGACGCGGTCCCGGCCGGCACTGGCATGGCCGCATTTACTACCACGACGGTTGCCAATGGTCGTTAGCTCGCCGACGGACAGTCTTCGCCGGCGGCGCGCCCCGCGAGGATCCGGCGATCTGCTGCGCGACGAAATCCTCGATGCGGCAACCGAACTCCTGTTGTATACCGGGCACGCCAAAGCCGTGTCGATCCGCTCGGTGGCTGAACGTGTCGGCGTGACGCCACCATCGATCTACCTGCATTTCCACGACAAAGACGCACTGCTGGATGCGGTGTGCGCGCGCTACTTCGAGAAGCTCGACGAGGAGATGCAGCGGGTGTCCGCAGCGCAGTCGTCCACCGTGGAAGTGTTGCGAGCCCAGGGGCTGGCCTACGTCCGGTTCGCCATCGAAAACCCCGAGCTCTACCGGATCGCCACGATGGGCGAATGGCGATCCGGCAGCAATGTCGACTCCGCGCTGGCCAGCTCGGCCTTTGCGCACATGTGCGCCACCATCGGCATATTGATGCACGAGGGCGTGTTCCCGCGCGGCGACGCGGCCGCGGTCGCCCTGGAACTGTGGAGCGCCGCGCACGGCGCGGCCTCAATGCTGATCGCCAAGCCGCACTTGCCGTTCGGCGATGCCGAGGCGTTCACCGACCGGGTGCTCCGTGCCGTCTTTTTGGGCCACATGGTCGGCGGACTGGTCGAGGTCGATGGCACTCCCGACCAAGTGGTGGAGCAGTTGACGGCGCTCAAGTCTGCGGTGCGAGGATCTTCCTAGTAACCGCTTGCGAAAGGCTGGCAGCCATGACGTCATCGACCGCGGACACCGTCGACCATCCGTTCTTCGCACGCATCTGGCCGGCTATCGCCGCACACGAGACCGAGCAGATGCGGGAACTCCGCCGGGAGAACCTGGCCGGGCTGTCGGGCCGGGTGCTCGAGGTGGGTGCGGGCACCGGAACCAATTTCGAGCTCTACCCAGATTCTGTCGCGCAGGTCATCGCGGTCGAGCCCGAGCAACGTCTGGTCGGACTGGCCCGGGAAGCGGCTGCCGGTGCGGCCGTTCCGCTCGAGGTCACCAATCGGACGGTAGAGAGTTTCGCGGCCGACGAGGCATTTGACGCGGTGGTGTGCTCGCTGGTGCTGTGCTCGGTGGCCGAGCCCGAATCGGTTCTGCGGCGCCTGTTTTCGTTGCTGAGGCCGGGCGGCGAGCTGCGTTATCTGGAGCATGTTGCCAGCCGTGGAATCCGGGGCCGATTCCAGCAACTGGTCGACGCGACGATATGGCCGCGGCTGGCGGGTAACTGCCACACTCACCGCGACACCGAGCAGGCAATCCGGGCCGCGGGGTTCGACGTCGACAAGGTCCGAACCGAACAGGCTTTTGCGGCCTGGGTGCCGCTGC
>NZ_DASXHW010000186.1:0-2721 GCF_036488105.1 Mycobacterium sp. | reverse complement strand
GATAACATCAAACTGTTTAACGACTTCTGCTGAGGGGACTACATGGACACGTTTCACCCGGAGCCGGCGGCCATCACGGAGTGGGACCCGGAGCTGCCTCAACGATCTGGCAGCGCAACGTCGTTTCCGGTGATCGGCTGACCATGCTGGAGCGGCTGAATCAGATCGCAGGGCTCGTCGGCACGATGTCACGAGCGAGGCTGCTCGCTCCGCTGCGTCCCGACCGGTACGTGCGCATGGCAGCGGCGGTGCGGCGCGCCGGGATGAATGCCACGTCGGGGTTCGTGATCGCGGCCCAGCGATGCCCCGACCGGCCTGGCCTGATCGACGAATTGGGCACCTTGACGTGGCGCGAACTGGATGAGGACGGCGACGCCTTGGCCGCTGCGCTGCAGACGCTACCGGGTGGCCCGCCGAAGGTTGTCGGCATCATGGCGCGTAACCATCGCGGGTTCGTTGTGCCGTTAATCGCCGCCAACCGGATCGGCGCTGACGTGCTGTTGTTGAACACGTCCTTCGCCGGGCCGGCTCTCGCCGAAGTCGTGGCGCGCGAGAAGGTCGATGCCGTCATCTACGACGAGGAGTTTGCGTCGTCGATCGACCAGGCGTGCAAGGATCGTCCAGAGGCCGCCCGGATCGTCGCGTGGACGGACGATCCTGACGCACACGACGTCACGGTCGCGGGCTTGGTCGATGGGCACCGCGGTCAACGTCCCTCACCGGCCCCGCGGGCGTCGAAGATGATTCTGCTGACGTCGGGCACCACCGGATCACCCAAGGGCGCCAAGCATTCTGGCGGCAGCGCGGATGCGTTGAAGTCGATCCTCGACCGGACACCGTGGCGCGCCGAGGAGACCACAGTGGTTGTGGCCCCGATGTTCCACGCATGGGGGTTCGGACAACTGGGCATCGCCGCGCTGTTGGCCTGCACCATCGTGACCCGGCGCAAGTTCGACGCCGAGGCGACCCTTGCGCTCGTCGACGAACACCGGGCCACCGGATTATGCGTCGTACCAGTCATGTTCGACCGCATCGTCGACCTACCCAATGACGTCTTGGCGAACTACAGCGGCCGGTCGCTGCGGTTCGCGGCGGCATCGGGCTCGCGGATGCGCCCCGATGTCGTCACCAAGTTCATGGACCGTTTCGGCGATGTCATCTACAACAACTACAACGCCACCGAGGCGGGCATGATCGCCACAGCTACGCCGGCCGACCTACGTGCATCGCCCGACACAGCGGGCCGACCCGCTGTAGGCACCGAGGTCCGCATCTTCGACGTCGACTTCCGCGAACTGCCGACCGGTGAGGTCGGGACCATTTATGTCCGCAACTCCACCCAGTTCGATGGCTATACGTCGGGCGCCACCAAGGACTTTCACGCCGGTTACATGTCATCCGGCGACATCGGGTACCTCGACGCCGAGGGCAGGCTATTTGTCGTCGGCCGCGACGACGAGATGATCGTCTCCGGTGGCGAGAACGTCTACCCGATCGAAGTCGAGAAGACGTTGGCCGGGCACGCCGCAGTCGCGGAGGCCGCGGTGCTCGGCGTCGACGATGAGCAATACGGTCAGCGGTTGGTCGCCTTCGTCGTTCTCACCGACGGCACCGCCGCAACCACGGACGACCTCAAGGCGCATGTGCGCGAAAACCTGGCGAATTACAAAGTGCCCCGGGCGATCACGGTGCTGGACGAGCTCCCCCGCAGCAGCACCGGCAAGATCGTCCGCCGCGAGCTTCACGCACTCGTCGAGCCCTCGGCGGGCGCCAAGTAGACCTAGTCAAGGGTTGGGCACCCAGGGGTTGTCGGGGAAGAACAGGATGCGGGCGATCACCAGTGGCAGCGTCAGGAACACCGCATAGAGGACGTTCATGCCGACGATCCAGGCAACGATCTGGTGTGCCCGTTGCCCGGAGGTGGTGATGACGGGCTGCACGCCCAGCACCCGTTCGAACCAGGTGCGCCCGTCGGCATCGCGCCTGTCGAGGCTCGCCACTACGGCAACGGCGAAGATGGACAGCGGGACACCTTGATAGATCAGCTGCAGTCCGCCCTTGTCGGTGTGGATGGTCGGCCCGATCGACTGCAGATATTGGAACCAGTTCGTTACGTAGGACACTCCGTCGGCCGTCACGAAGTTCCACAGAATGAATGGAACGAACACGGTAATCACCAGGGCGGCCGGGTAATTCACTGAAGGATGGCGGCGCCGGAACCATTGGAACAGGTTCAACACGGCCGCGAATCCGCCGGCATAGAACCAGCCGTAGCCAGCTAACACGTACACCGGTTTGTTGGGGGTGGTGTACGGGGTTTCCCCCCAGGGCAGTAGCGTCAGATCCGGGTTGTAATAGAGGTAGGCACCCCAGTCGGCGTAGAACTCCTGCCACCACATGGTGAAGCACCCGATGAAGAGCAGCGCGGCGGTGTCGGGCCGGCCATTCTTGCGCCAGCGGTAGAGCAGAGACGCGGCCACCAGTACGAAGACGATCCAACCGCCAATCTCCATCACCCAGGCGGCGTTCGACGGAGGCAGGGGCCCAGCGGCGAGCACGCCGTAGCCGGTCCGCGTCATATCAGTCGCTGGCCGGCAGCGGCTTGGCTTCCTTGAGCACCAGCGGCGTCGCGCCGACGCTGAGCGACCCGGCGCCGGCCTTGGTGACCAGCACTTCGGCGTCGCCGTCGTCGACGTAGCGCTTGCCCATCGTGCTGCCGTC
>NZ_DASXHW010000168.1:0-6947 GCF_036488105.1 Mycobacterium sp. | reverse complement strand
GACCGCTATTTCCAGGACGACGTGCTTTCCGAGGACAAGCTCGTGCCCGAGGGCATCGAAGGCCGGGTGCCCTTCCGCGGGCCGCTGTCGTCGGTGATCCATCAGCTCACCGGCGGATTGCGCGCCGCGATGGGCTACACCGGCGCCGACACCATCGAAGGTTTGCAGCGCGCGCAATTCGTCCGGATCACCGCGGCGGGGTTGAAGGAAAGCCATCCGCACGACATCACGATGACCGCCGAAGCGCCCAACTACTACGCCCGGTGAACTGATCGAAGGACCACTCATGCGTGACATGGTTGAGATCGGCATGGGCAGAACAGCCCGGCGCACTTACGAACTCGACGAAATCAGTATTGTGCCGTCGCGACGCACCCGCTCCTCGCAGGACGTCACGACAGCCTGGCAGCTCGACGCCTACCGGTTCGAGATTCCGATCGTCGCGCATCCGACCGACGCCCTGGTGTCGCCGGAGTTCGCCATCGAACTCGGTCGGCTCGGCGGCCTGGGCGTGCTCAACGGCGAAGGGCTGATCGGCCGCCACGCGGACGTTGAGGCCAAGGTCGCTCAGGTCATCGAGGCGGCCACCAAAGAACCCGAGCCGTCGGCGGCCATCCGGCTGCTGCAGCAGTTGCACGCCGCGCCGCTGGACCCCGGTCTGCTGGGTGCCGCGGTGGCCCGCATCCGCGAGGCCGGGGTGACCACCGCGGTCCGGGTGAGCCCGCAGAACGCCCAGGCGCTGACGCCGGCGCTGCTGTCGGCGGGCATCGACCTGCTGGTCATCCAGGGCACCATCGTCTCCGCCGAACGTGTCGACAGTCATGGCGAGCCGCTGAACCTCAAGACCTTCATCTCCGAGCTCGACGTTCCGGTGGTCGCCGGCGGTGTGCTCGACCACCGAACCGCGCTGCACCTGATGCGCACCGGCGCCGCCGGCGTCATCGTCGGCTACGGCTCCACCAGGGGAGTGACCACCAGCGACGAGGTACTCGGGATCCGCGTGCCGATGGCCACCGCGATCGCCGACGCCGCCGCAGCCCGCCGCGAATACCTGGACGAAACGGGCGGGCGCTACGTGCACGTGCTCGCCGACGGGGATATCCACACATCCGGAGATCTGGCCAAGGCCATCGCCTGCGGCGCCGACGCGGTGGTGCTGGGCACGCCGCTCGCCGAGTCGGCTGAGGCGCTCGGTGACGGGTGGTTCTGGCCGACCGCCGCCGCCCACCCGTCGCTGCCCCGGGGTGCGATGCTGCAGGTGGCCGTCGGTGAGCGGCTGCCGATGAGCCAGGTCCTCAACGGCCCGTCCGACGACCCGTTCGGCTCGCTGAATCTTGTCGGCGGGCTGCGCCGCTCGATGGCCAAGTCCGGCTACTGCGACCTCAAGGAATTCCAGAAGGTCGGCCTGGCTGTCAGCGACTGACCTCTATCGCTGGATCATTACCGGCGAGTAAGTACATACTGGTTCGGTGGAACCTGACTACGACGTCTTGATCATCGGTTCGGGCTTTGGGGGCAGTATCACCGCGCTGCGGCTGACCGAAAAGGGTTACCGGGTCGGCGTGCTCGAGGCCGGCCGCCGCTATGCCGACGAGGATTTCGCCAAGACGTCGTGGAACTTGCGCAGGTTCCTGTGGGCTCCCCAACTGGGTTGCTACGGCATCCAGCGGATCCACCTGCTGCAGAACTGCATGATCCTGGCCGGCGCCGGCGTCGGCGGTGGATCGCTGAACTATGCCAACACGCTGTATGTACCGCCGGAGCAGTTCTTCAACGACCAGCAGTGGTCGCACATCACCGACTGGCGCGCGGAGTTGACGCCGCATTATCAACAGGCTCAGCGGATGCTCGGTGTGGTCGAGAACCCAACATTCACCGACGCTGATCGGGTGCTCAAAGAAGTCGCCGACGACATGGGTTGCGGTGACACCTTCGTGCCGACCCCGGTCGGGGTGTTCTTCGGTCCGAACGGCACCAAGACGCCCGGCGAGACGGTGCCCGACCCGTTCTTCGGCGGTGCGGGCCCGGCCCGGACCGGCTGCCTGGAATGCGGGTCGTGCATGACCGGCTGCCGCTACGGCGCCAAGAACACTCTGCTGAAGAACTACCTTGGCCTCGCGGAATCGGCTGGGGCGCAGATACATCCAATGACGACAGTCACCAGGTTCGCGCCGCGGCCCGACGGTTTGTGGGAGGTTCGCACCAAGCACACCGGCCGCGTGCTGCGCCGCAAGAAGCGCACGTTCACCGCGAATCATCTGGTGCTGGCCGCCGGGACGTACAACACCCAGAAGCTGCTGTTCAAGATGCGCGACACCGGGGCGTTGCCCGGCCTCTCGGATCGGCTGGGTGTGCTGACCCGCACCAACTCCGAATCGATCGTCGGTGCCGGCAGGTTGAAGGTCTCGCCAGACCTGGACCTCACCCATGGCGTCGCGATCACGTCGTCGATTCACCCGACGTCCGACACGCACGTCGAACCGGTCCGGTACGGCAAGGGTTCCAACGCGATGGGGCTGTTGCAGACCTTGATGACTGACGGGCCCGGCCCCGAGGGCACCGATGTGCCGCGCTGGAGGCAGTTGCTGGATCAAGCTGGTGAAGATCCGCGCGGCATACTTCGACTGCTCAATCCGCGTCAATGGAGCGAGCGTACGGTGATCGCGCTGGTGATGCAGCATCTGGACAACTCGATCACCACGTTCACCAAACGCGGCAAGCTGGGCCGACGCCGGTATGTCAGCAAGCAGGGGCATGGCGAGCCGAATCCGACGTGGATTCCGGTAGGCAACGAAGTCACCCGCCGCATCGCCGCCAAGATCGACGGGGTGGCCGGCGGCACCTGGGGCGAGCTGTTCAACATTCCGCTGACCGCGCACTTCCTCGGCGGTGCGGTGATCGGCGACGGCGCCGAACACGGCGTGATCGACCCGTATCACCGGGTGTACGGCTACCCGACAATGTCAGTGGTGGACGGGGCGGCGATCTCGGCGAACCTCGGCGTCAACCCCTCGCTGTCGATATCGGCGCAGGCCGAGCGGGCCGCGTCGCTGTGGCCGAACAAGGGTGAGAACGACCTGCGGCCGCGCCAGGGTGAGCCCTATCGCCGGCTCGATCCGATCGCGCCGGCCCACCCGGTGGTGCCGGCCTCAGCACCCGGGGCACTGCACTGGTTGCCGATCGAACCGATCAGCTCGGCGGGCTGAGCGGGCCCCTCAGCGGCGCCGATGTAGCGGTTCGCGTCCGGGTGGCTGCTGCGGCGACGGCAGCAGCGGCTCTCGCTTTTTCAGCGTGATCGTCGTCGGCGCGCTGGTGCTGAGCTCGAGATCCTCGCCGTCGTGCCGGATGGTCAATTCACCCCCGGGCCCGTCGCGCAGCGTATAGGTCACCTCGTGGTGGATGACATCGACCGTCAGCCGGAAGTCGCGCCAGCGCAACCGAAACCGCAGTCGTGAGATGCCGTCGGGCAGATACGGGTTCAGGGCCAGCAGTCCTTCGTCGTCGCGCAGGCCGCCGAAGCCCGCGACCAGAGCGGTCCACGCGCCGGCCAGCGACGCCATGTGTAACCCGTCGCGGGTGTTGTGGTGCAGGTCGCGCAGGTCGACCAGAGCCGCCTCGTACGTGTAGTCGTGCGCCAGCTCCAAATGCCCGACGTTGGCGCACATCACGGCCTGGGTGCAGGCCGACAGCGACGAGTCGCGCACCGTGCGCCGCTCGTAGTAGTCGACGTTGCGCGCCTTCTGTTCGTCGGTGAATTTGTGGCTTTGCCAGTACATGGCCAACACCAGATCGGTTTGCTTGATCACCTGAGCGGAATAGAGCAACGCGTACGGCTCGTGTAGCAGCAGAGGGTATTTCGTCTTCTCGGTGAAGTCCCACTCGGCATACGTGGTGAAGCCTTCGGACTGCGGGTGGACGCCGAGCTCTTCGTCGAAGGGAATGTGAGCCGCATCAGCGGCATCTCGCCACGCAGCGGTCTCGTCGCTGCTCACTCCGAGATCCCGGGCGGCCTCGGAGTGGCGGGTGCACGCATCGGCCGCCACCCGTAGGTTGTGGGCCGCCATCATGTTGGTGAACACGTTGTCCCGGACGATCGCGGTGTATTCGTCGGGACCGGTGACCCCGTCCAGGTGCCATACACCGTGGCGGTCGTGGTGGCCCAGCGAATGCCACAGTCGTGCCGTCTCGACGAGCACCTCCAGTCCGCAGTCCATCTCCAGCGACTCGTCGCCGGTGACGACGCGATAGCGCTCGAATGCCATTGCGATATCGGCGTTGATGTGCCAAGCTGCGGTGCCGGCGGGCCAGTAGGCTGAGCATTCCTGGCCGCGAATCGTACGCCAGGGATAGCTGGCGCCCTTCAGGTCCAGCTGCGCTGCGCGCTCCTTGGCCAAATCCAAAGTTGAAGCGCGCCAACGCAATGCATCGGCGGCTGCGTGCGGCAACGTATAAGTCAGCACCGGAAGGACGAATCCCTCAGTGTCCCAGAAGATGTGGCCGTCGTAGCCGGTGCCGGTCAGACCCTTGCTGGCGATGCCGCGCCGTTCGGCTCGTGCACTCGCCTGCAGCAGGTGGAAGAGCCCGAACCGCACCGCCTGCTGGCAAACCGGGTCGCCTTCGACCTCGACATCGGCGCTGTCCCAATAGTCGTCGAGGATCTTGCGCTGCGCGTCCACCAGGCCCTGCCAGCCGCTGTAGCGGGCGCTGTGCAACGCCGCGGCGGCCTGGTCACGAAGCGCGGGACGGGAACGCTGGCTCGACCAGCCGTACGCCAGGTATTTCACAATGCGCAGCTGCTGGCCCGGCCGCAGCCCGCAGATCACGGTCGTACGGGCGAGGTCGTCGCCTGCGTCGTTGGTGATCTCGACGCGACCTTCGACCTCGATTTCGTGGTCCATCGCCGCGGCCATCATCAGCGCGCTGGCGCGCGTCCGGTGCATCAGCAGTGCACCGCATTCGGTGTCCTCGTGCTGGACGGCCTCCAGCGGTTTGTCGAGGATGGCCGAGACCCGCGGATCGGCCGACGTCACGGGCTGGTCCTCATTGGCGACCAGCTCGGATTGCACTGTGACACGGACGAATTCGTCGACCGCCTCGACCACATACTCGATGGCGACAACACTGCGCTGTGCCAGCGACACCAGCCGGGTCGAGGTCACCATGACCTGCTTGCCGACCGGTGACTCCCAGTGCGCGTATCGCTTCAGCGTGCCGGCCCGTAGGTCGAGCACCCGCTCGTGGCTCAACAGCTTGCCGTAGCGAACGTCGAACGGCTCGTCGTCGACCAGCAGGCGGACGATCTTGCCGTTGGTGACGTCGACGACGGTTTGTCCGGCCTCCGGGTAGCCGTAGCCCGCTTCGGCGTAGGGCAGCGGCCGGACTTCGTAGAACGAGTTCAGATACGTGCCGGGCAGGCCGTGCGGCTCCCCTTCGTCGAGGTTGCCGCGAATTCCGATGTGCCCGTTGGATAGCGCGAACAGCGACTCCGATTGAGCCAGCACATTGAGATCCAGCCGGGTTTCGCGGACCTGCCATGGTTCGACGGGGAAGGTGTCATCCGAGATCATGTTTGCGTCCTAAAGCAGTTCGGCGAGATCGGTCACGACGACGTCGGCGCCGTGTTGGCGCAGCGCCTCGGCCTGGCCTACCCGGTCCACGCCGACGACGTACCCGAAGTGGCCGGCGTGCCCTGCCTCCACTCCGGAGAGCGCGTCTTCGAACACCGCGGCTGCGGCCGCTTCGACTCCCAGCAGCTGGGCGGCGCGCAGGAACGAATCGGGTGCCGGCTTGCCGGCGATGTGTTCCTCGCGCAGGGTCACGCCGTCGACTCGCTGCTGAATGAACTTGTCGAGCCCGGTGATCTCCAACACCTGGCGGGTGTTGGCGCTGGAAGACACCACCGCCGTAGCGAGACCCGCGGCGGCCACCTTTTCCAGGTAGCGGCGCGAGCCGTCGAATACCTTGACGCCGTCGTTGCGCAAGGTCTCCTGGAAGGCGTCGTTTTTCCGGGTGCCCAAGCCGTAGACGGTGTCTTTGTCGCCCGAGTCGTCGGGGTCGCCGTCGGGCAGTTCGATGCCCCGGCTGGCCAGAAACGACCGGACGCCGTCCTCACGCTTCTTGCCGTCGACGTATTTCAAATAGTCGTCGACCGCGTCGAACGGCACGAACTTCTCGCCGGTCTCTTGAGCCCGCCGCTGGAGGAAGGCATCGAACATGACTTTCCATGCCTTGGTGTGGACACTCGCGGTGTCGGTCAGGACACCGTCGAGATCGAACAGGCAGGCGTGCACGGCTTCCGGTAGACCCAGCAAGGCGGGCCTCCCTTCTAGGATGACTTCGGTCAGGGTGATTTCGGCCGCGGCCAGTTACCACCTCACCATGCCCGATGCTGGTTCGCCACACGTTCCGGCTGACCGACTGTTTTCCGGCGCTCATCTGCTCCACATGGCGCCGGGTCGCCTCCTGCAGTAGTAGCTTTCTTGGACGGGAAGTGTTTGTAGAGCGCACCGGATCCCGGCGACAGGCCACACGCCTGCTGGATGTCGGCCACCGACGTGGCGGAGTCCTGGCGCGCGAACAACGCGAGCGCCGCGTCCAGCAGACGGTCGCGCGTGCCGGCATCAGGGGAGGTCATGGCAGACGTGAGTGAGTAATCTCTCACCTACGCCTCAGCTGGCGGCGGTGTCGACCGCCTGTAGCGGCACTCCGCTGATCACCCGGCTGCGTTGGCCGTGGACGTCGACCGGCACGTCACCCTGCACGGTGACACGGTGCATGAGCCGGTACTGGTCATCGTAGTCGTCGACTGCCCGGTGCTGGGTAGCGCGGTTGTCCCAGATGGCGACGTCGCCCGGTGCCCAGTTCCATCGAACAGTGTTCTCCGGCATGGTGATTCGTCGTTGCAGCAACTCGAGGAGGGTTTGCGACTCGTAATTGTCCATCCCGAC
>NZ_DASXHW010000159.1:0-5739 GCF_036488105.1 Mycobacterium sp. | reverse complement strand
ATCGGGATGGATTTGTGCTCGCGGCTGTATACCCCGCCGCCCTCGCTGATCAGCGAGGTGTCGTAGTCGTCCCAGCTGGAGCGGGCCAGGTCGAACATCCGTCGTCGTTCCTGCCACGAGGTGGCCGGATCGGGGTCGGGGTCCAAAAAGATGTGGCGGTGGTCGAAGGCGGCCAGCAGGCGAATGTGGGTGGACAGTAGCATGCCATTGCCGAACACGTCGCCGCTCATGTCGCCGACGCCGACCACGGTGAAGTCCTCGGTCTGGGTGTCGACGCCCATCTCGCGGAAGTGCCGCTTGACCGCTTCCCACGTACCTTTGGCGGTGATGCCCATCGCTTTGTGGTCGTAGCCAACGGATCCGCCGGACGCGAACGCGTCGCCCAGCCAGAAGCCGTAGGACTCGGCGACCTCGTTGGCGATGTCGGAAAACGTTGCGGTGCCTTTGTCGGCGGCCACCACCAGGTAGGCGTCGTCGCCATCCCGCCGCACGACGCCCGGTGGGGCACTGACCTCGCGGGTGGTGTGGTCGACGTTGTCGGTGATGTCGAGCAGTCCGGAGATGAACAGCTTGTAGCAGTCGACGCCTTCGGCGCGGTTGGCGTCGCGATCGGCGGCGGGATCACCGGTGGGCAGCGGCGGCTGCTTGACGACGAAACCGCCTTTGGCGCCGACCGGGACGATGACCGCGTTTTTGACGGCCTGCGCCTTGACCAGACCCAGGATCTCGGTGCGGAAGTCCTCCCGACGGTCCGACCACCGCAGGCCACCGCGCGCTACGTAACCGAATCGCAGGTGCACACCTTCGACGCGGGGCGAGTACACAAAGATCTCGAACTTCGGACGCGGCAGCGGAAGCTCTTCGATCAGCTGCGCATCCAGTTTCAGCGATAGCACATTCTGGCTGCGGGCCGATCCATCTTGTGTCACAAAGTAATTGGTGCGCAGCGTAGCCTGAATCAGTTCGGCGAATGCGCGCAGGACGCGGTCGGTATCCATGCTCACCAACGCGTCGATGTCCGATGCGACCGCCGCCGCGGCAGCCTGCGCGTCACGGCTCTTCGGCGAGCCGGATGGATCGGGGTCGAACAGCGCCTCGAACAACGTGACCAGTGATCGCGCGGTCTCGGGGTTTTCGTTGACCACCGATTCGATGTGGGACTGGCTGTACGGAAAACCGGCCTGCCGCAGATATTTCGCGTAGCTGCGCAGCAGTACAACCTGCTGCCAGGTCAGGTCGGCGCGCATCACCAACTCGTTGAACCGGTCGATCTCCGCGCGGCCTTCCCAGATCGCGGTCACCGCATCGGCGAAACGCTGAGCCGTCACCTCCCGCTCCGGACCCGGCTGCGCCAGCGGGACAGTGGGCTGCGGCGCGATCTTGAACTGGTAGATCCACACCGGCAGCCCGTCCGGGCGGTTCACCGTGAACGGGCGCTCCTCGAGCACCACCACACCCATGGACTGCAGCATCGGCAGCAACTGGCTCAGTGATGCCGTCCGTCCGCCCAAATACCATGTCAGCCGGACGGTTTCGTCGTAGTCGTGATCAGACATCACCAGCTTGACCGAATCGTCGGTCAGCTCCTCGAAGATGGCGATGTCGTTGATCGCATCGGCAGGGGTGACCGCTTCTTTGTACGGCTCGGCGAACGCGCTCGCGTAGTGCTCAGCCTCAATCGGCTCAACCCCTGCTGCCGCCGCCTCGCCGAGCAGCCGGTCGGACCAGGTGCGCGCGGCTTCGGTCAACAGCGCCTGAAGCCGCACCCGGTTGGCGTCGGAGGTGTCGATCTGCGTGGCGGTGTCCGCACGTAGCCGAACCATGAAATGCAATAAAGCCCAGGGTGATTCAGTGACACGAGCAGTGAATTCGAGGCTGGTGCCGCCGAATTCCCGGACCAGGATGTCTTCGATCTGCAAACGCACCGCGGTCGTATAGCGGTCGCGTGGCAGGTAGACCAGACACGACACGAAGTACTCGAGGCGATCGGCACGCAAGAACAGCAGTGCGCGACGACCCGATCCGAGGTCGACCACCGACTTGGCCATTGCCAGCAGCTGCTCGGCGCTGCGCGCGAAAAGCTCTGAACGCGGCACGGTCTGGATCACGTCAAGCAGCAACTGCCCGGGGTGGCCGGGGTCGAGGTCGGCCAGGGTGAGCACCTCGTGGACCCTGCGCGAGATGATCGGGATTTCCAGGACATCGGCGTTCATCGCGGCAACGGTGAACAGGCCGATCAGGCGATGCTCGAAGACACGGCCGTCCGCGTCTTCCCGGACGGCGAAGACATACGGGTAAGCGCCGAAGCGCAAGTAGCTGGCAACATCGGTCTGCGCCAAGGCCAACAGTTCGTGGTCCTCGGTCAGGCGCGGACGCGAACCCGAGCGACGGCGCAGCACACCGAGGCTGGCCGTCGCCGCATCCCCCGACACGCGTCCGTCATGCACCGGGCAGCGTTGGTATCCCAGCAGCGTGAAATGCCCATCGGCCAACCAGCGCAACAGCGTGGCGACGTCACCGTTGTCGGCCCCCGGGTAGTGGCCGTTCGCGTTGGTTTCGACGTCGTGAGCCAGGCCGTTGAGCACGGCGATCATCGCCGTCGAATCCGCTGCCACCCTGCGCAAGTCGGCCAGCACCCCCGGCAGCACGCGTTCGGCTTCATCTAAGGCGTCGCGGTCCACCGATGGCACGAGCTGGACATGGATCCAGGTCTCATCGATCCCGTCACCGTCGGAATCCTTCGGCCCAACGGCAAGCAGATCTCCGGCGGCGTCCCGGCGGACATGGAAAGCCGGGTTCATGATCGCCACGTAGGCCACCCCGAGCCGATGCAGCAGCACGGTGATCGAGTCCATCAACATCGCGCCGTCGTCGGTGACCACCTGCAGCGCGGGACCGAATCCGCTCGGGTCGTCGTGCGGGTAGACCGCGACACGACTCTCCCCCGCGGGGCGATGGGAACCGAGCCGATAGTGCGCGCTCAATAACGCCGGCGTGACCGCGGGAGCCGAGAGCGACTCCGGCGCAGACCCGGAGTCGGCTTCGGCCTCGTCGTCGTGCGGGCCTTGGTAGCTGTCGGCGTAAGCCTTCGATATCCACTCGGGAATGTCGTGGCTGTCAGTGAACTTCGCCCAGTCCAGAGCATCAACCGTCATGCCGACCGCTCCTCAGCACGCATACCAACGCTGGCATGCCTGACACTAGTCGCGAGTGAGCCTTCGGTGAGTCACTCGGTGCGGACGCGCCGCTTCGGCTCCGAGCCGCTCGATCTTGTTCTCCTCGTACGCACCGAAGTTGCCTTCGAACCAGAACCACTTGGCCTCGTTGTCATCGTCGCCTTCCCACGACAGGATGTGGGTGCAGGTCCGGTCGAGGAACCAGCGGTCGTGGGAGATCACCACCGCGCAGCCGGGGAACTTCTCCAGCGCGTTCTCCAGTGAGCCCAGCGTCTCGACGTCGAGGTCGTTGGTCGGCTCGTCCAGCAGGATCAGGTTTCCGCCCTCTTTGAGCGTGAGCGCCAGGTTGAGCCTGTTGCGTTCACCACCGGACAACACCCCTGCCGGCTTTTGCTGGTCGGGGCCCTTGAAACCGAACGCCGAGACGTAGGCCCGCGACGGGATCTCGTTCTGCCCGACCTGGATGTAATCCAGCCCATCGGAGACGGTCTGCCAGACCGTCTTCTTGGGGTCGATGCCGCCCCGGGACTGGTCGACGTAGCTCAGCTTCACTGTTTCGCCGACCTTGACGATGCCGCTGTCCGGCTGTTCGAGGCCGACGATGGTCTTGAACAGCGTCGTCTTGCCGACACCGTTGGGACCGATGACGCCGACGATGCCGTTGCGCGGCAGCGTGAACGACAGGTCTTTGATCAGCGTGCGTCCCTCGAAGCCCTTGTCGAGGTGCTCGACCTCGACCACCAGGTTGCCCAGGCGCGGGCCGGTCGGGATCTGGATCTCCTCGAAGTCGAGCTTGCGGGTCTTCTCGGCCTCGGCTGCCATTTCCTCGTAGCGCTGCAGGCGGGCCTTGCTCTTGGCCTGGCGGGCTTTTGCGCCGGAACGCACCCAGGCCAGCTCCTCGGTCAGCCGCTTCTGCAGCTTGACGTCTTTGCGACCCTGCACCGACAGCCGCTCCGCCTTCTTCTCCAGGTAGGTGGAGTAGTTGCCCTCGTAGGGGTAGGCGCGGCCGCGGTCGAGCTCCAGGATCCATTGGGCCACGTTGTCCAGGAAGTACCGGTCGTGGGTGACCGCCAGCACCGCGCCCTCATATGCGGCCAGGTGCTGTTCGAGCCACTGCACACTCTCGGCGTCCAGGTGGTTGGTCGGCTCGTCGAGGAGCAGCAGGTCCGGCTTGGAGAGCAGCAGTTTGCACAGCGCCACCCGGCGCCGCTCTCCGCCGGACAGATGCGTCACCGGCTCGTCGGGCGGCGGGCAGCGCAGGGCGTCCATCGCCTGCTCGAGCTGCGAGTCGAGGTCCCACGCGTTGGCGTGGTCCAGGTCCTCCTGCAGCCGGCCCATCTCTTCCATCAGCTCGTCGGAATAGTCGGTGGCCATCAGTTCGGCGACTTCGTTGAAGCGGTCGAGTTTGACTTTGATGTCGCCGAGGCCTTCTTCGACGTTGCCGCGAACGGTCTTCTCCTCGTTCAGCGGAGGCTCCTGCAGCAAGATGCCGACCGTCGCGTCGGTGGCCAGGAACGCTTCACCGTTATTGGCCTTGTCCAGCCCGGCCATGATCCGCAAGACGCTCGACTTACCCGCCCCGTTGGGGCCGACGACACCGATCTTGGCGCCCGGATAGAAGCTCAAGGTGACGTCGTCGAGGATGACTTTGTCGCCGTGCGCCTTGCGGACCTTTTTCATCGTGTAGATGAACTCAGCCATGCGGCGGTGTTGCCTTTCTGATTGCGGGGTGTTGCTCGCGCCCCATCCTAGGCACCGCCACATCGATGCAGCTAAGCCGACAACGGTAACGCGGCCTCGGCATCGGGTGCGGTCTCGATGCTGTCCGGTTCTTTCTCCTCCTCGGTAGCGGTCGCCCCGGTCGCCGATCCGGAGGAGACCGTCTTCTCGACCCGCGCGATGCAGCGAGACAGATCGGGACCGACGGCGGTGGCGCGCATCTCCAAGGTCGACCGCCGGATGCCGTCGCGGTCCTCGTATTCGCTGGTGTAGACGTGCCCGGACACGATCACCGGCGAACCCTTGCCCAGCGATGCGCCCACACCGGAGACCAGTCGGCCCCAGCAGTTGACGGTGACGAACAGCGAGTTGCCGGGCTCCCAGGTGCCGTCGGCGACTCGGCGCCGCGAATTGCTGGCGACCCGGAACTTCATTACTTCCTGGTCACCGACCCTGCGTCGCTTGGGATCGTTGACGACGTTTCCGACCACGGTCAGTGGTGTTTCGAACATTTCTTGTTCACCTTTCTTGTATCGCACCGCAACCGGTGCTGGAGGCCATTCAGCTCGGGAGCACCGACAGCTCGATCCGATTCCGGGCGAGGACGGTTGATGCTGTGGAGAAAGCGTTGGGTGTGGATTAAGAAGTCACATCCGCCCATCGGCCCCTGGCAGCAGGGGTGTGTGGTGCCCCCTTCGAGCGACCGTGCGTGCCGAGCAGTTTTCGCTCCGAGGCGGGCAAATTGTGTGCCCCGACCCTGGCGGGGCGGGCGTGACGGTGACCGCTTAGCGTTGGCCTGACGTGTCGCGCCGTGCCAACTCGGCCAGCATCGCGTTGTAGGCCG
>NZ_DASXHW010000107.1:0-4091 GCF_036488105.1 Mycobacterium sp. | reverse complement strand
CGACCGTCGGCGACCGGATCGTCGTCACCAACACCCGCGGCATCGACGCGCGCGGCCCCGCCATCACGACCTACAAGGGACAGGGAACCGTCCCCGTGTCCGGCCACGACACGCACAGCACCACCGCATCCCTGACGCGCTTCGCGCTTCCCAGCGACAAGGACATCGCCGGCAAGTACACCGACACGGTCTTCGCCCAGAACGGTTGGGGCAAGAACGACGTCCAGCAGGCCAAGGGCAGCAAGGCGGCGGCCGTCCCGGTCCCGACGCGCATCGGTGACCCGTCCACGATCAAGCACGTCTTCTTGATCGTGAAGGAGAACCGCGGCTACGACCAATTGTTCGGCGACATGGGTAAGGGCAACGGCGACCCGACGCTCACGCAGTTCGGCGCGAAGACCACGCCGAATCAGCACGCGCTGGCCAAGCAGTTCGGTCTCTACGACAACACCTACGACGTCGGCACCAACTCTGCTGAGGGCCACAACTGGATGATGCAGGGCGACAACCCCCAGTACACCGAGTCGTCCGCGGGTGAGTACCAGCGCAGCTATGACACCGAGGAGGACGTGCTGGGCCACCAGCGCTCGGGCTTCCTATGGACCGCGGCCCAGTCCGCCGGCGCGACGGCCAAGAACTACGGCGAGTTCGAGTACATGGAGGGCAAGCCGTCCGGTTCGTGGCAGCAGTACTACTGCACGAGCAAGAGCGTCGAGAACGGTGGTGACCCGGCCCAGCTGACCGCCCCGGGCCTGAAGGGCAACTACGGCTCGGCGATCCCGTCGCTGAACAAGATCACCAACCCGCAGTCCCCGCCGTTCGACCTCTCGATCCCGGACATCTACCGCTCCCAGATCTGGAAGCAGGACTTCAAGAAAAACGGTCCCGCCAACTTCAACATGGTGTGGCTCTCCAGCGACCACACCGGTGGGCCGGCGGACTCGGAGGCCGGGGTGGCCGACAACGATCTCGCCACGGGGAACATCGTCGACACGATCTCGCATAGCAAGTACTGGAAGGACTCTGCCATCTTCGTCGTCGAGGACGACAGCCAGGACAGCGCCGACCACGTCGACGGCCACCGCGCCCCGGTCCAGGTCATCAGCCCCTGGGCCCAGCACGGCAAGGTGATCAACACCTACTACTCGCAGATCTCGGCGGTCCGGACGATGGAGCAGATCCTCGGCGCCCAGCCGCTGAACGAGAAGGTCGCTGCTGCCACGCCGATGTACGACGCCTTCACCTCCAAGCCCGACTACACGCCCTTCACCGCGGTGCCGAACCAGGTCCCGCTCACCGAGGGCGTCGCCACCGCGCCGTCCTGTGGTCTGGACACCCTGGGCCGCACCGGTGCTGCTGCGGCGGCGCTGAACAAGGCGGAGGCCCAGAAGACCGCGGTGCCCGCGAACGAGCAGGCCACCGCCGCTGCCTGGAAGACCTGGCTCGCCGGCCAGCACACCACCGGCAACGGTGCGGTCCCCGACTTCGCCAACCCTGAGCAGATGAACCGGTACACGTGGTACCAGACCCACGGATGGAAGGCGCCCTACCCGGGCGACGCGAAGATCTACGCTCCGTCGCAGGTTCCAGGTGCCTACCTCCCGGGCTCGGACCCGAACTGACGAGTCTCCGGACAACAACTGAACAGCATCGCAACACGACGGCCCGCCGGACATCCGGCGGGCCGTCGCCTATCGGGCCTGGCCCGACCAGAGCCCTCAGCGTGACTCTGAGTGCTTGATGATTTGCCCGATACGTGCCCAGATCGGCGGGCCGCGTCGCGTTTCTGGAGGTCACGGCGCCGTCGCTTGCCCCATGGCAAAGAGAAGATCTACGGCTCGATTCGCGCAACACTGGCTCTCACGGGCCAAGAGGACGGTCTTGGCGTGAATGCACCACCGGCTCCTCATCTGCGGCGAGCACCAGCAAAAGACCCCTTGATCCCAAGCGGTGAGAGCAGCCGGGCGATCCCGGCGAGTGGGATTTCCGGGAGATAGAGGATCTCACTTCGAAGGATCTTTGCAGGTGAAAGTCTCGGCGGACCCTGGAGGATGTGGAGGGTCCGTGGCGCAAGATCGTCGTCCTTTGACGGCTGAGGATCGAGAGGAGATCTCGCGGTGCCTGGTGCTGAGCCTGTCGAATAAGGAGATAGCGGCGCTTCTGGACCGGGACGATTCGGTGATTTGCCGGGAGATCTCCCGCAACGGCGGACGCGCTGCGTATCGCGCGGTCGCGGCACAGTTGCGGGCCGAGGAGCAGCGACTGCGCCCAAAAGACCGGAAGCTGGACACTGATCCGCGACTGCGCGAACGGGTGCACTCGGATCTTCGCTGCGGTTATTCTCCGGATCAGGTCGCCGGCCGGTTGAAGTACGACCATAAGCGCGGTCATGCTGTCGACATGGGGTCGATATCGCACGAGTCGATTTACACGTACCTGTACGCATTGCCGAAGGGTGAAATGGCCCGTATGGGCATTCATCTCCGGACTTGCCGAGAGCAGCGCAAGCCGCGCGGGAACCCTCGTTCGAAGGGTTCGAAGATCATCGGGATGCGGTCGATCGACGAACGCCCCTCCGAGGTCGAGGGCCGCCAGGTCCCCGGCGCCTGGGAAGGGGATTTGATCATCGGCAAGGACGGTGCGTCGCAGGCCGGCACACTGGTCGAGCGCAAAAGCCGTTTCCTGGTCATTGTCCCCTTGCCCAAGAGCCGCAAATCGGAGGAGGTCTGTGACGCGATCATCGACAGCGTCTCCGGCCTGCCCGCCGAGCTCGTCAAGTCGATCACCTGGGACCAGGGCGTGGAGATGGCCCAGCACGCCGCGCTCACCCTCAAAGCCGAGATCGATGTCTACTTCGCCCATGCTCATTCTCCATGGGAGCGAGGAACCAACGAGAACACCAACGGACTCATCCGCGAATACCTTCCCAAAGGGACAAGAATTCCTGGAGACGTCGAGCTGCTAAATTCCGTAGCCCACTCACTTAATACACGGCCGAGGCGTATGCTGGGTTACAGAACGCCAGCAGAAGTGTTCGCCGAGATGTGCGCTGAAACTGCTTCCACCGCTTGAGACCACCATCTATAACCGTGACGCCACACGAGGCACACGGTTTAGGAATCCACTAGCGATCGGACCATGATGTTGGGTCTGACCTGGATCGGAGCGGCTTCCGCAGCGCCCACGAGTGGTGATCATCCCGCGTATATCCCGCGTGCCACGGGCGATCCAATGTGCCTCTGGTCAGTCCGGCCGAAGGGTGAGCCGCTGTCCTTTCGGCAGATGACGCGGGGCCACCACCATGAAGTCGCGGTGGCCGAGCGCCGCCACCTCCCGAACGTCGAAGCGCTCGGCCAAGGCGATGACACAGGCGTCAACCGCTTGGAGACGGAGGGAGGCGTAGGACGTCAGCAGCTCGGACATGCGCCGGTAGTCGTGCGGCGTCACCTCGATGACACGCAACTCGTCCGCGCCGATTGCGGCGCAGAAGCGGGCGGCCAAGCTGGAGCTGCCACGGCGTTGCGGTTCTCCTCTGCGATCCTGCCGCCGTGGGCCCGGAAGACTCCGAAGATCTCCGAGGTGCTGCCGCTGCTCTACCTGCACGGCCTGTCCACCGGTGACTTCGTGCCGGCCCTGGAGCAGTTCCTCGGCTCGACGGCTGGGCTGTCGCCCGCGACGGTGTCGAGGCTGACGTCGCAGTGGGCTGATGACCACAAGGCGTTCCAGAGGCGGGACCTGTCAGCGACCGACTTCGTCTACGTGTGGGCCGACGGCGTGCATCTGAAGGTCCGCCTGGACCAGGCGAAGGCGTGCGTGCTGGTGCTGGTCGGGGTCCGGGTCGATGGCAGCAAAGAGCTGATAGCCCTGGACGAGGGCTATCGGGAGTCGTCGGAATCGTGGGCGAACCTGCTGCGCGACTGCGCGCGTCGCGGGATGCGCGCCCCGCATCTCGCCGTCGGCGACGGGGCGCTGGGCTTCTGGAAGGCGCTACGCGAGGTGTTCCCGGAAACCCGCGAGCAGCGCTGCTGGGTTCATAAGACAGCGAACGTGGTGGATTCCCTGCCGAAGTCGGCGCAGCCGGCCGCCAAGGC
>NZ_DASXHW010000062.1:0-29936 GCF_036488105.1 Mycobacterium sp. | reverse complement strand
GTTGCGGGAAGCCGTGCAACAGCACCACGACAGGTCCGTCAGCCGGTCCGGCGTCGCGGACATCGAAGGTCAGGTCATTGCGGCGGTATTGCTCCATCCGTCAAGCATGTCCCATCCGTATGCCAAGGCGCCGCCCCACCCTCCAACCGAGGTGTATTACAGGTACCGGCTTTGCGATCAGCATGACCCAGCTCGTCGACGTGAGCGCCGTCAACCGCGATATCCGTTGGGGGTATATCGAATTCAGGCGTCGGCGCCGCGTATTCGCGCCCGAAGGAGTTGCACACCGGGACCGCTGAGCTCGTCCAGGTAGGGCGGGCGACCCGCCATGGCCATCACCAGTGCGGTAGTCGATCCGGTGACCAGCGGGCCCCGTCCGCCGACGAACGGTCCGTCGTCTGCCCGCAACTCGAGGTCGGCAACATGGCTACGGCTCGGGACGGCGAAGTTGCGGTGGGCGAAGAATTCAGCGACCGGCGTCAGAGCGTCGAGGCTAGGCGTCCGCGTCAGCCCCAGCGGCCGGCGAATGTCTTGGGCGTGCACCACGACCTCGCCGAGGTAGGCCGGAATATGAGCTGAGGGCGCGGTGGTGCTCTCGACGATTGCGCGGAACCGGTCGAGTGTCTCGGCGGGTGTGCTGCCACGGTGCTCGGCCAGCCGACGTTGGTTGTGCACGGCAGGACGAAAACGCGCGACGGCCATGCTGCGCAACCACTTCCACTGACCCAGGCTCGCCGCGGCGGTCAGGTGCGCGACGACCTCCTCAACGTCCCACTTCCCGCACAAGGTACGGTGCCGCCACTGCTCGTCGCTGAGGCAGGAGAGGTCGTCCGCAAGCGCCGCACGTTCGGCGTGCGCCAGTGCCCACAAGTGGTCGTCTTCAGGCTTCGCCATGTCGTCCTACTCCGTCGGGGGTGTTGTCATTCGACATAGACCTGAGCCGACCGCAAACCTCATCGAGTTTCGCTCGAGCCCCAGCGAATCTGCGGCGGCTTCACCCGCGCGCACAACGGATGACCTTTGGCATCGGTGAGACCGAGGTCCCGACCAGAGTCCCGGATGCCGCAGCCACGGCCAGCACATCGGCGGGTACGTCCGCGAGCATCAGTTTCGCGCGCCGAAACAACGTGAAGTGACCGTCACCGTCGACGCTGCCCCAGCTGAGGTAGATGAAGCGCGCTCCCGGTCGCCCCTGAATATGCGGTCCGCGGATGTCGGTGCCGTCCACCGAACAGTCCAGCGTCCAGGTCGCTGACGGTGCATCGCCCCGGTGGAGAGCCAGGAGTTCGTCGCGAGAATTTCTCCGCTGCACGCCCACGTGGATGTTGGAGTATCCGGGGAAGTTATCGCCGGCTCCGCAGTCACGCCCGGGGAGCTGAGTTCCCACGATTCGGATCTGCACGTGCCTTAGCCCGGGTTGGCCGACCGACGGACGGCTCGCACAGCTGAGACATTCGGCGGCAAGTCGAGGTCGTCAACGACGGGAGCGACGCCGTGCTCGATCGCTCGCTTGAGTAGGTGCGCGTCGCGTTGTTGGCGACGGTAGCCCGCCGCGTAGATGCGCCCGGTGATGCGTTCGAGCCGATCGACGTCTTCGCCCCTCTCGGTGCGAGCGCGAAGCTGGTCCGCCCTCGCATCGATGTCAGCGTGGAACTCGTCGGGATTGTCGAACGCCGCCACCACGACATGTCGACGCTCGCGACGCTCCGCGTCGTAGCGGTAGTGCGCCACGACCCAGCGGGCAATGGTGTCGTCGTCTGGATCCACCTCGGCCACGCTGGCAGCATACGGCCGCCCGGAATCGACGAATAGCTGTCGCAAGTAATTCGGACGCGGCGGGAAGAATCCGGTTGCGCTGTCGGGCACGGCATGAGCGTGCGGGTCGCCGCAATCGCAGCCAAGGAAGTAATCGACTTCTACGTTTGAGAAGCTGCGCGCGCTAATTCTGCTGTGACCGAACGTAATTGGCTGGCGGAACTCAGCGGCTCCGGGAACCCGACCCGGGTGTAGGCAACCCCGCGCGGCGTGTGCACCCGTAGGTCGAGGCCGTAGCGGTCGATGTCGGTGCACACCGCGTTCGCGGTATCCGGATAGCCGCCGAATACCTGGGCCATCGCCACCAGGGCGTCGGGGTGATCGGTGTTGAGGTGAGCGATCGCTCCGGCCGCCGCGGGCGTCACCGGATCCGGTTCCGCGGCAAGGTATTGCGCACCGGTGGCCGAATCCATCCGGCCGTACCCGCCGACCCAGCGCACCCGCTCGACCTGGAGCACCCAGAGCCTGAAGTCGCTGAACTCCAGGTAGAACCGGGAAGCCGGCACCGCATGCAGGTACGCCGCCCGGGCAGCGTCCTCGTCGGCGGCAGGAGGCGTGACGCTACCGGCCAACGTGATCCGGCCAGTGGCCAACGGGTCTGCATCGCTGCTCGCGGTCACGATCGACAAGCTGGCGCGCGGGTTGGCGGCCAGGTTGCGGCCGTGCTCGGCCAGGTTCGACACGCACAGCACCGGCGCGCCGTTCAGCAGTCCATACGCGACCAGCGATGCCCATGGATCACCGTCGGCGGTCAACGTGGCAAGCGTGGCAGCATTGTTCGCGGCAGCGATGGTGCGAGCCTGCTCGGCCGGCGACGGCCGGGACGAGTTTGTCGGCGGCTGGAGCGGCGGCGGCGCCGACGGCGCATCTCCAACATCTCCATGATCGCGGCTCACCACAACCGTGAGGCTACTGCCATCACCGAGGCGCCTCCGGAATAACCCGAACGGTCGGGGCAGTTGGACTGCCCGGTTGATCGGTTGATAGCGGAAGGAAACGCAGATGCGTTTAGGAGTGTTCACGTTTTTCAATGACACGGCCGTCGCACCGGTCGACGTGGCTGTCGCCCTCGAGACGCGTGGCTTCGCGTCACTATTCGTGGCGGAGCATTCCCACATACCCGTGAACGCAAAAACTCCGTACCCGATGGGCGGTCCGATCCCGCCGCAGTACTACCGGACGCTGGATCCGTTCGTCTCGCTGACGGCGGCCGCGGTAGCCACCGAGTCGCTGCTGGTGGGCACCGGCATCGCGCTGGTTACCCAACGCGACCCGATCCAGACGGCCAAAGAAGTGGCCTCACTGGACCTGGTGTCGCAGGGGCGCTTTCTATTTGGCGTGGGCGTGGGCTGGTTGCGGGAGGAGATCGCCAACCACGGTGTCGATCCCCGCGTGCGCGGCCGCGTTATGGATGAGCGACTCCGCGCGATGATCGAGATATGGACGAAAGACGAGGCGGAGTTTCACGGTAAGTATGTCGACTTCGAGCCGATCTACTGTTGGCCCAAACCAGTGTCCAAGCCGCATACACCCGTGTACATCGGGGGCGGACCCGCGAACTTCTCCCGCATCACCGAACTGGGTGCCGGCTGGCTGTCGCTGAGTCCGTCGGCCGACGCGCTTGCTGGTGACCTGGCGGCGCTGCGCGATCTCGCCGGACCCGACGTCCCGGTGGTCGCCTCGCACATTGGGAAGGTGACAGCCGAGGTTTTGGGCGGCTATCGCGATCTCGGGATCGAACACGTCACCGTCGAATTGCCGACCCTGCCCCGCGACGAGACGTTGCGCCGCCTCGATGCGCTGCACGCCGAATACGCCAAGCTGGGCTAGCTTTTCGCAGCCCCTTCGACTGACGTGCTATAGTTAAATAGACTAAGTAAATCCCAGACGCTGAAAGGGCTCTCCACATGGCTCGTACTGACAACGACACCTGGGATCTGGCATCCAGCGTGGGAGCGACCGCAACCGCAGTCGCCGCGTCACGCGCGATGGCCTCCCAAAATCCCGACGCGCTGCTGAACGACCCGTGGGCCGATCCACTGGTACGCGCGGTCGGCATCGACACTTTTGTGAAGCTGATCGACGGCGAGATTGGTCACGCAGACGATCCGTTGCTGAATCGTCGGGCGATGAGCGAACAGATCGCCGTGCGCACCCGCTTCTTCGACGACTTCTTCGTGCACGCGGGCGAGGCGGGTATCCGGCAGGCCGTGATCCTCGCATCAGGTTTGGACACCCGCGCCTACCGCTTGCCATGGCCGGACGGCACCAAGGTCTTCGAGATCGACCAGCCTCAGGTCATTGCGTTCAAGACGCGGACTCTTGCCGACCTCGGTGCCGAACCCGCTACCGAACGGACCACAGTCGCAATCGATTTGCGCGAGGACTGGCCGGCGGCATTGGTCGAAGCTGGATTCGACCCGAAACTGCCGACGGCCTGGAGCGCTGAAGGTCTGCTGGTCTACCTGCCGCCGGACGCCCAGGATCGGCTGTTCGACAACATCGCGGGCCTGTCCGCACCGGGCAGCCGCATCGCCACCGAACACATGGACCTGCGGGATGTTCCAGCGGACTGGGCAGACCGGCTCACTGAGCGATCACGTCGCATCGGGTCCAACATCAACCTGGCCGAGCTGTTCTACAGCGGGGACCGCAATCCTGCCGCCGAGTATCTCAAAGACCACGGTTGGCACATCGACGTCCAGCCAACCTCGCAGATCTATGCGGTCAACGGATTCGAGCTGCCCGACGACGAGCTGGCTTCGTTCGGCGACGGCTCTGGTTACCTGACGGCGACGCTGGCGTAGGCGCCTCGACGGCTAACGTGATGTCTCGCTGGTACGCCTGAGCGCCAACGGGTTTGACTCAGGTCTGCAGCGTGTTGAGTCTTTCCTCAACCTGGAGCGCGTGCAACGCGTGCGACGCCGTCTCGTAGCCCTTCACGACGCCCTCTAATCGTGCGGTCGAGCCGTCGAAGCACGCCCAGTCGAAGACGGCTTGGCAGACATGGTCAGCCAGGCTTCGCAGGATGCCGTCGCGAGGAGGGTTGTCGATGACCTTGATCGCGGCCGCGCACAGCGCTCCCTTGTCGACGGTGTCGCTGCGCAGTGCTTGGTGAGCCAACGACATGAGGTCGCGGGTTTGGCCTCCCTCGAAGTCCATAAAACTCCTTGCCTATCATCGATTCTCAGCCCTGTGCCGGTCAAGTGCGCTGTGCATCAGTCGAGTCGTAACCTAACGAACAACGGGCACGTACCGGCCACGTTCCGATAACAGACCTACATCTTCAGTGATGGGCTGCTACGCAATCCGCAAGACGCGGACGGCAACTACAACCTGGCGATGATCCGCGGCGACCGCAGCTACCGGATCACCGGCCACCGCGGCACGAGCGCATACTATTGAGCTGCAACGATTTTGGCAATCTGCTCGGCGACCGCCGCTCGTATCTCGTTGTCGTCGAGATCCTGTAGCCCGAACGCGACCCGCAGCGTCGGTCCCATGAGTCCCCATCCGACTTGCAGCGCCATCCCGTGGGCAGCCAGCAGTCTCGCGGTGCGGTCCTCGGTATGACCGGCTCGCACCTGGTCCAGAAACGCTTCCATACCGGGAAATCGCTGCTGGAGTTCTTCCACCGGAAAGCCGTCGAGCGTCGAGCGCACCATGACGCGTGCCTGAAATTCGTAGGTGGCCTCGACTTCGGCCTGCGATGCTCCGGACGCGCGTAGGGCGGCAGCGGAGTCGGCGAGATACTGCAGCGTGGCCGCCAGCAGTTGGCGTTTGCTGCCGAAATGGCGGTGCAGCAGGCCGTGATTGACGCCGGCTCGCGCGGCGACCTCGCGGATAGATGTCGCGGCTGGGCCCTTTTCGGCGAACAGCTCGCTGGCTGCTTGTAGGACGGCGGCGCTGACCTCGTCTTTACCAATTGGCTTCGCCGTGGTTGCAACCGTTGCCTCCGATGTAGCCATCTGTGTACAGTAGCTGACAATGCGGTGTACACAGGTGCCTACATTCCGATACGTCGACAAGGAGCAGCTGTGAGCAGTGAACTTCGCGTAGTGAAGCTGAGCGAGAACATCGGGGCGCGTATCGACGGGGTGCGCCTCGGCGAACTCGACGGCGACACCGCGGTCGCGATCAACCAAGCGCTGATCACCCACAAGGTGGTGTTCTTCCGCGGGCAGACGCATCTCGATGACGACTCCCACTACGCATTCGCCGAGAGCCTGGGCGTTCCCACGACGCCGCACCCGACGCTCAAGTTCGAGGGCGGCCGGGTGATGCGACTGGAATCCATCGGGGGCAGCGGCGCCAATCAGTGGCACACGGATGTCACGTTTGTTGACCGGCCGCCGAAGGCCTCGATACTGCGCGCCGTCGAGCTGCCGGCCTACGGCGGCACCACCACCTGGGCCTCGACTGTCGCCGCGTACCAGCAGCTGCCGCAGCCCCTGCAGCAGCTCGCGGACGGCCTGTGGGCAATGCACAACAACGCATTCGACTATGGCCAGGTGGACCCTTCGAAGTTAGCGGCGCTGGAAGCTGACCCCGAAGCGGTATTGAAGTACGCAGCCGAGTTTCAGTCCACCCACTATGAGGCGCATCACCCGGTGGTCCGTGTTCATCCGGAGACCGGCGAGCGGTCGCTGCTGCTCGGCAACTTCGTCAAGTCCATCTTGGGGGTCAACGGCGCCGAGTCGCAGGCGTTGTTTCGGATCTTCCAGGATCGGATCACTTGGCTGGAGAACACAATTCGATGGAACTGGGAACTCGGCGATGTCGCGATGTGGGACAACCGTGCAACCCAGCATTACGGCGTCTCCGACTTCGGCAATCAACGCCGCACCATGCACCGGATCACACTTGCGGGCGACATTCCCGTCAGCGTGCATGGCGAACGCAGCCGCGTCGTCGCCGGGGACGCCAGTGACTACTCGATCGTGGACACCCCGAAACCACTTGTGGCCTAAGCCGAGGCGGCGATCGGCCCGCTTTGATGCGGACCCTCGACATCGCGACGTACACATCGCCCTCCTCGGGAGACATCGACGGGATTGCTCGACCACAAAACCGCCGTGATCACCGGCGCCAACTCCGGCATCGGCCTGGCGAGCGCGGCCGAGGCGCTACGACGAGTGTTTGCCGAGCAGGTGGCGCCCAAACTGATCACCGCCACCTGCGCCGGCGTAATCCCGCCGCGCCCACTCCAAACGAGACTGTTAGTCTCGAAACCAAGACCCTCCAGGTCTCGGACAGCGCAGCTTGACGCTGAAAGGGGGTGACGGCGTGTGGCCAATGCTTTGACCCAGCCAGGCCAAGACAACGATTTCGCTCTCGCCGGCTTGTCAGAGCGGGCCCGTGTCTGGCTCCTCACCGTCGCGTGCTTCGGCGTGCTGCTGGTGATCTCCTCGATGGTGGCGCTGAACACCGCGCTTCCTGACATAGCGATCGCGACCTCGGCCACCCAGACCCAGCTCACCTGGGTTGTGGACAGCTACACCCTGGTGCTCGCCTGTCTGCTGCTGCCGGCCGGCGCCCTCGGCGACCGCTACGGCCGGCGCGGCGCAATGCTGGTAGGCCTCGCGATATTCGGTGCCGCGTCCTTGGTGCCGGCCATCTGGTCGCAACCCCTGATCATCATCGTCTCCCGCGGGCTTGCCGGTGCGGGCGCGGCGTTGATCATGCCCGCCACGCTGTCGTTGATCACCGCCGCTTACTCCAAGGAGGAGCGGAACAAGGCAGTCGGCATCTGGGCCGGTGTCGCCGGATCGGGTGCCGTCATCGGGATGCTCGGATCCGGTGGTCTGCTGAATTTCTGGTCCTGGCACTCGATCTTCTGGGCCTTCGCGGGTGCGGCCCTGACCATCTTCATCCTGACGTTGACCATCGCGAGTTCGCGGGATGCCGACGCCAAGCCGTTGGACTGGCGCGGCGCGCTGGTCATCGGCGGCGCCGTGGCGACACTCGTCTTCGGCATCCTCGAGGCACCCGCGCGTGGGTGGACCCACCCACTGGTGATCATCAGCATCGGCGTCGGACTGCTGCTGAGTCTGGCGTTCGGCTTTGTCGAAGTGCGGCAGCGTTATCCGCTGCTGGATGTGCGACTGTTCGCGGTTCCCGCATTCGCCACCGGTGCGGCCACCATCACGGTGTTCTTCCTGTCGATGTTCGGCTACATGTTCCTGCTCATGCAATACATGCAACTGATCCTGGGCTACAGCCCGAACAAGACGGCGTTGGCGCTGAGCCCGATCATGGGCCCGATGCTGATGCTGTCCGTGCTGTCTTTCTGGTATCTGCCCCGACTTGGCCTGCGCGCGGTGATATTCAGTGGACTCCTGCTGATCGCGACCGGGGCGATCTGCATGCTCGGCATCAAATCGGGTTCACCCTATTGGCGGGCGGCGTGGCCGATGTTGGTGATGAGCACCGGTATCGGATTGTGCACCGCGCCGACGACGTCGGTGATCATGACGACCGCGCCTGATGACAAGCAGGGAGTGGCCTCAGCGGTCAACGATGCCAGCCGGGAAATCGGTGCCGCGCTCGGCATCGCGCTCGCTGGGTCGATGCTGGCCGCGCGGTATGCGAAGGCGTTGGCTCCCAACCTGATCGGATTCCCGAAACCGGTGGGGGACGCCGCGAGCACGTCACTGGGCCAAGCGCTCGAGGTCGCGCGACGGCTGGGACCGGCGGGTGCCCGACTGTCGGAGGTCAGCAAGACGGCGTTCATCGACGCGATGCATTCGTCGCTGTTGGTGCTCGGCGTGCTGGTAGCCGTCAGCGCTGTCCTGATCGGGCTGTGGGCACCGGGGCGTGACGACCAACAGTTACGGCCGGTGCGTGAATTGCTGGCGCGGCGGCGCCCTAAGTAGGTGGCGCCTATGTCACCGCCAAGTTCGGATTGCGCGGAATCACCAAATCTGCCCCAGTAGAGCTGGCGCGCTACAACATTCGGGTTAACTCGACCCACGATCTAGCCGCCAGCAGCGGACAGATAAGCCTGATCTGCACAAATGGGGCAACCGTCGAATTGAAAGGCGGTAATCACCCTGTCGGACTGGGCCATTGCGATCAGCCTGATTTACACCGCTGTGTATTCAAGGTTCGGTCGATAGTCTCCAAAATTCAGTCGCCGGTAGCCGGCAACTTTCACGATTCCGGTGATGGGTATGGAGGCGGCAATGACAGAGCCCGCGCAGCCAGCGTCGCGTTGGCGCAACGTCCTCTCCTCCGTGCCCCGACTCAATATCGTCGGCATTGTCGCCATCGTCGTAGCCGCCAGCCTCATCGCGATCCACAACCTGCACCACGACAATTCGCCCAACCAGATCCTCAATGTCTCCTACGACCCGACCCGGGAACTGTACGCGGCAGTGGACAAGACATTCGCCGACCAATATCGGCGGCAAACCGGTGTGACCGTGGAAGTCAAGCAATCTCACGGTGGTTCGGGCCGGCAGACCACCGACGTCATCAATGGAAAGCAGAAAGCCGACGTCGTTTCGCTGGCGTTGCCGAGCGACGTCGACGCGCTGCGTAGACGCGGGCTGATCGCACCCAATTGGCAACAGCGGCTGCCCAATAACTCTGTGCCGTATACGTCGACGATCGTGTTCGTCGTCCACAAGGACAATCCAAACGGCATTCACGATTGGCCCGACCTAATCAAGGATGACATCGAGATCGTGAATCCCGATGCGCGCACGTCTGGCAACGGCAAGCTGAGCGTCCTCGCCGCCTGGGGGTCGGTGACGACGCGCGGTGGCAGCGAAGCGCAAGCGTCCGACTTCGTCAGGGCCCTTCTGAGCCACGTTGTGGTCGCCGACCCGGGCGCCCGCAGCGCGGCCATCAGCTTTGCCACCGAGAAGGTCGGAGACGTGCATCTCACCTGGGAGAACGAGGCGCTGCGCGAGGTCGCAGAAAACAAGGACGAATTCGAAATCGTCTATCCGCCAGTCAGTATTCGCGCTGAACCGGCGGTCGCCTGGGTCGATGCGAATCTCGAGAACAAGAAGATCGCGTCTTACGCCAAGGCGTATCTGGAATACCTCTACACCGATGCCGCCCAGGAGACCGCCGCGCAATACGGCTATCGGCCGATCAAGCCGGAAATCCTGGCCAAACACAACGACCGGCTGCCCGCCATCGAGCTGTTCCCGATCACCGCGATCGCCAAAGACTGGTACGACGCGCGCGAGAGATTTTTCGGCAATAACGGCATCTACGACGTGGTTTCCTCGGCTCCGGCGAGAAACGCGTCCGCACACCCTCGGCGAAAGACGAAGACGCCATGAGCATTTCGGACAGATTCCGCAGTCTGAACTACACCGGAGACAAAGCCCGCCGGGATCTGATCGCCGGGCTGACGGTTGCGGCGGTGTCGCTGCCACAGGGCATCACCTATGCGTTGGTGGCCGGCGTCGATCCGAAATTTGGCGTGTATTCGGCGATCGTGGTGACCTTCGTCGCTTCGGTGTTCGGATCATCCTCCCACCTGGTCAACGGACCAACGAGCGCGATTTCGTTGCTGGTGTTCAGCTCGCTGGCATTCATAGATCCCGAGAATCGCACCGTGTTGTTTGAGGCGCTGTTTCTGCTCGGCGTCCTCGTCGGCGTATTCCAGATCCTGATCGCCGTGTTCAAGCTGGGTGATCTGACTCGATACATCTCCGAATCAGTCATCCTCGGTTTCCTGCTGGCAGCAGCCATCCTGATCGCGATAGGTCAGCTCGGCAACGCGCTGGGGGTGAAGGACCAGGGCAACGGCCGGCAGTCGGTGCTGAAACGTACCTACCTCACGCTGTTCCACGGTGATGCGCTGAACTACCGCGCGCTGGTCATCAGCACCGCGACCGTGGTGTTGGCCATCCTTTTGCGGAGGCTGGTCAAACGCTACGGTCTGCCGCAACTGGACCTGCTGGCGGTGCTTATCTTCGCCGCCCTGATCGCGTATCTGGCCGGGTGGTCGACGGAAGACCACACCGGGAAGACCGCGGTAACGCTGACCGCGAAAATTCCGCAGAGCCTGCCGCTGCCGCACATCCCGTCCGTGCAATTGAGCGAGGTAGGTCAACTCTCCGAAGGTGCGCTGGCCATCGCCTTTATCGGACTGCTCGAGGCGCTGTCGATCGCCAAAGCCATTGCCTATCAGAGTGGGCAGAAGATCGACTACAACCGGCAGATCATCGCGGAGGGCCTGGCGAACCTCACCGGCGGCTTCTTCCAGGCCCTGCCTGGCTCGGGTTCGGTGACGCGCTCCCCGATCAACTACCAGGCCGGCGCGGTGACCCGGTTCTCCGGCGTTATCGCATCGATTGGCGTCGCCGTCGTCGTGTTGGTGTTCGCACCGCTATTGCATTACATGCCGCGGGCCGCGCTGGCCGGACTGCTGCTGATCACGGCCGCAAGGCTGATCGACATCAAGCGATTGAGTTACGCCATAAAGGCATCGCGCTACGACGCGGGACTCGTCCTTCTTACCGCGTTCACCGGCGTGCTGATCGACTTGGACACTGCGGTGCTGCTCGGTGTCGCCCTGTCGATCCTGCTGTTCGTGCCACGCGCAGCGAAGCTGAAGGCCAGGGAGCTTGTGGTGGCACCGGAACGGGTGGTCCGTGAAAGGGTGCCCGGCGATCCGGTCGACCGGTCGATCATCATCTACGACTTCGAGGGCGAGCTCTTCTTCGGCGCCGCACCCGAACTCGAACGCTATCTCGAAGCGCTGGGCGAGCGGATCAAGGAAGAGGACATCAAGTTCCTGGTGTTGCGGGTCAAGCGGGTGCGCCATCCGGACGCTGTCGTCATCGAGCGGATCGAGAAGTTCGTGCGGGAAGAATCCGACCGCGGCGTTACGGTCCTGCTCGCAGGCGTGCAAGCCGACCTGTGGACGCTGCTGACAAATGTCGGATTCGACAAGTGGTTCCCCTCCGACCGGGTATTCCCCGAGGAAGACGAGGAATTCTCGGCGACGCTGAAGGCCGTCCGCTACGCCCACGCGCTAGGTGGCTTCGATGAATCGGGCGCGCAGGTTCCTGCCGAGGCCGTCGCCACCAACGGCGATTCCAAGCACTACTACTACCTGGTCTGACCCGCTCGTGGTCCGCAGACGTACTCTCGCCCAATGGCATTGGACGAGACGCATGAACCGGGAGTAAACGGGCGCCGATACGTCATCGTCGGGGCGGGAGCAATCGGCGGCACGGTGGGCGGAGTGCTCGCTCGGGCCGGTGTCGCCACCGTGCTGGTCGCCCGGGGCCGCCACGCCGAGACCCTGGCAACCACCGGCTTGACGCTGAGGACACCCGACGGCATCTTCCACACGCCGGTCAACGCGGTGTCGGGCGCCGAGCATCTGCAGTTGACCCCCGACGACGTGCTGGTGTTCACCACCAAGACGCAGCAACTGGACGCGGCCCTGCAGCAATGGGTCGATCAGCCGGTCCACGGCCCCAACGGAATCATCGGCACCGCGGGCGACCTGCTGCCGGCGCTGACCGCCCTCAACGGCGTTGTCGCCGAAGAGAAAGCGCTGCGCTATTTCCGGCGGGTATTCGGTGCCTGTGTCTGGTTGCCTGCCATGCACCTCGAAGCCGGCGAGGTGATCGTCCGGTCCTGGCCGGTGGTGGGCCAGTTCCACATCGGACGCTGGCCGGCGCAGTGCAAATCACCGGCTGACGGCGAACTGCTGGCCGAGGTGAACACGACGTGGAGCGCGGCGGGTATCCACGTGCGCGTAATCGACGATGTGGCTCCATGGAAGTACAACAAACTACTGAGCAATCTCGGCAATTCGGTGGGCGCGCTGTCCGCCGACGGGGCCGATACCACCGAAGTGGTTGCGGCGCTGCGCCGCGAAGGCGAATACGTATTACGGTATGCGGGAATCGAATTCACCTCGTTCGAGGTATCCATCGCGGCCCGAGCCGACGGACCGACGCCGCGGCCGGTGCCCGGCTCGAATACCGGTGCAAGCAACTCCACCTGGCAGTCGCTGAGCCGCAACACCGGCAACGTCGAAACCGACTACTTCAACGGCGAGATTGTCCGGATCGCCCACCAGCACGGCATCACCGCGCCGCTCAACGCCGCGCTGGCGCGGGCGTCGCGCGAAGCAGTACGCAATCGGCTTGGGCCGAGCCACTTTTCCGCGGCGCAACTCTCAGAACTACTGGGCAGGCCATGACCGACCGGCCCGATCGAGAAGGCCGTCCTCAGTTGGAGCGCCGACTTGGGACCGCCGACGCCGTCGTGATGGGTCTGGGTTCGATGGTGGGCGCCGGCGTGTTCGCGGCACTGGCGCCGGCCGCAGCGGCGGCGGGCAACGGCTTGCTGATCGGCCTGGCGGGTGCGGCGGTTGTCGCATATTTCAACGCGACGTCGACGGCGCGCTGTGCTGCGCGCTATCCCGAGTCCGGCGGCGCTTATGTGTATGGGCGCAAGCGACTCGGTGAGTTCTGGGGGTATCTGGCCGGGTGGGGCTTTATTGTCGGCAAGACGGCATCATGTGCTGCGATTGCCTTGATCGTGGGCTCTTACGCCTGGCCCGCTCGAGCCCATGCGATCGCGGTTGTGGCGGTCATTGTGCTGACCGCCCTCAACTACACCGGGATGCAGAAGTCACTGCGGGTGACGCGGATCATCGTGACCGTGGTGTTGGCGGCGCTGGCAGGATTTGCGGCCGTCGCGATGACGGCCCCGCACACCGACTTCGGCCGAATCGCCATCGGCGCCGACGCGAGCGTCCACGGAGTGTTGCAGGCGACCGGATTGCTGTTCTTTGCGTTCGCGGGTTACGCGCGAATCGCGACCTTGGGTGAAGAGGTGCGCGACCCGGCGCGCACCATCCCCCGCGCGATTCCGGTCGCGTTAGGCATCGCGCTGATCGTGTACGCGGTCGTCGCGGTTGCGCTGCTGGCCGTGTTAGGTAGCCCGCAGCTAGCGCAGTCCGCTGCACCGATTGCTGATGCGGTGCGCGCCGCCGGTATAGCCGGATATGAGCCAGTGGTGCGCGCCGTCGCGGTATTGGCGGCGCTCGGATCGCTACTTTCGTTGATCCTGGGCGTCTCTCGGACAACATTCGCGATGGCGCGCGATCACTATCTACCACAACAGCTTTCCGCCGTACATCCCACGTTCAAGACCCCATATCGTGCGGAGATCGCGGTAGGGCTCGTGGTGGCTGTCCTAGCCGGAACCGCCGATGTTCGGAGTGCCATAGGCTTCTCGTCCTTTGCGGTCCTGGTCTACTATGCGATCGCCAACGCCTCGGCGTGGACGCTTGGCGGCAGAATAGTTCCTACGCTGGGATTCTTCGGCTGCATCGTGATCGCCCTGGCGCTGCCGCTCACGGCGGTGATCCCCGGCACCGCCGTACTTCTCGCCGGTGCGGCCGTTTACGCGCTGCGTCGCGGCCGATCGACCGGAAAAGTGCGGCGCTAGAAGAAGAATCCGGCGTGTGGTGCTTCACGAACCGCGAACAGCTGCTCGGCCGCCGCGAGCGCTGCCGGATCGTCCGCGTGGGCCAGCCCGGCGACGGCCAGACTGCGCCATGTCGCCCCGCCGAGCAACACGGCCGCAAGGCCGGCCACGTCGACGCGAACTTGCGGGCGCCGGTCGGTCTGTTCGCAGCCGTCTCCGGTGATAGCCATGGTGATCGAATTCTCCGGCATTAGCGGGTCGTCGACGGCGACGACGACATCCCCGGTGCCCTCGTATTGCCTTGCCGACAATGCATTCTCGACATCGACGACGCGTAACCACGTTTCATCGTGGGTGGCGGCCACCCGTGCAGCGCGTCGATCGAGCAGCAGCCATGGCAGTGGATCGTCGACCGGCAGCATCCAAAACAGCACGCGATCAATGAGATCGAGCCCGAGAAGAAATCGCAACAGTCCGAGGTAGGCGGTGGCATCGGGTGCGAAGAAGTCCTCCACCACGATGGTGCGCTGATCGCTGACAAACCATTTGTCGGTGTCGATCGGTCGATACCGAGCGAACCCGGTTTCGGCGCCCGGCTCACCGTGCACCGCGACATACCAAGGCTGCGCCGATGATTCGGTCCGGAGCCGTACGCCCTGCCACCACACATTCGGGCGGTCGATGGTTCCCGGACGTGACGGTCGATTCTCGGTGTAGATCCGGGGCAGCAGGTCCCACACCCGCTCGGCGTCCAGCAGACGCACCGGGCCCCCGGCCCCCAGACCGGGGCGAAGTTCTGCCCGCGCCGTGTGAACCTCGATGGATTGCGACGAGCTCGCGACGCCGTAGCCGTACCGCTCGTAGATGGTCGCCTCCGAAGCCCGCAGGGTCGCGACGGTCTCCCCACGCGCGGCGACGTCGTGCAGCTGATGACGCATGAGATCGGTGGCGATGCCCTTGCGGGTGAACGACGGTAGAACCCCGACGTGCGTGACCGCGGCGTGCCCGACGATGATTCCGCCGGGAAGGGTGAGCCCGCTCGTCACGGCATCAGCGGTGCCAACGAGTTGGGCGTTGACGAATGCGCCGATGGTTCGGCCCCGTTCCAGCAGTGTGGCGATCTGTCCCGGTGCCAGACCGGCCAAGGGCGGGAAGCCGATCATCGAGGTGCGGAACAGATTCGCCGCGGCAACGAGGTCGCCTTCGCTGTCGAGCATACGGATCTCGGTGGTCATACCGACATCATGTCTCGCGGCATGTGCGTTAGCGAAGGAGCATCCGGTGAATCAGCGACCCCGCAGCGCGGTGAGGGCGCGGCGCTCGGCGGCGTGATGGGCTTCGGACAGCGCGGTGTCCTCGGTCTCGGGATCCGCGAACAGGAAACTCCCCGAGCCGGGGGAGCCGCCGGAGCCGAGCTTGTTCATTTTCGTCGGCACCGGAGCGCCCTGATATTCCAGCGGTGACGGTCCGAGCGGCTGGTGCAGTTCGACGTAAGCGCCGTGCGGCAACCGTTTGAGGATGCCGGTTTCGATGCCGTGCTCCAGGACGGCGCGGTCGCTGCGCTGCAGCCCAACACACCAGCGGTAGGTGATGAAGTAGACGATCGGTGGCAGCACGACCATGCCGATCCGCCCGACCCAGGTGGTGGCATTGAGTGAGATGTGGAATTTCAGCGCGATGATGTCGTTCATCGCCCCCAATGTGAGTACCAAGTAGAAGGCGATGGCCATCGCCCCAATCCCGGTGCGCACCGGCACGTCTCGCGGACGCTGCAGCAGATTGTGATGGGCGTAGTCGCCGCTGAACCGCTTCTCCAAGAACGGATAAATCGTCAGCAGGACGAACACGATGCCCATGATCACCGCGACACCGAATGGCGCGGGCACTGTGTGGTGACCGATGTAGAGCTCCCATGCCGGCCACAGTCGCTGCAAGCCGTCCGGCCACATCATGTAGAAATCCGGCTGCGATCCCGCCGACACCTGCGACGGTGAATAGGGGCCCAGCTCCCAGATCGGGTTGATCTGCAGCAGGCCGCCCATCAGGCCGAGAACACCGGTCGTCAGCGCGAAGAAGGCACCGGATTTCACGGCGAAGACGGGCATGACGCGCACGCCGACGACATTGCGTTCGGTGCGGCCGGGTCCGGGGAATTGCGTGTGCTTCTGAAACCACACCGTTGCCAGATGCGCGCCGATCAGGCCCAGAATGATGGCCGGCAGCACCAAAACGTGCAGCGCGTAAAGGCGGGGAATCAGTGCGGTGCCCGGGAAGTCGCCGTCGAACAGGGCCCAGTGCAGCCAGGTGCCGATCACGGGAAATCCCAACGTGATTGACGACAGCGCGGCGCGCAGGCCGATGCCGGACAACAAGTCGTCGGGCAGCGAGTAACCGAAATAACCCTCGAACATGGCCAGGATCAGCAGCAGTGAACCGATGACCCAATTGGCTTCGCGCGGGCGGCGGAACGCTCCGGTGAAAAAGACGCGAGCCAGATGGACCATGATCGACGCGGCGAACATCAGTGCGGCCCAATGGTGTACCTGGCGCACGAACAGCCCACCCCGGACCTCGAACGAGATGTTGAGCGCCGACTCGTAGGCGCGTGACATCTCCACACCGCGCAGTGGTTGGTAGACCCCGTGATAGGCGACCTCGGTCATGGACGGGTCGAAGAACAGCGTCAGATAGATGCCGGTGATCAGCAGAACGACGAAGCTGTACAGCGCGATCTCGCCGAGCAGGAACGACCAGTGTGTCGGGAAGACCTTGTTGAGCTGGCGCCGTAGCGCCGCCGAAGGGTGATATCGCGCATCAATGTCTTGGGCTTGGCGCACCGCGGTATCCGCCGGTCGGAGGTTCATGGCAACCATCCCCTCACGGCTGAAACCGCTGCGATGGGGCCCAGCCGAACATCTACTATGCAACGTAGTACCACAAAGCGTAGTACTGAATGCGTCAGGGGTAAAGAGTCGACCGGGCGCTATGTCCCGGTGCGCTCGCGGTGCTTGCAACCCGGCCAGCAGCAGGGCCGGCGGAGGCCTTCCTCGAGTTCCTCCTGGGTCCGGCGGATGCGGCGCTTTCGGGTCGCTTCTTGTTTGGCGTCATCGACCCAGCAGATGAACTCGTTGCGCGCCAAGGGCGTGATGTCCTGCCAAGCGGCCAGTGCCGTCGAATTGGCAAGCAGCGCCTCACGTAGGTCGGCGGGCAGCTTGTGCACGACTCCGCCAGACACCCGGTTGCCGCTCATGGCCGCCAGCGTAATCCGGAGCACGGCCGCTAGCGTGGAGGGCGCCGCCGGCTTCACACCATCAGGAGAGCTGCATGCAAGCCACGAAGATATTTGCCAACCTTCCAGTCGCGGACATCGAAGCGGCCCAGGGTTTCTACACCGACTTCCTCGGGCTGACCAACGAAGAGTTCAATCTGGGCTGGGTGGCCCGCTACTCGTCGGCCGACGCCGGGGCGCGGCTCCAACTGGTGACCAGGGATGCAACTGCCGCTGAAGATTCGGTGATTTCGGTCTGCACCGATGACATCGACGCGGCGTACGCGGAGGCACAACAGCTCGGCTACGAAATCGTCCATCCGCTGACCACCGAAGCCTGGGGTCCGCGACGTTTCTTCGTCCGGGCCCCCGACGGGAATGTCATCAATGTCGTCAACCATCACGACTGAAATTCGATGTTTTGGACATGTGTGGAAGGGGGTATAACGGCGTCTATGACCATGTTCGAGAAACTCAATTTCATGAAACCGCTGGTTATCGGTGGAGCCGCTGCTGCAGCGATTGCCGTGATGCCCGTGGCCGCTGCTGAGGCTTCCATTGGCTCCCCAGCCACTGCGGGGCCCACCCACAGTGTCTACAAGCAGGACCCCGGTGGCGGCGGCTGTGACGCCAACGGCAACTGTGGCTCCGGCGGACAGTTCAACGGTCCCGGCGGCGGCCCCGGTGGCCAAGGCTGTGTCCCAGGTGTCGGCTGTGGCTCCGGCGGGCAGTTCGCCGGCCCGGGTGGCGTTCCCGGCGGTACCGGATGCCTTCCGGGCGTCGGCTGCGGCTCCGGCCACGCCTGACCGCCCGACTGAGAATTAGGTTCATGCGGCCTGGTGTTGCCCAGGCCGCATGAGTCGTCATTCGCCCTTCAGGCTGCCGATATCGAGCGAGAAGTCCTTGCGCGGCGACCGCGCCGTGCCTTCTTGTTCCTCGACGTAGCTTTGTGGGTCGCGGTCGACGATCGACAGTCCTTGGGTGGTCGGATGCTGTCCCATGAACTCGCGGTATTGATGCCCGAGGGCTTCGCGCAGACCGATCGGTGCGTGACGACGAAAGTCGGCCAACCCTTCCCGCTCTTCTTCGCCCATGTGGTCGTCGTTGGCCCGGCGGGTTCGCCCGACCGCCGCCCACCACTCGTCGCTGGCTATCGCTGCGGCGTTCGCGTCGCGCACGCCGTCGCGAATGTCATTGTGATCACCGATCGCATCGAGCGTCTCGCCTTCGGCGTCGTCGGTGCCGCGCTTGAGCAGTTGCGGGTAGAAGATCTTCTCTTCGATGTAAGCGTGTACGTCCAGCTTCTCGGCAAGTGGACGCCAGACGCGTTCCAGCGCTCGCTGGTTGACCGGTGTCTGGGCTTGCAGATCGTCCAGCTTGGCGAATTGTGCACGGAACCAGTCATGGTCGGCGAGGATCAACATGGTGATGTCAGCCATCCCGTCTAGTTAATCAGCAAGCCCGCCAACGCATTGGACTTCGGCCGGCATGCGGGACTCGTTGGCCGTCGGCTTAGGCTCGGGTGATGACCGTCCCCTATGACGAGGCGCTGCGCGAGAGGATCAGGGACCATCTCACCGCTCACGATCGTCGCGTTGTAGCCGACCCGACGAAGCGGCACGCGGCCGTGGCGGTCCTGCTCGTCGACTCGGAGGTCGGGGAGGACCGGATCGACCCGGCGCCGGTGGACGACTGGACAGCGGGACGCCCGATGCCGGAGGCCGGCCTCGACGGCCGCATGGTCGACGTATCCGGCGGGGCCGCATTCCTGTTGTGCCGCAGGACGTCCCGCCTCAACTCACATCCATCGCAGTGGGCGCTTCCGGGTGGTCGACTGGACCCGGGGGAGAACGCGGTCGATGCGGCACTCCGGGAGCTGGATGAGGAGGTCGGCATCAAACTCGCCGCGCCGGCGGTGTTGGGTCTGCTCGACGACTACCCGACCCGGTCGGGCTACGTCATCACCCCGGTGGTGCTCTGGGGCGGCGGACGACTCGACCCCCAACCCGCACCCGATGAGGTCGTGGCGGTCTACCGGGTGGGGCTGCACCAACTGCAGCGCGCGGACTCGCCGCGGTTCATCACCATCCCGGAAAGCCCACGTCCGGTTGTCCAAATACCGTTGGGAAACGACCTCATTCACGCGCCGACCGGTGCTGTGCTGCTGCAGCTGCGCTGGCTTGGCCTGGAGGGTCGCCACGATCGGGTCGACGAACTCGAGCAACCGGTTTTCGCCTGGAGGTAGGCCCGGTCCCCTGCCTGTGACCTAGGTCGTGCACCCGGCGGGTCCTGGGCTACACTCATGGCGTCATCTCTACATAGATAGAGTCGCGACGATGCGAAGGGACTCACCCGCCATGACGGTGCAGGACGTACTGGACGACATCCGTAAGCGATCAGGCACCGGTGAGGTGATTCCGATCATCGACCCCGCCACCGAAGAGCAGATCACCGAATTCACCGACTGCGGTCCCGAAGCCATCAACGACGCGGTCGCCCGCGCCAAGGAAACCGCCGAGTCCGGCGTGTGGTCCGGCATGCCCGACTACGACCGGGCCAAGGTGCTGTGGCGGGTCGCCGATCTCATCGACGAGAACGCCGAGATCCTCGCCGAGCTCGAATCGCTCAACGCCGGCATCCCGCCGGCACAGGCGCAGATCATCACCAAGGTCGGGTCGGAGTGGTTCCGCTACTACGCCGGCTGGTGCACCAAGATCGACGGCATCGCGCGCGACGTCAACACCGGCGGGCTGACCGGGGTCGACTCGCACATGCACACCTACACGCTGCGTGAACCCTACGGCGTGGTCGGGCTGATCTTCCCGTGGAACGGCCCGGTCTTCAACTTCTGCGCCAAGCTGGCGCCGTCACTGGCGGCCGGCTGCAGTAGCGTGGTCAAACCCGCTGAGGAGACACCACTTTCGGCGCTGGTGCTGGACGGGATCCTGGCTGAGGCCGGAGTGCCCGAGGGCGTCGTCAACTTGGTGAACGGTTACGGGCACACCGCCGGCGCGGCAATCACCGCGCACCCCGATGTGGAGAAGGTCGCCTTCACCGGTTCGACGGAGGTCGGCCGGGCGATCGTGCACGCCGCCGCCGACAGCAACCTCAACAAGGTCACCCTCGAGCTCGGCGGCAAGTCACCGGTGCTGATCTTCGACGACGCCAACCTCGACCTGGCCATGCCGATGGCCTCGTTCGGCACCTTCATCCACTCGGGACAGGCCTGTGTGTGCGGGTCGCGCATCTTCGCACAGCGCGGAGTCTACGAGCGGGTCGTCGAAGGAATCGCCCACATGGCCAACGTCATGCAGTTGGGCGGACCCAGCGACGAAGGCGCCATGGTCGGTCCGCTGATCAGCCAGAAGCAGCTCACCCGCGTGCTTGGCTACCTCGATCAAGGCAAGTCGGATGGCGCCGAGTTGGTCGCCGGCGGGCACCGGCTGGACCGCAAAGGTTACTTCGTGCATCCGACGGTGGTCACCAACGTCGACCCCGATTCGAGCCGGCTGTTCCAGGAGGAGATCTTCGGCCCGGTCGTCACGATCCTGCCGTTCGACGACGAGGACGAGGCCGTCGCGCTGGCCAACAACAGCACCTACGGGCTGGCGGCCACCACGTGGACCAGCGATCTCGGTCGCGCGCATCGGATGGCCAAGAAGCTCAAGGCCGGAACCGTCGGGCTGAACTGCCAGATGCAGTTCGACCATTCGATGCCGTTCGGTGGTTACAAGCAGTCCGGCTGGGGCTACGAATCGGGCAAGGCCGGCATCGAGACCTACCTGCAGACGAAAATCGTTTGGGCGCAGATGTAGCAGTGTCCGGGCGGCAGTAATGTGAATGCATGCTGGGCCGCTTGGTAAGCGCTTTTCAACGATGGCAGTATCGCAAAGGCCGTCCGGGATGGTCTGCCCGCATCGCAAACCGGTTGGGCGCCTTGTCTTTTGCCAAGGGTATGGGGCCGAGCGGAGCTGCCACGCTCGAAGTGCGGGGCCACAAATCAGGACGGACCGTTTCGTTCCCGGTGGTCGTCGCCGACTACCAGGGCGAGCGTTACCTGGTCTCCATGCTCGGCCAGAAGGCGAACTGGGTGCGCAACCTGCGCGCGGATAACCGTGGCGTTTTAGTGCGCGGTCGGCGCGAGGAGGTGACGTTGGTGGAAGACCTGTCCGGCAAGCGCGCCGCGATCTTGCGTCGGTATCTCGAGCTAGCGCCAGGTGCGCGTCCGTTTTTCACGATCGATCGGCGCGCGCCGCTGGACAACTTCGAGCGAATCGTCGATCAGTATCCCGTCTTTCGCGTCGCCTGACGGGCTTGGCCCGTGACAGTACTTACGACACAACCGGTATCGGCGACGGCGCGCGCTGCGTCAGATGTTGAGTCGGGTCGAAGCGAAGCGCGCGACGGCGGTAGTCGAACGTGCTGCCGGGCCAGAGGTTGATGTTGCGGCCCGAGTCGTTGAGGTACCAGCTGTTGCAGCCGCCGGCCGTCCACACGCTTCCGGCGCTCAGGTCATCGACTTCGGCAACAAACGCTTCTTGGGCGCTCAAGGTCGGTTCGACGGCGGCGAGCTGATGGGCACGGGCGTAACCGATTGCCGCGGCGATGTAATTGACCTGCGATTCGATCATGTAGATCACCGAGTTATGACCACTGCCGATATTGGGACCGTGGATCAGATAGCAGTTCGGGAAGCCGCTGACTGAGGTGCCGAGGTAGGCCGTGGGGTTGCCGTTCCACACCTGTGCCATGGACCGCTCGTCGGCACCGTAGGTTTGATCGGTTAGCGGCAGCCGCGTGGTGTTGAATCCGGTGCCGAAGATGATGGCGTCGACCGCGTGGTGTCTGCCGGCGCCGTCGGTGATGCCGTGCTCGTCGATCTCGGCGATGCCGTCGGTGATCAGCGAGACGTTTGGCTGATCCAGGCTGCACAAGTATTCGTCGGAGATCAGGATGCGTTTGCAGCCGAGGCGGTAATCGGGCAGTAGCTGGGCGCGCAGGCCCGGATCGTTGACTTGTGATTTGAGGTGACGGCGCGCCTGTCGTTCGGCCAGTGTCATCAGCCACGGGTGGTGGAACCCGATGACGATCCACTCGCGTTGCAGATAGATCTTCAAGCGTTGCAGCCGCTGCAGCGCCGGAATTGCGCGAAGCAGGCGCTGGGTCCGTGCGCCGATTTCACGGTCGTGGCGCGGCATGACCCAGTGCGGCGTGCGCTGGAAAACCGTGAGGTGACCCGCGGTGGGCTGGATGGCCGGAATGAACTGTACCGCTGAGGCTCCCGTGCCGATGACTGCCAACCGCTTGCCGGCGAGGTCGAAGTCGTGGTCCCACCGGGCGGAGTGGAACATCGCGCCGGCGAACCGGTCCACGCCGGGCAGCGTCGGAATGACTGGCTCTGCGAGTGCACCGGTGGCGATGACGACGTGGTCGGCGGTGCGCTCGCCGCGGGCGGTTTCGAGGCGCCAGACCTGCTTATCGGGATTCCAGTCCAATCGCTGAACGGCGCAGTCCAGCATCAGGTGACGGCGCAGCCCGAATCGTTCAGTGACGTCTTTGAGGTAACCGTGGATTTCGGGCTGCTTGGCGTAGAAGTTGCGCCAGTGCGGGTTAGGTGCGAATGAGAACGAATACAGTTGGCACTGCACATCGACTGCGGCGCCCGGATAGTCGTTGTCGCGCCACACTCCGCCGATGTCGTTTGCCCGTTCCAGCAGAACGAAGTCATGAAAACCGTCCTGCTCTAAACGGATTGCTGTTGCGATGCCACCGAAGCCGGTGCCGATGATCGTGACGTGGTTGTGCGGGATCGTGCTGTCCGTCATGCGATCTCCAGTTTCGATGGGAATGGTCACGCGCTGGCCTGCAGCCAGGACCGGTAACGGCGCAGGGCGCGGCGCTGTGCCAGTTGGTCACATGCCACCGCACGCACCGGGTGCGTGCCGAGCGCGGGGTGGCGTCCGCGGGCGATCCGTCGCATCTGGTGGCGGACCAGCGCCATGCCGGCCGCGGAGGCGAGAGTTTTATCCGACCAGTTGACCGGCCGCAACCGACCAGCCGCTTCTTTTCCCACGCGCCAGCGGTCGGGAAGATCCGGGGTAACCGCCAGCGCGGTCGCCATTCCGACCATCGCCACACCGTTGGCGAGGGCTTTTTCGGCGGTCTCACGGCGGGTGATCCCGCCGGTCAACATCAGCGGCAGCGGGCTGCTCGTGGCCAATTCTGTTGCCAAGTCAAGGAAGTACGCTTCGCGTGCCTGCGTGCGGGCATCGGCGGCGCGTCCGGACATTGCTGGGCTTTCGTAATTGCCGCCCGACAGCTCCACCAGGTCGACTCCGAGCGGCTCGAGCATGGCGATGACTTGCTGTGCGTCGTCGGCGTCGAAGCCGCCGCGTTGAAAGTCGGCGGAGTTGAGCTTTACCGCAACGGCGAACGACGAGCCAACCGTTGATCGGATTGCTCGCACGACATCCAGCAGCAGTCGGGCGCGGTTTTCTAGTGATCCACCCCATTGGTCAGTGCGCCGGTTGGACAGCGGAGACAGGAATTGCGACAGCAGGTAGCCGTGCGCGGCGTGGACCTCCACCCCGTCGAATCCGGCACGTTCGGCCCCAACAGCCGCGACGGCGAAACGCTGTACCGTGGCTTCGATCTGCTCTGCGGTCATCGCGACGGGGCGGCCAAAACGTTTGGTGTGCTTGCCCAATTCGACACCTACCGCCGACGGCGCCCACACGACTCCGGGCATCTGCACCTGCACCTGGCGACCCGGATGGTTGATTTGCATCCACATAGCTGCGCCGCCGGCCTTGCCCGACTTGGCCCACTCCGTGAACGGCTCCAGCGGAGCTCCCACGTCGAGCACCACGCCGCCGGGGCCGGTGAGCGCCTGCGCGTGGACCATGACGTTGCCGGTGATCAGCAGCCCGGCGCCGCCGGCGCCCCAGCGTTGATAGAGCGAGAACAGGTGCTGGTCCGGAAGCTGCTCCGGGCCCGCCATGTTCTCTTCCATCGCCGCTTTCGCGATCCGGTTGTCCAATACCAATCCCGACCGCAACTTCAGCGGTGCGAACAGCTCGCTCGACATCGAAGGGCGCCTTTCAACCGGCTAGAATGTGTACGGCGCTTACATTAAACACGCGGTGTAAGCACTGTCAACATGAGGGAGTGTGATCCATGTCAACGTCGCGCAGCCCGTACCACCACGGCGATCTGCGCGCCGCATGCCTGCGGGCCGCGATGGAATTGCTGGAGGAAGGCGGCGCGACAGCGTTGTCGCTGCGCGCCGTGGCGCGGCGAGCCGGGGTCTCTCCCGCGGCGCCCTATCGGCACTACGCCGACCGCGATGCGCTCATCTCGGCGGTTGCCGCGGTGGGTTATCGCGAGCTAGCCGAACAGTTGGCCGCCGCGCACCCGTCACCTTCGACCGCCGACGACTTCGGTGCTATCGCCGTCGCCTACGTCCAATTCGCGCTGCAGCGGCCCGCACTGTTTCGGGTGATGTTCGCAGAGCCCTGCGATACGGACAATAGCGAAAGGGTGGCCGCGACCAACGCCATCTCGGAGTACGTGAGCGCCATTGTGCGGCAGAGCTTTCCGGGCTTCGATACTGAAGCGCTGTCGACGGCGGCCTGGGCGCTCGTCCATGGGCTGGCGTTTCTGCACCTCGACGGCAAACTCGACGCTTCCACTCCCGACGTCGTTTCGAACCGGGTGCGCGCCGCTGTCCACGCCGTGCTCACGGTGTCTCGCGCGGCCGAGGGTGTCTGACGCGACATCGGGGTCCTGGCTCACTTCTTTTGAGACTTCGACGGTGAATCACCGGCGAGCGCGGGCTCTTCAGCGCGGAAGCCAGGTCCGGGCTCCGGCGTCACGTTGTGCGCGGTGATCTCCTGCCGGCAATGCGCGCACACCAGAACCGGTTCGGCGGTCTGATCGCAGGGCTGGTGGTGCAGGACGATCGGCGGACCCTGGGGGTTCGGCAGGTGGTGGTCGCCCCACTGCATCAGGACCACGATCGCCGCGAACAGGTCGCGTCCGGAGTCGGTCAGCCGGTACTCGTGACGGTCGGGGTCGCGCGCGTAGGCCACTTTTTCCAGCAGCCCGTTGTCGACCAGGGTGCGCAGACGTGTGGACAACGTCGGGCGCGGAATCTGTAGGTTGCGCGCCAACTGGCCGAACCGGCGAACGCCGAAAAACGCCTCACGCAGGATCAACAGGGTCCATCGCTCACCCACGATCTCCAGGGCGCGCGCAACGGACTCCCCGTCGAAGCGATGGGACAGATCCGGGTAATCCATGGTTCAACTAATGTACCGGTTCAAAAACTAAACCGGTAGTGCTAACGTGACTGGACCACACACTCCGTCTGTGCAAAGCGAGGACGTATGAACACCGACGTCGCCACCACGCCCGTACTGTCGCGGGCGCGCGAGATCGCCGCGTTGGCGCGCGGCATGGCAGATGACATCGATTCCGCTCGCAGGCTGCCGCCCGAACTGGTTGAGGCGCTGCGAGATTCGGGCTTGCTGCGAGCCGGCGCGCCGGTGGAGGTCGACGCTCTGGAGCTGCCCGCGGGAACCGCGCTGCGGTGCGCCGAGGAGGTGGCCCGTGGCGACGCGTCCGCCGGCTGGTGCGTGTCGATCGGGATCACCAGCACTCTATTGGTCGCATATCTGCCGCCGGTGAGCCGTGACGAACTGTTCGGCAACGGCCGCGGGCTGGCCGCGGGTGTGTGGGCACCGCAGGGCAAGGCCCGGCGGGTGCCCGGTGGTGTTGTGGTCTCGGGACGCTGGGCGTTCTGCAGCGGTATCACCCACGCCGACGTGCTGTTCGCCGGCTGCGTACTCGAGGACCGACCGGTGGTGGTGGCGCTGCCCACCGAGCAGCTGCACATCCTGGACACCTGGCACACCCTGGGCCTGCGCGGCACCGGTAGCCACGACACGGTCGCCGAGGAGGTGTTCGTCCCAGACAATCGGGTGCTTTCGATATTCGACGGGCCGGTGATCGACCGTCCGTTGTACCGATTCCCCCCGTTCGGGTTTTTCGCGGCCTGCATCACCGCGGCCGCGATGGGCAACGCCCGCGCGGCGATCGACAACTTCGTCGACCTCGCCTCGACCAAAAAAGGTGTGGCGGCCAGTCGCACCCTTGCCGAGCGGTCCACCATCCAGGTGGCGGTCGCCACGGCCGAGTCGGCACTGGAAGCCGCCCGCGCCGGTTACTACCAAGCCATCGACGCCGCGTGGCAGGCGAGTCGGGATGGGCCCGCGGTGCCGTTGGAGGCGCGGACCCGGTTGCGCCTCGCGGCGACCCACGGGGCGCGCGTCTCGGCCGACGTGGTCCGCACGATGTACGACCTCGCCGGGGGCAGCGCGATCTACGACGGCGCACCGCTGCAGCGACGTTTGCGGGACGCGTTCACCGCTACCGCGCACTTCCAGGTGAACGAGGCGTCACGTGAGTTGCCGGGCCGCATCCTGCTGGGCCAGACCACCGACGCGGCCATGCTGTGAGGTCGTCGATCGAAGCGGTGCTGCCACTGTGGCTGGACCGGCCCGACCTGGAGTCACTCGAAATTGCCGAAGCCGCGGGCGCCGCGGGTCTGCACGGGCTGTGGATCGGCGAGATGGCGACGTTCGACGCGTTCGCGTTGGCCACCGCCATCGGCGCTCGCGTACCGGGTTTGGGCTTGCGGGTCGGCCCCCTGCCGGTCAGCGTGCGCACCCCGGTCTCGATCGCGTTGGGGGCGAGTTCGGTTGCGGCGCTGACTGGCTGCGAGATCGACATCGCGCTGGGTGCCTCCAGCCCGTTCATCGTGGCGGGCTGGCACGACCGCGACTGGTCGCACAGTGCGGCGCGCATGCGGGAGACCATCGAGTGTTTGCGGCCGATGCTGCGCGGTGAGCGCGGCGACTACGACGGCCGGTATGTCAACAGTCATGGCTTTCGGCTGCGTAACCCGTTGCCGCAGAGCAGGATCGGAGTCGGCGCGTTTGGCCCGACGATGTTGCGGCTGGCGGCTGAGATCGCCGACGAGGTAGTGCTCAATCTAGCTTCACCGCAGCGGGTTTCGCAGGTCCGCCAACAGATCGAGGACGACGCCGTCGCGGCAGGCCGCACGCCGCCGCACGTGACGGTGTGGCTACCGGTAGCGGTGCGGCCCGGTGCGGCGGCGCTGCGACAGCTGGCCGGTCAGGTCGCGATCTACCTGGCCCCACCCGGCTACGGAGAGATGTTCTGCGAGCTCGGATTCGGTGAACTCGTCGAGCGGGCCCGCGGTGGAGCGCGGCGATCGGACATGGCCGCGGCGATTCCACTGGAATTGGCCGAGCAGCTGGCCGCCCTCGGCACTCCCGAGCAGGTTGCCGACCGGATACGGGCCTATCTGCAGGCCGGTGCGGACACTGTCGCGGTGATACCCGTGACCGCCGAGGACCCCGGCGGCCGCACGGCGTTCGGCTGTGCCGCAGAGATCTGTCGAAACACCGCACCAGCCAAGGAGGCTGCCTCGTGAACGCTGTCAACACTCAGTGCCGGCTGGCCGCCCGCCCGGTCGACATGCCCAAGGCGACCGATTGGTCGATCGTCGAAGAGCCCAAACCGGTTGCAGCCGAGGGAGAATTCGTCGTACAGGTCGACTACCTGTCGATCGACCCGGCCATGCGCACGTGGATGGACGCGGGCCGCAGCTACGTGCCGCCGGTGGAGATCGGTGAGGTGATGCGGGCCCTCGGGGTCGGCCATGTCGTCGAGTCGCGGCATCCGGGGTTCTCGGTCGGCGACGACGTGTACGGGATATTCGGCGTTCAGCGCTATGCGCTGTCCGACGGCGCCGAGGTCAACACACTCGACTCCAGGTTGGCGCCGGCAACGACGTATCTGGGTGCCCTCGGCATCAGCGGGCTGACGGCGTACTTCGGCCTGCTCGATGTCGGCCGGCCCGAACCGGGCCAAACCGTCCTGGTCTCCGGAGCCGCCGGATCGGTGGGCAGCATCGTGGGACAGATTGCACGGATCAAGGGTTGCCGCGCGGTCGGCATCGCCGGCGGCCAAGACAAATGCCGCTGGCTGGTCGATGAGGTCGGATTCGACGCCGCGATCGACTACAAGGCCGCCGACCTGCGTAAAGAGCTCAAGACCCACGCACCGGACGGTGTCGACGTCTATTTCGACAATGTCGGCGGCGCAACGCTGGAGGCCGCACTCAACCGGCTCGCGCACGGCGCCCGCATCGTGCTCTGCGGTGCGGTGTCCCAGTACAACGACGCCCCGCGGGGGCCGGCCAACTACATGCAACTGTTGGTAGCCCGCGCGTCCATGACGGGATTCGTCATCTTCGACTACGCCGAGCGCTACCCGGAAGGTGTTGCGGAACTGGCGAACTGGCTCAACAGCGGCGAGCTGCGATCACATGAGCAGATCGAGCACGGCGATGTCGGCGACTTTCCCGAAACCTTGCTCAAGCTGTTCCACGGCGAAAACACCGGCAAGCTGATCCTCGCGGTGGAATAGCCTCGCGGGACCGAGGCGTTGAGGCGCGTATGAAAGCTTTCTCCGAGACCGAACGTCAAGAATTCCTCGCCGCTAAGCATGTCGCCGTGCTGTCAGTGGCTGCCGAAGGCCGCCCGCCGGCGAGTGTTCCGATGTGGTACGACTACACCCCTGGCGGGGACATTCGGATCAACACCGGCGCGGGCGCACGCAAGTCAAAGCTCATCGAGCAGGCGGGCGTGGTGACGCTGGTCGTCCAGAACGAGGAACCGCCGTACCAATATGTGGTCGTGGAGGGCACCGTCGTCGACACGACGCCCACGCCGCTGGAGGTGCGAGAAGCCATCGCTATCCGCTACCTCGGCGAAGAAGGTGGCCGAGCGTTCGTCCGCAGCATGGAGGGACAGAGCACTGTGCTGTTCACCATCCGTCCAGACCGCTGGATCACCGCGGACTTCTCCGACGAGTTGTAGGTTTCGGGGCTTCCTATTTTCCAGGGCAGGAACGCCCGTCGTGTCGCAGCTGTTGACGACACGGGCTGTCATACGATGGCCATCTGCCGAATCCAGGTCGCGACGCGCGAAAACCCTTAGGAAGCAACTCAAATGGACCTCGACCGCATCACCAACCCATTGCGACTGGCGAGGGGCTCACACCAGCCCGGATCGGGTAAGGGGTGCGCCATGAACGTGATTTCCTACATCAACGGCGACGAGCAGATCACCGACTTTCCGCCGACCTCCGCGCGCCCGCTGGCGTCCTTCGTGCAGCTGTGCAACGACTTACTGGCCGGTCCTGACGGCTACCTGTCGCCGGAGAACAGTCTGCTGGTGCTCGACCTCGGGTGGCTGACCGTCGGGACTGCCGACGTCGCCGACACGGTCATGCACATCTGGGTGACCAAGCTGCTGATCAGCCCGCCGTGGGGCGTCGTTCG
>NZ_DASXHW010000564.1:0-14053 GCF_036488105.1 Mycobacterium sp. | reverse complement strand
TGAGCAAGCTGCACATTGTGGCCCTCCGCGCACTGCACGTGCGTGGCCAGCGGTGCGCCGCAACCTTCGCCGTGCACCAGATCGAGGCGTCTCGCGTCGCCCTGCAAGAGCATTCCGAATTCGACCAGGCTGACCAGTACGGGAAACAGCTGCCGGCCACGTCCGGTGAGCACGTACTCGTAGCGGGTCCGCTGCCCTGGCGACTTATACGGCTGCTTGGCCAGAACTCCCGCATCGACCAGCTGTTTGAGGCGCGTCGCCGCGATTTGCTCAGTGAAGCCGGCGCGTTGGGCAAAATCCTCGAAACGGCTGGTGCCCCAGAACGCCTCACGAAGCAGCACTAAAGCTGAACGTGTTCCGATGGTGTCCAATGCCCGTTCGATGGGACAGACTTCCCGGTACCCGGTCCTGTCGCCGTCGGCCAGACGACCTGTCAAAGTCATCGCGTCAGTTGCTGGGGTCATCGCATTATCCTATTCCGCTGGCATTACTTTCCCATAGCCAGATGGTGATTCATCTGAAAAGCCGCTTAGACAAACAGCTTTACTGCGGCTTGGCGAACGCCAGCACCCGCACCTTGCTGCTCTGTCGTACCTCGCGGTCCTGGTTCAGGGTGTCGTAGGCGATGGTGACAAGCCCACGGTCGGGACTCGCCTTGGACGTGTGCACGTCGACGACCTCTCCCTCGACGTGGAGTCGATCGCCCGGTCGCGTCGCGGTAGGCCAGGCGAGCTCACCGCCGGCGCCGATGATGCCGCGCGCCAGCGGAATTCCTGACGTGACAAGCAGGCGCATGGTGATGGCGGCGGTGTGCCAGCCGCTGGCCGCGAGCCCGTGAAAGAAGGTGTCTTGCGCAGTCTCGTCGCTCAGGTGAAATGGTTGCGGGTCCCACTTGGTTGCGAATTCGATGATGTCGTCGGCGGTGAGGTTGTAGACATCGGTACGAAATCGATGCCCGACGTGGATGTCCTCCAGCCAAAGCTCGGTAGCCATCGTGCCCCTCCCGCCGATAAATAGCTGGCTTTAAGATGCTAAAGTTAGCAAATTCAGTTCGCGAGGTGTTCAGGTTGTTAATTGCGGCCAGCCAGCCGACTACGGACCGCTTAATAGTCGCTTTGCGACGGTGCGGGAACCCGACGTCATCGGCCCACCCGGTTATCGTTGAATAACGTGACCACTACGGACCGACCGCCCGAGTCGCTGCTGGCGGCGATGGCGAAGGCACACATCCCGACAGAAAATCACCCATTCATCCGTCGAGTCACCGCCGCTATCGGCATCGCCGAATACCGCGCGGTCGCCGGTCCTGACAAGCCGTACATCGTGGCCAAGAGGCGCGACGGTCAGCCCGATCTGCACATCTATCACGGGTACACGACCGGCTTCGTCACCGAACAAGAAATCGCCGGCGTCGCGGGCAGCGGCGCCGGGCGCGGACCTAGCTCGCGAAAGGGAACCTGGTACGTCGAGCACCCGGAGAATCGAGTGCGCCTCAGCGGCACGCGTTCCGGCGACGTTCGGCGCGAGGGCAGGTTCTGCACGTGCGGCATGCAGTTATCGCTCACCGGAGTATGCGTCAGCTGCGACTAATTCTGCCGTGGCTGAACGTGATTGATCCGTCTTAGGGGACCCGTGTCCAGTCTTGACAGTTGCGCGACTCGAAGGCCTTGACTCCCGTATTGATGTTCGCGAACATCGGACCGACGGAAGTGTTGGTCTGCAGGACATGGTCCTTGGCCGCATCGGGTGTGCTGTAGGTGAACCACGAGCACATTGAGTCCTGGGTCGGCACGTTGTTGATCCACACTCCAAAGGCCGATCCTGAGCCGCCCGTGTGGTAGAGGCCCGGCGCAATGTCGGGTCCGACGACAAAGACACCGTTTCCAGGGATCGGGTCGACCGGATCGGCAACCGCCGGCGGGGCCAGCGCGACCGCTGCGACGAACACGGCCGACAAGCGGAGTAGCGGGGGCATTCTTCTTACCTCCATGCTGATGCCCCCATGGCAGAGCCTAGGCCGCAACTGTGCGGACGCCAACGCCGACGATTGCACTTCTCCGCGATGGCACTATTAGGCCATGAGCACTGGCACACTTCCCGACTTCAATCCGCAGGATCCGCTCGGCCTGGACACCTCACTGTCCGACGACGAGATCGCGGTGCGTGACACGGTTCGTCAGTTCTGCGCCGAGCACGTCATCCCGCACGTCGCGGAGTGGTTCGAGATCGGCGATCTCCCGGTCCGCGACCTGGCCAAACACTTCGGACAGCTCGGATTGCTCGGCATGCACCTGGAGGGTTACGGCTGCGGCGGGGCGTCGTCGGTGCACTACGGGCTGGCGTGTACCGAGCTGGAGGCCGCCGACTCCGGCATCCGGTCGATGGTCTCGGTACAGGGGTCGCTGGCCATGTTCGCGATCTGGCGGTTCGGCTCCGAGGAACAGAAGCAACAGTGGCTGCCCGGCATGGCCGCCGGCGAACTGCTCGGCTGCTTCGGCCTGACCGAACCCGACGCCGGCTCCGATCCGGCTTCGATGACCACCCGGGCGCGACGCGACGGGTCGGACTGGATTCTCAACGGCCGCAAAATGTGGATCACCAACGGATCGGTCGCCGACGTGGCGATCGTGTGGGCGGTGACCGACGACGGCGTGCGCGGCTTCGTCGTCCCGACCAAGACGCCCGGGTTTTCCGCCAACACCATTCACCACAAGCTCTCGCTGCGGGCGTCGATCACCAGCGAGCTGGTGCTCGACGACGTCCGCCTGCCCGACGACGCCATGCTGCCCGAGGTGAAGGGGCTCAAAGGTCCGCTGTCGTGTCTGTCGGAGGCGCGCTACGGCATCGTCTGGGGTTCGATGGGCGCCGCGCGATCCGCGTGGCAGGCCGCGCTGGACTACGCGGGGCAACGCACTCAATTCGGCCGTCCGATCGCCGGATTCCAGTTGACCCAAGCCAAACTCGTGGACATGGCGGTCGAATTGCACAAGGGCTTGCTGCTGGCGTTGCAGCTGGGCCGACTGAAGGACAGCGTGGGTCTGCGACCCGAGCAGGTCAGCTTCGGCAAGCTCAACAACACTCGGGAAGCGATCGAGATCTGCCGGACGGCGCGAACCATACTGGGCGGCAACGGGATATCGCTGGAGTATCCGGTGATCCGGCACATGGTCAACCTGGAATCGGTGCTCACCTACGAGGGCACTCCGGAAATGCACCAGCTGATTCTGGGTCAGGCCTTCACCGGCATCGACGCCTTTCGCTGAAGGAGCATCTGATGAGCGCACGGCTGGAGTACACCTTCGAGCACCGGCAGTTCCGCGAAATGGTCCACGACTTTGTGCAGCAGACCGTTGTCCCGGCGCACGAGCAGTGGGAGAAGGCCAGCTGCCTGGACCGCTCGCTGTTCACCGAAGCCGGCAAGCTTGGGCTGCTGGCGTTTTCGGTTCCCGAGGAATTCGGCGGCCCAGGTGTTGACGACTTCCGCTACAACGCGATCGTCGTGGACGAACTCCAGCGGGCGGGCGCGGCGGCCGAGGCTATCGCGCTCTCACTGCAGAACGACATCGTGCTGCCCTATCTGACCGACCTGACGACAGCCGAGCAACAGCGGCGCTGGTTGCCCGGTGTGGTCACCGGCGAGACGGTGATCGGCATCGCGATGACAGAACCCGGCGCCGGTAGCGATCTGGCGGGGATCCGCACTACCGCGGTGCGAGACGGCGACCACTACGTGGTCAACGGCTCGAAGACCTTTATTTCCAACGGGCAGACCGGAGATTTGTTCGTCGTCGCCGTGCGCACCTCGCCCGATCGGCACAAGGGGTTGTCGCTGCTGGCGGTCGAGCCGGAGACACCGGGCTTCAGCCGCGGCCGGAACCTGGAGAAGATCGGTCTGCACGCCCAGGACACCAGCGAACTCAGCTTCACCGACATGCGGGTTCCCGTCGAGAACCTGCTCGGGGAAGAAGGCCGGGGTTTCTATCAACTGATGAACAACCTGCCCCAGGAACGGCTGTCGCTGGCCGTCGGCGCCGTGGCGGCGGCCGAGGGCGTGCTGGCCGAAACCCTCGGCTACGTCAAGCAGCGGAACGCGTTCGGCTCCCCCATCTCCGGCTTGCAGAACACTCAATTCGTGCTCGCCGAGTTGTCGACCGAAATCGATATCGCGCGTACCTATCTCGACGACTGCATCGCCGAACACCTCACTGGCGAATTGACTGCGGCCCGGGCGGCGCGACTGAAATGGTGGACCACCGAACTTCAGGTTCGCACCGCCGACCGCTGCTTACAACTGCACGGCGGCTACGGGTACATGCGGGAATATCCGGTCTCGCGTGCTTTCGTCGACGCTCGCATCCAGACGATTTACGGCGGGACCACCGAGATCATGAAGACGATTATCGCCAAGGATCTCGGGATCTGAAGTTGCGGTGCCACGTCGGTCGCTGAGTGCGACCACATTCTTTTTTTGTTTTGTGACCACATGCGATATCAGCGCTTGGGTGATATCGCATGTGGTCACGTTTTCACGAACGGGTGGTGCCCAGCTGACGGTGCTGATGTGGCTGGTGCGCCGAGAGCGGTGGCTCGGCGCTCGGCTCCCGAAGCACAGTTCCGCACCGGACTTGACACCTGTAAAGTCCGTCGAATGGACAACATCAGGGGCAAGACCATCGTCATCACCGGCGCTGCCCGCGGCATCGGTTATGCGACCGCGCAAGCGCTGCTGGCGCGCGCTGCCCGCGTGGTCATCGGCGACCGGGACCTCGATGTGCTCGAAAGCGCGGTCGCCGGCATCAGCAGCCTGGGGCAGGTGACCGGTCATCCCCTGGACGTGACCGACAAGGAATCGTTCGCGGCATTTCTCGACAAGGCCCGTGCCGACGGCGGCGGGCACATCGATGTACTGATCAACAACGCCGGTGTGATGCCGGTAGGTCCGTTTCTCGACCAGTCGGCGCAGGCCATCCGCTCCTCGATCGAGGTGAACTTCTACGGTGTGCTCACCGGTTGTCAGCTGGTGCTGCCGGAGATGGTCAAGCGCCGCAGCGGACACATCATCAACATCGCATCACTGGCCGGCATGGTCGCGGTGCCCGGTCAAATCATCTACGCTGGAACAAAATTCGCAGTCGTCGGGCTGTCCACCGCGATGGCCGACGAATTCGCACCGCAGGGTGTCAAGGTCACCGCGGTATTGCCGACCTTCACCAACACCGAACTGATCTCGGGAACGTCGCCGTCGGCCGCGCAGAAGCCGGTCGAGCCGTCCGAGATCGCCGCCGCGATCGTCAAGGTGCTCGACAAGCCGAAATCCCGGGTATCGGTGCCTAGTTGGGGTAAATCATTCGCCGCCGTGTCCGCCCTGCTGCCGGACCGCGGTCGTCGCTGGCTCAACAAGAAGATGGGCAACGACGCGGTGTTCCTCAACCTCGACACCACCGCCCGCCGTACCTACGAAGATCGCGCGCAGCATGCGACGGGGGTCGTCGAGCACAAGGAGTGATCAGCGCCCGCGCGGCGCGTACATGATCACGCCGACGCCGGCCAGGCACACCGCTGCGCCGATGATGTCCCAGCGGTCCGGCCGAAAACCGTCCAGCGCCATGCCCCAGGCCAGCGACCCGGCGACGAACACGCCACCATAAGCGGCCAGCACGCGGCCGAACTGCGAGTCGGGTTGAAATGTGGCGACGAAACCGTAGGCGCCCAAGGCGATCACCCCGAAGCCGGCCCACATCCAGCCCCGGTGCTCACGGACGCCCTGCCACACCAACCATGCGCCGCCGATCTCCAACAGCGCGGCCACCGCAAACAACAGGATCGACTTGGCGACGGTCACGGCCTAGCCGGCCGTTGACGCGCTCAGGGATCTGATCGTCTGAGATTCGATGTTCTCGAAGGCAGTTCCATCTGGCCGCAGCAAATCGTGGAACCACACTTTGGGGACCGCTGAATACGGGTGCTTCCACGAATCCCACGGAAAGTAAGTCTGCGTCTTGCCCGCCACCAAACCCCAGTTGATCGCACCAACGTTGTGCCGCTTGGCAATTGGTAGGATCGACTCAACGGTACTGCCCTGCGGGCGGGCCATGTATTCGGTGCACAAGATAGGTCGCCCGTGCGGGGTGAGCTCGCCGATGCGGGACTCGAACGCCGACGGCCCGGCGTAGGAGTGAAAGCTGACCACGTCGGAGTTGGCCAGCTGAATGTTCTGGATCGTGGTGCGACTTGACGCATCCGCCCACTCGCCGTCCCACACGCCACTGGTCAACGGCTGGCGAGCGTCGACGGCGCGCGCCCAGGTGAAGGCTTGGGGGAGCAGCTCTGCGACCCGGTCCAGTTTGTCGGCGCGCTCGACGCTGGCGTACTGCGGCGCGGGATTGTCGGGTTCATTCCACACATCCCAACCCAAAATCCGGTCGTCGTTGCGGAATTGGGTCATGACGCCGGTGACATACTCCTGCAGGGTCCGGGTGTAGCTCTTGTCGTCGATGCGATCAGCGCCGGGGCCCTGCACCCAGCCGGAGTTGTGCACCCCGGGAGTCGGGGCATGCTGGCGACCAACTTGGGGATGCGGGTCCCAGCACGAGTCGAACAACACGAACAGCGGTTTGATGCGATGGCGGGACGCGATGTTGACGAACTGCGCCAGACGCGTCTGGAAGCCGCGGGAGTCCTGAGCCCACAGCTGGTCGTGCAGGAAGACCCGGACCGTGTTCAGCCCGTGTAGCCGGGCCCAGCCCAATTCGGTGTCGATGCGCCGCGGGTCGTAGGTGCCCGGCTGGAACATCTCGAATTGGTTGATCGCGGTGGAGGTGACGAAGTTCGCGCCGACAGGCCAGCCCTGGGCTTGGTACCAACGGTTGGCACGGTCGGCCGACCACCGACTCGACTCGGCAGACGCGCGGGGTGGCTCAGCGGAGGCGCGTGGCGACGACGCCAGAGCAGTCCCGGCAGCCAGCAGCAACGGCAGTTTCAGAACCGTTCGGCGATACACAAACTGACGATAAGTTGAGCACGCCGCCGTTCCCGGTATTCATTCCGCGCGTCGCGCTACTTTGTTGTGGCAATTGTTATCTGGCCGTCACCACATCAGCGCGACGTGGCAAGCATCCGCTCCAGGGTCAACGCTTGGGCTCCGGCCGATACCGACGTCGGCCCCGCTGTCGCGATCATCGCCCACCGGCCCGGCACGACGGCGACCTCCTCGCAAGGCTGTTCGGCCGTGCAGAATTCCGACACCAGCGAGCGGATGTTCTCGGCACTTTCCGTCGCCTCCGGACTGAGCACGCGAGTCGCTGCCCCGACACCGACCTCGGGATGACGCGCCATGAACTCGCGTAAGAACAGGGCACCGGTGACTTTCGGGTTGATGTCCTGAACAGCGGCCAGCACGGTGTCCCCGAACACGCCGCCCACGGTCCCGACGGCGAAGTCGATGCCGCAGTGCAGCAAGCCCAGTCGTTGGTGCAGCTCGGTCATCGTCTTTCGCAGCCCGGTGTACAGGCTCACGTCCAGACCCAGGTTCTCCCAGTCCACGGCGCTCAGGTAGATGTTGCCCTTCCACGACGTGCCACGCATGAACTGCAGAGTGAGACCGTCCAGTAGCGTGCCGGAGCGCACGTGAGCTGACGGTGTAGTCAAGACCCGCTCGCCGCCGACGCTTCTTTCGAGGTAGGTGACGTGCGCTTCGAGCACTTGGTCACCGCCCAACTTCCACGCGGCGGTCGCGAGCTCCTCGAGACGCCGGGTGTCGTCGAGTTCGATATCCGGCACGATCCGGCCGCCGTTGCCGCCGTCGGACGGCTTCAGGCAGGCACGCGACAGCCCGTACCGATCCCGCAGAAGCGCGCCCGCGCGAAGAAGATCGCGAACGAAATCACCGCGATCCTCTTGCCAGGTAACGGCGTAACCGGGCAGCACAGGGATGGGTGCTTGCAGGGCTTTGAACGCCTCGCTGGCCCGGTGCTCGTGCTCCAAAATGACTGGACCCGGCCGGCCGGCGACCTGGCTCTCCAGACTCAGGGCTGCCTCGACCGTTGGATGCAGCATGCGCTTTCGGTTCCACACTCCCAGGCGAAAATCGTTGGCGTCAACTCGGATTCGGCCAAGTCCGGTGATCCTGGCCAACCACGTCACGAACAGCTGAAACTCCGGTTCAAAGTCGTACGGGCACACCACCGTTGAAGGGTTCTCTCGAAGAAACTCGATGATTTGGCGCACCACCGCATCGCGGTCGCCGCCGTCGACCGCGCGACGCAGCAGGGCCTGAGACAGGTAGTAGTAGTCCGCATCCGGAAGTACAAGGCGCTCAACGCCACTTGCTGCAACCCCGCGGCGCCACGGCTGAGTCCGTCCGACGACGAGATCGCCACTGCGGGCAAGGTAGAGACCGCGAGTCTCCACATATGTGGTGAGGTCCAACAGCGGCCGCCCCTCCACCATCGCGGTGAGATCCGTCTCGAAGCTGCTGGCATAGGGCGTGGTCGAATGCACCATCAGACGCGGCTGCTGCTCGCTTGGCGACGAAAATTCGACATGCTCTCCGACCAGCTCGGGGAGTTCATCGGGTTCAATCGACAGCAACTTGCGCGTCGCGATGGCGAAGTCGGTTTCGTCGAATCTCAGTGGGCCCGCGTAGCTCTGCCAGGGGATTTCGTCACCATCGATAACGACGGCCCACTCGTAGAAATGACCGGTCAGCGGATGAGGTGACGTCCGCGGGCGGCTGATGCACGATATCACTCAGGTCTCTCCATATCTGGCCCAGCGCAGTCAGGGGTAGACGCTGCGGCGCGCACCGTCGCACTGATATCGAACGCACTCACTATGGCGTTACTATCGCGCCGAATATTCTTAGCAGACCAAATCGACTGGAAAGACTAAACAACGGCAAGATGAATAACGACGGAACTAGGAACCACCGCGCCAACATCGGCTGTCGGATATGCCAATTGCCGATGGCCAGGAAACTCTCAGCAGACTCCTAGTCCAAGGCCCTGTCGATGTCGGCGATCAGATCGTCGGTGCTCTCCAGCCCCACCGAGATGCGAACTACCCCGTCGCCCAACCCGATAGCGGCGCGTCCCTCGGGCCCCATCGCACGATGGGTTGTCGTCGCCGGATGGGTGACAAGGGATTTGGAGTCACCCAGGTTGTTGGAGATATTGATCAACTGCAGTTTGTCCAATACCTCGAAAGCACGCTGCTTGGCTGCGCTGTCAGGGACGTCGAGTTCGAAGGTCACCACCGTGCCGCCACCGGACATCTGCCGCTTTGCCAGGTCGTATTGCGGGTGCGACGTCAAAAACGGGTAGCGGACCCATCGCACCGCGGAGTGGCCCTCCAGGTATTCGGCGATCCGTTGCGCGGACGTGTTCTGGTAATCGACCCGAATTGAAAGCGTCTCAAGGCCTTTCAGCATCACCCAGGCGTTGAAGGCACTCATCGCGGGCCCGGTGTGACGCATCAGCTTCTGCACCGGGCCATCGATGTATTCCTTATCGCCGAGGATAGCCCCGCCGAGCACTCGGCCCTGCCCGTCGATGTGCTTGGTCCCCGAGTAGACCACCACGTCGACGCCGAGCGGAAAGCCTTGCTGCAGAAGGGGAGTCGCGAAAACATTGTCCAGTACGACTTTGGCTCCGGCTGCGTGTGCGAGCTCGGTGACGGCGGCGATATCGACCAACGATTGCATCGGGTTGGACGGCGTCTCGAAGAACACCGCCTGAGTAGGCACCGAAAGTGCCTTCTCCCACTGAGATAGGTCGTCGCCGTCGACGAATACGGTCTCGACGCCCCACCGCGGCAGGATCTCGCCGCACACCACGAAACACGACCCGAACAGACTGCGCGATGCGACCAACCGATCACCGGCTGCCAGCAATGCGCCCAACGAGGTGAAGACCGCCGCCATCCCGCTCGCGGTGGCGAAAGCCGCGGGGGCACCCTCGATCAGGCGGAGGCGTTCCTCGAACATGCTGATCGTCGGGTTGCCGTAACGCGAGTAGACGTAGCGATCGACTTCCCCGGTGAACGCCTGCTCGGCCTCGGCGGACGAGCCGTAGACGTAGCCGGACGCCAGATACATGGCTTCGGCGGTCTCTTCGAACTGCGACCGCAGGATGCCGCCGCGCACGCCGATCGTGGCTTGGCTGACGCCGTCGGGCAATTGCAATGGCGTGCGAACCGACGGCACCTGCTTGGGCTCGTCAGTCACGTGCGCCGCTCCTCAGCATCCCTACGCTCTGCATCGTCGCCGGCGCGGGTCATGTCTGCTTCCACGGCAAACCGATTGCCCGCCAGCCTCTTCCGCCGCGATGACTGTTGCCGTCGAGTTGACCTTCGAAACCGTCGAGCACGTTGTAGGAGGGGGCGATGCCGGCCTCGGTGGCGGCCTCGGCCGCCCCGATCGAGCGGTTACCCGAACGACACAGGAACACCACCGGGCGATCGTCGCGGGCCGGAACGTGCTCCAACAGGTCGGCCACGAAGTTCTCGTTGGGCGTTCCGTCGGAAGCGTTCCATTCGATGTACACGACATCGCGGCCCAGGCTGGCCAGGTCCGGCACGCCGACGAAGCGCCATTCGGCGTCGGTGCGTACGTCGACCAGAACCGCCTCGGGGTTCTCGCTGAGCATCTTCCATGCCTGCTCGGGGGTGATATCTCCTGCGTAGCTCACCCGCGTGAGTCTCGCATACGCGACTGGGAGGCCGCTGACGGGGAAGCCCCCGGCGTCGATGTCGCGGCGGGCTACCAGAGCCGTCGCAGCGCGGTCGACACCTTACGCGCGTGGCTGCGGGCAGCGGTCACGTCGGCGGCGGTGACGACGGCGGCCCCCAACGGGCGCCGGGCTTCGGAGTCGTCGTAACTGAACACCCGCACGTCGCTTTCCGGCCTGCGCAGCGCGTCGGCGAGTGCGCCACCGGAGTGCGGACCCTGGACCGCGCCGCCGGCGTAGATCACTTCGGCGGCACCCGGTGAAATCATGATCGTGTCGACCGGAAGTCCCAGGATGGCCCGGGCCTGCAGCTCGAATTCCGAGAGCCGTTGGGTGCGCGTGGTGACCAGGCCGCTCTCGAACGGCCGGGCGGTGACGTCGCTGAAATAGACCTCGTCCCCGCGGACCATCAAATCCACCCCGAACACACCGCGCCCGCCCAGCGCCTTGACGATCCGGGCCGCGATCGACCTGCCCGCATCCAGCGCGGCGGGGGTCATGTCCTGCGGCTGCCAGTACTCCTGCACGTCACCAATGGCCTCGCCGTGGCCGATCGGCGCACAGAAGTCGAGCGTCGGCCCCGTCGGACCGATACTGCGCACCGTGAGCAGAGTGACGTGGAAGTCGATCTCGACCAGAGTTTCGGCCAGCACCCGGCTGTGGGCCAGCCGGCCACCGGCGGATACCGCCCGCTGCCAGGCCGACTCGAGATCGCCCGGCAGCAGGACCACGGACTGCCCTTCGCCGCCGACGGCAGCCACGGGTTGCACGCGCAACGGGTAACCGGCGTGGTCGGCGATGGCGCGCAACTCGTCGAGCGATCCCGCGAACCAGAACGGGGCGGTCGGCAGCCCCAGCTCGTCGGCGGCCAGCCGGCGCGTGCCCTCCCGGTCGGCGGTGAGCCGGGCGCAGTGCGGGGTGGGCACAAGCTCGGCGGCACCGGCTTCGGCCACGGCGATCAAGGCGTCCACCGCGACGGCGTCGGAGGCCGTCACCACGAACTGCGGCTGCAGCCGTCTGATTGCCGCACCCAGCTCGTCGGCGTCGGTCATGTTGACCACCAGCGCCTGGTCGGCCACGCCATGCGCCGGTGCATCGGCGTACCGCTCGGCGGCGATCACGTGCGCGCCGAGGCGCTGCAGGGCGATCGCCAGCTCGCGGCTGAACTCTCTGGACCCCAGCAGCATCACCGTCGGCCGGTGGCCATCGCGATGCCCGTGAGTCGACTCGTTCTGCGGCCTATCGTCAGCCACCGGTCCCACCTTCTCCCCTAGTTACGCTGCTCAAGGATAGGTGCGCTGCCCGTGTGACCGACGTCGCGGAGGTCGCCGCCCCTACGGCTGGCCGGGCAGCAGGCGCACCATCAAGCCGTTGGCCTCGGCCAGCAGCGTCTCGCCGTCGAGCAGTTCGCCGCGGACAAACGCCTTGCGACCCTCGGTCGCCGCCACGTGGCCCCGGACCGTCAGCGGGGTGTCGATCGGGGTGATCTTGCGATAGTCGACATGCAGGAAGGCGGTGCGGCTGATCGGCCGGGCAGCGGCGTGGACGACCATCCCGAAGACGTGATCGAACAGCAGCGGGAGCACACCGCCGTGCACCGCGCCGTTACCGCCGACATGAAACCGGGTGAAATGGCCACGCATCTCCACGCCGTCGGGGTCGTACCTGGTCATCGTCCACGGCGGCAGCAATAGGCTGCCCATCCCGGGAAGTTGCGGCGATCGGCCCGCCGGGGCCTGGCCTTCGGGTGCCGTGAACGGCGCGAGCTGATCAGCCAGGGCTTCGGCGTGCTCGGCGGCGTCATTCCAGACATCGTCACTGGGGTCGGCGGACACCGCCAGATCCTGCAACCGCCGCATGGCGGCCACGAACCGTCCGAACCCGGGACCCGGGCTGGCGGCGCCGTATTCCGGGAAGCCGCCGTGATGGTCGTAGTCGGGGTCGAGTTGTTCCGGGCTCTGCGAGGGATCGGTCATCGGCGGGCCGCCAGGACGTCGCGCCGGACGATGGTCTGCTCGCGGCCCGGGCCGACACCGATACACGAAATATGGGCTCCGCCAAGCTCTTCCAGTCGCAACACGTAGTCGCGAGCCTTGGCCGGCAGGTCGTCGAACTCGCGCGCCTCCGAGATGTCTTCCCACCAGCCGGGCAGTTCTTCGTAGATCGGTTCGGCGCGGTGCAGATCGCTCTGGGTCATCGGCATCTCGGAAGTCTCTTTGCCGTCGACGCGGTAGCCGACGCAGACCGGGACCGTTTCCAGGCTGGACAACACGTCGAGCTTGGTCAGGAAGTAGTCGGTGATCCCGTTGACGCGGGTGGCGTAGCGGGCGATGACAGCGTCGAACCAGCCGCAGCGCCGACGACGCCCGGTGGTCACACCGAACTCGCCGCCGGTCTTGGACAGGTATTCGCCGTTCTCGTCGAACAGTTCGGTGGGGAACGGGCCGGAGCCGACCCGGGTGGTGTAGGCCTTGAGGATTCCCAGCACGGTGGTGATCCGGGTCGGGCCGATGCCCGAGCCGACGGCCGCGCCGCCGGCGGTCGGATTCGATGACGTCACATAGGGATACGTTCCGTGGTCGACGTCGAGCAGCGTGCCCTGCGAGCCTTCCAGTAGGACGGTCTCGCCGGCCTGCAGCGCATTGTTGAGCAGCAGTCGCGTGTCGGCGATGCGGTGTTTGAAACTCTCCGCCTGCTGCAACAGCGCCTCGACGACGTGGCCGGCGTCCAACGCCTTGCGGTTGTAGATCTTGACCAGCACCTGGTTTTTGAATTCCAGCGCGGCTTCGATCTTGTGGGTCAGCATTCCCTCGTCGAGCACGTCAGCGACCCGGATCCCGATACGGGCGATCTTGTCCTGGTAGCACGGCCCGATACCGCGACCGGTGGTGCCGATCTTCTTGCTGCCCATGTAGCGCTCGGTCACCTTGTCGATGGCCACGTGATACGGCATCAGCAGATGTGCGTCGGCGGAGATCAACAGCTTCGAGGTGTCGACGCCGCGGTCTTCGAGGCCCTTCAGCTCGTCGAGCAGCACACCCGGATCGATGACCACGCCGTTGCCGATGACGTTGGTGACGCCGGCCGTCAGGATGCCCGACGGGATGAGATGCAGGGCGAAGTTCTCGCCACTGGGCAGCACCACGGTGTGTCCCGCGTTGTTGCCGCCCTGGTAGCGCACCACCCATTTGGTGCGGCCGCCGAGTAGGTCGGTGGCCTTGCCCTTGCCCTCGTCGCCCCATTGGGCGCCGATCAGGACGATTGCCGGCATGGCATTTCTCCCACTCATATCTGCCGCTTATTGTGGTCCAGCCGGTGACCCACACTAT
>NZ_DASXHW010000432.1:0-10961 GCF_036488105.1 Mycobacterium sp. | reverse complement strand
GGCCTGATCGCGGCCGATGACCTCGACGGTGTTGCCGCCCGCTACCGCTAGCGCGCCGATGGCGCGGGCCATATTCCCGGTGCCGATGATGCTGATGATGCTCATGAGGTGTCCCCTCTGGCTTACGATCGAAAAGGTTGACAGCTCCACCTTAAGCAGCATTTGTTGATGCGTCAACCAATCAGGTAGCATGGAGGCCGATGGAACCGAACTGGCTGAGCCCTGGTCAAGACCGCGCCTGGCGGGCCTTCCAGCACGCGCACCATAAGCTCGACGTGCACCTGAACCGCGGCCTGCAGAAGTGGGGTCTGTCCGGGGCCGACTACCAGGTCCTGGCGGTGCTCTCGGAGCACGGCGGGGACCGCATGCCCGCGCGCGACCTGTGCAACACGCTGGGCTGGGAGAAGAGCAGGGTCTCCCACCAGGTGCGGCGCATGCAGAATGACGGGCTGATCTGCCGTGAGCCCAACCCCGACGACGCCCGCAGCACCATGGTCTGCCTGCTGCCGGCCGGCCGCGCCGCCATCGAGAAGGCGGCGCACGGGCACGTGGAGGACGTACGCCAGAACTTCATAGACCTGCTCACCCCGGCTGAGCTCGACATGCTCGCCGCCCTCAACGAACGAGTCCTGCGCCACCTGGCCAAAGACGACGACTACCCCGCCGAAGACAAGCCCTCATAGCCTTCATCAGCCGTGAGGTCGGTCTGACCTTCATGCTGGCGCGGAAGCGGCTGGGTCCGGCTCAAGCTGGAGATCCGCTGAACCTTGAGGTCGATGACATTGCGAAATGCGTCGAACGGTTGATGACGCACACATAGTGGCTAGCTGCGCCGCGGACGTTCGAGGGCTACCTATGAATGGCTGGATCGTCCAGAGGGCGACGGTGACGCATGGGCGGTGCATGGTTGGCTGGTCCCTGGGTTGCCGGTCCCTCCGCGTCCGGAATGGGGTCCGCCGGCGGCGCCGGCGCGGGCTCCTCGACCATGGGGATGTTCGCGGGCGCGGCGGCCGAAGCAATTCCGGCGGGGCCCACCAGCATGGCGCCGGCAAGCACACCCGCGCTCACCAGACCAACGGTCAAGGCGCGCGCTGATCGCATCCAGCACAACGTCGCCATTTCGCCAGGGTAACGCTCGACTTTGGCGACTTTTCGGGGATTTGCGCATCGTCGCCCAGGGTGCACCGTGTTGTTGGCAAACCGTTACTGGGCGGATGGGCGCAACGACTGGCAAATGGGCAACGCCCGCTCCGCCAATCGGCGAAGCGGGCGTCTGGTGAGGTGAGTCTTTACAGCGGGATCCAAACTCCGAAGAAGTCGAAGCCGAACTGGTTGAACTGCGGGTTCCAGACAGGCGTTTCCTGGTAGCCCCAGTAGTTGATCGGCCCGTAGTTCCACGATCCACCGGGCGGTGGAAGCGGCCTGTCCCATGCCGGTCGCGGCGGCTCGCCAGCACCCCAGGGTGCCGGTCCGTCTCCCCACGGAGCGCTGTGGAAGTAGCCGCGGTGATCATCGCCGTGCCACGCCCCCGGACCGCCTGGGCCGCCCGGACCGCCGGGTCCGTGGTCACCGGGTCCGCCAGGTCCGTGGTCGCCCGGTCCACCGGGTCCGTGGTCACCGGGCCCGCCAGGACCGTGATCACCCGGTCCACCAGGCCCGCCGGGCCCGTGATCGCCCGGACCGCCGGGCCCACCGGGTCCGTGGCCGCCGGGTCCGCCCGGGCCGCCAGGCCCACCGGGTCCGGGGCCAGCTGGGCCGCCTGGCCCACCCGGGCCGTGGCCACCTCCGCCACCTGGGTCCTGCGGAGCGGGTCCGCCGTGGCTTACCGCGGGTGCGCCATGGCCACCGGGCTGCGGCCCCGGCGCGGCGCTGGCCGCCCCGGCCCCCACGCCCAGCGCGGCTGCCCCGAGCGCGCCGGCGATGGTCGCGCCGGCCATCAGTTGCTTCAGTTTCATGGTCCTTCGCCTGTCTACTTGGGTATTCAGCGGACGCTTGCCCCCGACGTACTGAACGCTAAATAGCTAAGCTATGAATCAGCTACGAGAGGCCCCTGGAAACCTTTTGCGCATTTGCTCGCGGTGAGTCGCCGCAGGTAACCGTCCGCTCAGTGAGCAGTGGCAATAACCAAGCCGACGTGGTGGTTCATACTGGATGCAATGCCTGAGGCTTCGGGTGGACTTTTCTTTACGAGGTGGCTGCGATGACGAGGTTGGACTCGGTCGAGCGCGCGATCGCCGATATCGCGGCCGGTAAGGCTGTCGTCGTTGTGGATGACGAGGATCGGGAGAACGAGGGAGACCTCATCTTTGCGGCCGAGAAGGCCACCCCGGAGTTGGTCGCCTTCATGGTCCGCTACACATCGGGATACTTGTGTGTGCCCCTGGACGGCGATATCTGCGACCGCCTTGGACTGCTGCCGATGTATGCGGTCAACCAAGACAAGCACGGCACCGCTTACACGGTCACCGTAGACGCGAAACATGGTGTGGGAACTGGGATTTCGGCATCAGATCGCGCCACGACGATGAAGTTGCTGGCTGACCCGGACAGCGTCGCCGACGATTTCACCCGGCCCGGCCACGTAGTTCCGTTGCGCGCCAAGGACGGTGGCGTGTTGCGGCGGCCCGGCCACACCGAAGCCGCTGTCGACCTGGCCCGGATGGCCGGACTGGCGCCGGCCGGTGCGATCTGCGAAGTCGTCAGCCAGAAGGACGAAGGCGCGATGGCGCAGACCGACGAGCTGCGGGTCTTTGCCGACGAGCACGATCTGGCGCTGATCGCCATCGCCGACCTGATCGAGTACCGCCGCAAGCACGAGAAGCACATCGAGCGGATCGCCGAGGCCCGCATTCCGACCCGACACGGCGAGTTCCGGGCGGTCGGATACTCCAGCATTTACGAGGACGTCGAGCACGTGGCTTTGGTCCGCGGCGAGATTGCCGGACCCAACTACGACGGCGACGACGTGCTGGTCCGCGTGCACTCCGAATGCCTGACCGGGGACGTGTTCGGTTCACGCCGCTGCGACTGCGGTCCGCAACTGGACGCGGCGATGGCGATGGTCGCGCGCGAGGGCCGCGGCGTAGTCCTCTACATGCGTGGCCATGAAGGTCGCGGGATCGGCCTGATGCACAAGCTGCAGGCCTATCAGCTGCAGGACGCCGGCGACGACACCGTGGACGCCAACCTCAAGCTCGGATTGCCTGCCGACGCACGCGACTACGGCACCGGAGCCCAGATTCTGGTCGACCTCGGGGTGCGCTCCATGCGGCTGCTGACCAACAACCCCGCCAAGCGGGTCGGCCTCGATGGCTACGGGCTGCACATCATCGAGCGGGTGCCGCTGCCGGTACGCGCCAATGCGGAGAACATCCGGTATCTGATGACTAAACGTGACCGGATGGGTCATGACCTGGTCGGGCTGGACGACTATCACGAATCCATCCATTTGCCAGGCGAATTCGGCGGTGCCCTGTGACCCAGGACCCGTGCGTATGAGCGGTGCCGGTGTACCCGACATCGCGTCGCAGGACGCTTCCGCACTCACACTGGCGATCGTGGTCAGCACGTGGCACAGGCAGATATGTGACGCATTGCTGGCCGGCGCCCAGAGAATCGCCGACGAGTGGGGCGTCAAGGACCCGAAGATTGTCCGGGTTCGTGGCGCGATCGAAATTCCGGTCGTCGCGCAGGCCGTGGCCCGTAACCACGACGCCGTCGTCGCCCTGGGTGTGGTAATCCGTGGGCAGACACCACATTTCGATTATGTTTGCGACGCGGTGACCCAAGGGCTGACGCGGGTTTCGCTGGACGAATCCACCCCGGTAGCCAACGGCGTGCTGACCACCAACAACGAGGCGCAGGCCCTTGACCGCGCGGGTCTGCCGGACTCGGCTGAGGACAACGGCGGCCAGGCCACTGCTGCGGCGCTGAGCACCGCACTGACCCTGCGCCATCTGCGCGCAAAGTCGTGACCGCCAAGCCCGACCAGGCCACCTGGGATGTGCAACTGCGGCCCCGCCTGACGCCCTATGTCGCCTACGCCGCGGCGTTTGTCCTCGTCGCAGCGCACGTCGTGATTGGCCTGCTGCTCAAGATGGGGTCCACCGGCGTCATCTTCCAGACCTCCGACCAGATAGCGATGGCGGGGCTGGGTCTGGTGCTTGCCGGGCTCGTGCTGTTGTTCGCCCGGCCACGGCTGCGGGTGGGCGCCGCTGGGCTGTCCGTGCGCAACGTGCTCAGCGACCGGTTGGTGGCGTGGGACGACGTGGTCGGAGTGTCGTTTCCGGTCGGCGCACGCTGGGCGCGAATCGATCTCCCCGACGACGAGTACATCCCGCTGATGGCCATCCAGTCGGTCGACAAGGACCGCGCCGTGGCCGCGATGGACACCGTCCGGAGTTTGGTGGCCCGCTACCGTCCCGACCTGCCTTCGCGTTAGTGATCCCGTGCGCCGAGATCGACGCTAGCGCCGGTTCTGGGCGGATTTTCGGCGCCAGCGTCGATCTCGAGAGCGTGGCGACTGTCGATCCCGTTGTCGATGGCACGGACTAGCCTTAGACACCGTGGCTGATCCCGCGACCTACCGCCCCGCTCCCGGGTCCATCCCGGTCGAGCCCGGCGTCTACCGGTTCCGGGATCAGCACGGACGAGTGATCTACGTCGGCAAGGCCAAGAGCCTGCGCAGTCGATTGACGTCGTACTTCGCCGATGTCGCGAGCCTGCATCCACGCACCCGGCAGATGGTGACCACCGCCGCCAAGGTGGAGTGGACGGTGGTCAACACCGAGGTCGAGGCGCTTCAGCTGGAATACAACTGGATCAAGGAATTCGACCCTCGGTTCAACATCCGCTACCGCGACGACAAGTCCTATCCCGTACTCGCGGTCACCCTCAACGAGGAGTACCCCCGCCTGATGGTTTATCGGGGCCCACGCCGAAAGGGTGTCCGCTACTTCGGGCCCTACTCGCATGCCTGGGCCATTCGGGAGACCCTGGACCTGCTGACCCGAGTCTTTCCGGCTCGCACATGCTCGGCCGGAGTGTTCAAGCGGCACAACCAAATCGATCGCCCGTGCCTATTGGGCTATATCGACAAATGCTCGGCGCCGTGCATCGGGCGGGTCAGCGCCGAGCAGCACCGTCAGATCGTGCTCGACTTCTGCGACTTCCTGTCCGGCAAGACCGACAGATTCGCCCGCAGCCTTGAACAGCAGATGCACGCCGCGGCAGAAGATCTGGATTTCGAGCGCGCCGCGAGATTGCGCGACGACCTCGGTGCGCTGAAGCGGGCGCTGGAGAAGCAGGCCGTCGTCCTCGGCGACGGCACCGACGCTGACGTCGTTGCTTTCGCAGACGACGATCTGGAAGCCGCCGTTCAGGTGTTTCACGTCCGCGGCGGGCGGGTTCGTGGGCAGCGTGGCTGGATCGTCGAAAAGCCCGGCGATCCGGGCGATTCCGGCGAGGCGCAATTGGTCGAGCAATTCGTGACGCAGTTCTACGGCGACCAGGCCGAACTGGACGGTGGCGCCGACGAATCCGCCAACCCGGTGCCTCGGGAGGTGCTGGTGCCGTGCTTGCCGCCCAATTCTGAGGAATTGACCACCTGGCTGTCCGGGCTGCGTGGCTCCCGAGTGAACTTGCGGGTTCCGCGGCGAGGCGATAAGCGGGCTTTAGCCGAAACCGTGCAGCGGAACGCCAAAGAGGCGTTGCAGCAGCACAAGCTGAAGCGTGCCGGCGACTTCACCGCCAGATCTGTTGCGCTGCAGAATATTCAAGAGGCCTTGGGTTTGGCCGACGCGCCGCTGCGGATCGAGTGTGTCGACATCAGCCACGTCCAGGGAACCGATGTGGTCGGGTCGCTGGTGGTGTTCGAAGACGGGCTGCCCCGCAAGTCCGATTACCGCCACTTCGCGATCCGGGAAGCGGCGGGCCACGGTCGTTCCGACGACGTTGCGTCGATTGCCGAAGTGACCCGTCGTCGCTTCGTGCGGCACATCCAAGATCAAGAGGATCCGAAAATTCTTTCACCGGAGGGTAAGTCACGTCGATTTGCCTATCCGCCCAATCTGTATGTCGTCGACGGCGGCGCCCCACAGGTGAACGCGGCCAGCGCGGTCCTCGACGAACTGGGTGTCACCGACGTCGCGGTGATCGGTCTGGCCAAGCGACTCGAAGAGGTGTGGGTACCGTCGGAGCCTGATCCGATCATCCTGCCGCGCAACAGCGAGGGTCTGTACCTGCTGCAGCGAGTGCGCGACGAGGCCCACCGGTTCGCCATCAACTACCACCGCAGCAAGCGATCCAAGCGGATGACCGCGTCCGCGCTGGATGCGGTGCCGGGTTTGGGCGAGCACCGCCGCAAGGCATTGGTCGCGCATTTCGGGTCACTGGCCCGCCTCAAGGAGGCTACCGTCGACGAGATCACCTCCCTTCCGGGCATTGGGGTCGCGACGGCGACCGCGGTGCTCGACGCGCTGCGAGGCGGGGGCGCCGGATCGGATGCTTCGACGCAAGACCGGATCGATGAACGGGCATCGAGATGACGGGCGAGGGGATGGACGGGGCGAATCAGACTGGATCGCTGGATCAGGCCGACAATCACGGTGGCACAAATGAATCCGGCATCGATGTCGTTCTGGTCACCGGTTTGTCTGGCGCCGGGCGGGGTACTGCCGCCAAAGTCCTCGAGGACCTCGGCTGGTATGTCGCCGACAACCTGCCGCCCCAGCTGATCACCCGGATGGTCGACCTCGGGCTGGATGCGGGATCCCGGATCACGCAGCTGGCCATCGTGATGGACGTACGCTCTCGCGGATTCACCGGTGACCTGGACTGGGTGCGTAACGACCTGGCCACTCGCGACATCACCCCGCGGGTGGTGTTCATGGAGGCCTCCGACGACATGTTGGTGCGCCGCTACGAGCAGAACCGCCGCAGCCATCCGCTGCAGGGCGAGCAGACACTGGCCGAAGGCATTGCCGCCGAGCGCGAGATGCTCGCTCCAGTCCGCGCGACCGCCGACCTGATCATCGACACCTCGACGCTATCGGTGCGTGAGCTGCGGGAAAGCATCGAACGGGCGTTCGGTGGCGAGACCGTCGCGCAGACCAGCGTCACCGTGGAGTCCTTCGGCTTCAAATACGGTCTGCCGATGGACGCCGACACCGTGATGGACGTCCGGTTCCTGCCCAATCCGCATTGGATCGACGACTTGCGGCCGCACACCGGCCAACATCCCGCCGTTCGTGACTACGTGCTTGGCCAGACCGGCGCGGCGGAGTTCCTGGAGACCTACCATCGGTTGCTATCCCTGATTGTTGACGGCTACCACAGGGAGGGGAAGCGCTATATGACCGTGGCGATTGGCTGCACCGGCGGTAAACACCGCAGCGTTGCCATCGCCGAGGCGTTAGCGCAGTTGCTTGAGTCAGACAAGCAGCTGACGGTGCGGGTGCTGCACCGGGATCTGGGCCGCGAATGAGTCGGCGGATTGTCGCCCTCGGCGGAGGACACGGTTTGTATGCGACGCTATCGGCTGCCCGGCGACTGACACCGCACGTCACGGCGGTCGTGACAGTCGCAGACGACGGCGGCTCGTCGGGAAGGCTGCGCAGCGAACTCGACGTGGTGCCTCCGGGCGATCTACGAATGGCGTTGGCCGCCTTGGCTTCTGACAGCCCGCACGGCCGACTGTGGGCGACGATCATGCAGCATCGATTCAGCGGCAGCGGTGCGCTGTCGGGGCATCCGATCGGTAACCTGCTGCTGGCCGGCCTCAATGAGGTGCTCGCCGATCCAGTGGCCGCGCTCGACGAACTCGGCAGGATTCTGGGTGTGCGGGGCCGGGTGCTGCCGATGTGCCCGATCGCGCTGCAGATCGAGGCCGACGTCTCCGGTCTGGAAACCGACCCGCGGATGTTCCGGGTGATCCGTGGTCAGGTGGCGATCGCCACCACGCCCGGAAAGGTGCGTCGCGTGCGGCTGCTGCCCGGCGATCCGCCGGCCACCCGGCAGGCCGTCGACGCAATCCTGTCTGCCGATCTGGTGGTGTTGGGACCCGGCTCGTGGTTCACCAGCGTGATCCCCCATGTGCTGGTACCCGAGCTGGCTGCGGCACTGCAGGCGTCGACGGCCCGGCGCGCGCTGGTGCTCAACCTGGTCGCCGAGCCGGGGGAGACGGCGGGTTTCTCGGTCGAACGTCATCTGCACGTACTCGCCCAGCACGCGCCAGGTTTCACCGTGCACGACGTGATCATCGACGCCGAACGGGTGCCCAGTGAACGGGAACGCGAGCAACTGCGGCGTACGGCAACCCTTCTTGATGCCCAGGTTCAGTTCGCGGACTTGGCCCGGCCTGGTACACCTTTACATGACCCTGGCAAGCTGGCCGCGGCGCTGGACGGAGTGAGCGTGCGCGACTTGGGTCAGCCGCCGTCTGCGACGTCCGCCGACGCGATGGCGGTCGAGCAAGAACGTCAGCAAACCGGGGAAGATAGACCGGCTCGCAACGGACCAAGGGGTGACGACGCGTGGCGATGACGGCCGAAGTCAAGGACGAGTTGAGCCGCCTAGTGGTGAGCGCGGTGAGCGCGAGGCGCGCCGAGGTGACCTCATTGCTGCGGTTCGCAGGCGGTCTGCACATCGTGGCCGGCCGTGTGGTCGTCGAAGCCGAGGTGGACTTGGGCAGCATTGCGCGACGGCTGCGCAAGGACATTTACGACCTGTACGGCTACAACGCGGTCGTGCATGTGTTGTCCGCCAGCGGAATCCGCAAGACGACTCGATACGTGTTGCGGGTCGCCAACGACGGCGAGGCACTCGCCCGCCAGACCGGGCTGCTCGACCTGCGTGGCCGGCCGGTGCGTGGCTTGCCCGCCCAGGTCGTCGGCGGCAGCATCGGCGACGCTGAAGCCGCGTGGCGTGGCGCGTTCTTGGCGCACGGTTCGCTGACCGAGCCGGGCCGGTCGTCGGCGCTGGAGGTCAGCTGCCCCGGCCCGGAGGCGGCGCTGGCCTTGGTGGGCGCGGCACGGCGCCTCGGGATCAGCGCCAAAGCGCGTGAGGTGCGCGGCGCCGACCGGGTGGTGGTCCGCGACGGCGAGGCCATCGGGGCCCTGCTGACCCGGATGGGTGCCCAGGACACCCGGTTGGTCTGGGAGGAGCGGCGGATGCGTCGCGAGGTCCGGGCAACGGCGAATCGTCTGGCGAATTTCGACGACGCTAATCTGCGCCGCTCGGCGCGTGCCGCGGTGGCCGCTGCCGCCCGCGTCGAACGGGCACTGGAAATACTCGGCGACACTGTGCCCGACCATTTGGCCACGGCGGGCAGGTTACGCATCGAGCACCGGCAGGCCTCGTTGGAGGAATTGGGCCGGCTGGCCGACCCGCCGATGACGAAAGATGCTGTGGCGGGCCGTATTCGGCGATTGCTGTCGATGGCCGACCGAAAGGCGAAGGTGGATGGTATTCCGGACACCGAGTCGGCGGTGACGCCAGACCTGATGGAAGACGCCTGAGCTAGTTTGCCGCGCGGGCGTGGTGATGCCGCTACATTGTTCTCGCCAACGGTGGCACACCTGAAACGAGGCCGTCATGGGATTCATCACCCCGGACCTTCCAGACGTCGACCCCGAAACCTGGCATACACTGCCGGCCACCGACAGGATGCAGGTGGTCACCCGGCATTGGGTGGAACACGGTTTTGGCACGCCCTCGGCGATCTATCTGCTCTACGTGTTCAAGATGGCCGCCTACGCCGCAGGTGCCGCCGCGGTCATTTCGCTGACCCCGGGTCTGGGTGGGCTGGGCGATATCGCGACCTGGTGGACGCAACCGATCGTGTATCAAAAGCTGATCATCTTCACGCTGCTGTTCGAGGTGTTGGGGTTGGGTTGCGGGTCGGGCCCGCTCACCGCGCGGTTCTGGCCTCCGATCGGAGGATTCCTGTATTGGTTGCGGCCCAAGACAATTCGTCTTCCGCCCTGGCCGCACGAAGTCCCGTTCACCAGCGGCGACACTCGCAGTATTTTTGACGTCGGCTTGTATGTGATCGTTTTGGCGTCCGGCGTATGGGCGCTGTTGGCACCTGGTCATGGCGGATCGGTCACGGGGAGCGGCGATCTCGGTCTGATCGATCCCGTTCTGGTGGTACCGCTGATCGTCGCTCTGGCACTGCTGGGGCTGCGCGACAAAACGATCTTCCTGGCCGCCCGCGGCGAGCACTACTGGCTGAAACTGTTTGTGTTCTTCTTCCCGTTTACCGATCAGATCGCCGCGTTCAAGATCGTCATGCTCGGGCTGTGGTGGGGTGCGGCGACTTCCAAACTGAATCACCATTTTCCTTACGTCGTGGCCGCAATGACGAGCAACAACGCGCTGCTTCGCAGTAAAGCATTCAACTGGTTGAAGCGCCGGCTCTATCGCGACCCGGTCAACGATCTGCGCCCGACCTGGATACCGAAGGTGATGGCCCACGTCGGTGGCACCACAGCGGAATTGATTGTTCCGGCAGTGCTTGTCTTCGTCGCCGGCGGCCAACCGTGGCGGTGGGCGTTGATTGCCTTCATGGTGGTCTTCCACCTCAACATCATTTCCAACCTCCCGATGGGGGTTCCGTTGGAGTGGAACATCTTTTTCATCTTCTCGCTCTTCTACCTGTTCGGCCACTACGGCAGCATCTCGATCTACGACCTCAGTTCACCGCTGCTGCTGGCGGTGCTGTTGGCGGCCCTTCTCGTGATTCCGATTGTCGGAAATATGTTCCCGGAACAGATTTCGTTCCTGCCGGCGTTGCGATACTACGCAGGCAACTGGGCGTCCAGTGTGTGGTGCTTCCGCGACGGCGTTGAGGACAAGGTCGATGCCGACGTCATCAAGAGCTCAGCGCTGACCGCCAAACAGATTGCCAAGCTCTACGACCCGGCCACCGCCGAGATCATCAGCGACAAAGCCCGAGCCTTCCG
>NZ_DASXHW010000528.1:0-3538 GCF_036488105.1 Mycobacterium sp. | reverse complement strand
AGTGGGCGCATGAAATCGTGAACGCGTCGGCCACCGACAACCTGATCGACGCGTCGGCTGTTCGCCGAATGCTAGACGAACACCGTTGCGGCACAGCCGATCACAGCCGTCGACTATGGACGGTGTTGATTTTCATGCTGTGGCACGCGATCTTCGTCGAGCACAGTGTGGTGCCGCAGATCAGCGAGCCGCAATATCCCGTGCAGCTTTAGGCGCCGTCACTTCCCGCCGAGATTTAACTCACTGCGGCAGACGCCGGCGTGTCGTCGCAACTGGTTAAGTGTCGCGGCCGGATAGGCCGTAACGCCGCCGGCGACTAGGCCAGTACGGTGGCGATTTCGGCGGCAGCGTCGTCGCCATAGGCGCCGGCCAGCCGGGTCTTGGCGGCCGCGGCGTCCCACGTCCACTCCTGGGTACCGGTCGACTCCAGCACCAGCACCGCGACCAGGGAGCCAAGTTGCGCCGAGCGCTCCAGGCTGAGCCCGCCGCTGCGTCCGGTCAGGAAGCCGGCGCGGAAGGCGTCACCCACGCCAGTGGGGTCGGTGAGGCTGGTCTCCGGCACCACGCCGACGTGCGCGGTGCTGCCGTCGCGGTCGACGATATCGACGCCCTTGGCTCCCAGCGTGGTGACCCGCAGGCCGACCTTGCCCATCACGTCGGCTTCTGACCAGCCGGTCTTCGACTGCAACAACTCCCACTCGTAGTCGTTGGTGAACAGGTACTCCGCGCCGTCGACGAGCTTGTCGATCTCCTCGCCGGACAGCCGGGGCAACTGCTGCGACGGGTCGGCGGCGAAGGCCAGGCCGAGCTTGCGGCACTCCTCGGTGTGCACCACCATCGCGTCGGGGTCATTGGCCCCGATGATCACCAGATCGGGCTTGCCGATCGACGACACGAGGTCCGCGAGCTTGATGTTGCGGGCCTCGGACATCGCGCCGGGGTAGAACGACGCGATCTGGGCCATGTCCTCATCGGTGGTGCAGACGAAACGCGCGGTGTGCGCGGATTTCGAGATCAGCACATGGTCGGTGTTGACGCCGTGCGATTGCAGCCATTTGCCGTAGTCCCCGACGAAGTCGTCACCGGCGGCACCCACCAACGCCACGTCGCCGCCGAGCACTCCGATGGCAAAGGCGATGTTTCCGCCCACTCCGCCGCGGTGGATCACCAGGTCGTCGACCAGGAAGCTCAGCGATACCTTCTGCAGGTGTTCGGCCAGCAGGTGTTCGGAGAATCGACCCGGAAACCGCATCAGATTGTCAGTGGCGATAGAACCGGTTACCGCAATCGTCACGAAAATTCCACCCCTTCAATTCCAAAGTTCGGCTAGCTAAGCGTACCGGTGGTCGTGGTCGGCTTCGCATCGTGGGCCGACGCCCGCTAGCCTCCGTAGCAGAACCTAGCGGCGGCCTGACTCGCCCAAGGTCGTGCGAGCTTGCTACCGAGGAGATCCATATATGCCCGGTCCGTTTTCGTCGGACCATCGTTTGGGCGCCGACGGACTACCGTTCTCCGACACCCATCCCAGCGAACCCATCCCGACGCCGCCGGCCTACCCGCCGCCGGTCGCGGCCTATCCGGGGCCGTTGCCGCCACCGATGCCCTTTCCGAACCCGCCCCGCCGTCGGCGCTTGTTCATCGCCGCCGCGGTGGCACTGCTGGTCGTCGCCGGGGTGGCAGCCGCCATCGTGTACGGGTCGCACGGCGCTCCCAAAGCCGCGCCCGGCGCATTCTCCGACGCCACAGCCACGGCGGCGATTCAGAATTACCTGAACGCCCTCGAGCACCGCGACACCGAGACCATCGCCCGCAACTCGCTGTGCGGTATCTACGACGCGGTGCGCGACCGGCGATCCGACCAGGCGCTGGCCAGACTCAGCAGCGACGCGTTTCGCAAGCAGTTCTCCGAAGCGCAGGTGACCTCGGTCGACAAGATCGTGTACTGGTCGGACTACCAAGCCCAGGTGTTGTTCAGCATGCGGGTCCAGCCGTCCACCGGCGGCAGCACGCGCAGCCAGGTTCAGGGCATCGCGCAGCTACTGAGCCAGCACAACCAGATTCTGGTGTGCTCGTATGTGCAGCGAACCGCAGGCGAGTACTAGCGGCGCCGATCGAGCGTCAGTTGAAGGAGTCGCCGCAGGCGCAAGAGCCGGTGGCGTTCGGGTTGTCGATGGTGAAACCCTGCTTCTCGATGGTGTCGACGAAGTCGATGGAAGCGCCCTGCACGTACGGCGCGCTCATCCGGTCGACGGTCAACGTCACGCCGCCGAAGTCGACGGTGAGGTCGCCATCGAGCGCGCGGTCGTCGAAGAACAGGTTGTAGCGCAGACCGGCGCATCCCCCGGGCTGGACGGCGATCCGCAGCGACAGGTCGTCACGTCCCTCCTGGTCCAGCAGTGATTTGGCCTTGGCTGCCGCGGCGTCGGTCAGGGTCACGCCGTGAGTTGTGGCGGTGGTCGACTCGTCCTGAACAGTCATTGCTTCTCCCTGTAAGTACTGGTGTCCGGATGGGGTCGTTTGGGCGACACAACCCATCCCCTCAAAGGTACCTTGTTGCGCCGCTATTCCCGAGTCGCACCGCGACCTGCGAGGCCAGCCCCGTCAGCTGGTGGGCGGCATCAGCCAGCGCCAGCCGCACCGAACCCGCGTAGTCGGAGACCGCACAGGCCGCCAGGATGCCCGCCGAGTGAACGGCCGGCTCGTCCAGAGTCACCTGGCCGGCCAGCACCACCACCGGTACCTGTGCCGATCGCGCCGCCGCGGCCAGCGCGCCGACCACCTTGCCGCGCAGGGACTGGTCGTCGAATTTGCCCTCACCGGTGATCACCAGATCGACGACGGCCAGGTCACCGGCCAAATCGGTGTGCTCGGCGATGATCGACGCCCCCGACTCGCATCGGCCGCCCAGCGCGAGCAGCGCCGCACCGATCCCGCCGGCGGCCCCGGCGCCCGATTCGGCGCTGACCGGCCGTCCGGCGGCGGCGTCCAATTCACCGGCCCACCGTGCGAGACGCTCTTCGAGCGCCGCCACGGTATCCGGATCGGCACCCTTCTGCGGTCCGAACACCCGGGCCGCTCCCCACGGGCCCAGCAGCGGGTGTTCGACGTCACAGGCAGCAATCAGCTCGACCCCCGCAAGCCGTCGCCGCGCGGTGTCCAGGCCGCCGAGCTCCTCGATCAGCCCGCGACCCCCGTCGGTACTCGCGCTGCCACCAAGTCCGACGACGACGCGGGCCGCGCCCGCATCCAGCGCCGCAACGATCAACCGGCCAACTCCCGTACTGTGCGCCGCGAACGCAGTTGCAGGTGTCGGCGGGCCGCCGAGCAGGCCCAATCCACACGCCTGCGCGCATTCCAGGTATGCGGTCGCCGACGACGGATCCAGCACCCACTCGGCCCGCACGTCCTCGGACAGCGGACCACACACTTGCAGAACCCGCCGCTCCCCTACCCGGCTCGCCAGCACGTCGACGAATCCCGGGCCGCCGTCGGACTGCGGGGCGACGATCAGGTGATCGTCGGGGCGCACCCGGTTCCA
>NZ_DASXHW010000520.1:0-7280 GCF_036488105.1 Mycobacterium sp. | reverse complement strand
CACGGCATGTGGAAGGGCGAGAAGTTCGTCGAACGGCTGACCTACGACATGACCGACCCGGCGATCATCGGGCGATCCGGATTCGGCGTCATCGACCATGTCGGGCGCGCGGTGTGCCGCGACGGCAACGGCGATCCGGTCGAGGGCTGGGGCCTCTACGAACACGGCGCGCTGGGTCGGCACGACCCGTCCGGCTTCAAGGACTGGTTAACGGTTGCGCCGTAAGGTGTCTCAGCGTAATTCGTCGACGATCGCGGACAGGGTCTGCAGGCTCAACGGCGCCGCCTGATAGAGGCAGACTGTGTCGGCGATCCCGTCGACACGGTCGCGGATGTGGTGTGCGACATCAGCCGGTGTGCCGCACGCGGCAATGGTGTGCAGCATCTCGTCGTCGATCAGCCCGCCCATCTCTTCCCAGCGGCCCTGCTTGGACAACGTGTTCAATTCGGGCTGCAGATCCTGCCAGCCATGCGCCGCCAGCACCGGCCGGTACGCCGGTGTCGAGCCGTAGAACGCCAGCAGCGCGCGCGTCCGCGCGTCGGCCTGTTCGCGTTCAGCATCGGTTTCGCCTGCGGAGACGATGATTTCGGGCAGCACGGCCAAATCGGTGGTGTGGCGGCCTGACGCCGCCAGACCCTCGCGCACCATCGGCAGGGTGTGCTCGTGCAGGAACCGTTTCGAGCCGAACGGCATCACCAGCAGACCGTCCGCGTGCTGTGCGACGGCGCGGGTCAGCCGCGGCCCGAGCGCGCCCACGTAGATCGGCGGCGGCCCATACGGATTCGGGCCCGGGTTGAATGCAGGCGTCATGAGCGTGTGCCGGTAGTAGTCGCCGCGAAAGTCCAGCCGCTCCCCGGAGCTCCAGGCCGCAAAGATCGCCCGCAGCGCCCCAATCAGCTCGGTCATTCGGGCCACCGGTTTGTCGAACTCGGCGCCGAAACGCTTTTCGATTTGAGCCCGGACCTGCGTTCCCAGGCCGAGGATGAATCGTCCCGAGCTCAACAGCTGATGGTCGTTGGCCTGATGCGCCAGATGAATCGGGTTGCGTGGGAACGCGATCGCGACATTGGTCATCAGGTTCAGGTCGGGCACACTTGCCGCCAACGTCAGCGGTGCGAATACATCGTGCGACCCCTCGAAGGTGGTGACTCCACTGGCACCGGCGTCGCGAAGCTCCTGAGCGCGCTCAGCCGCGTCGGCCAGGCCATATAGAGCGGCGAAGACTTTCAACGAGGGCCGCCTGACAACGATTCCGGGTGGTGTCGGTTGGTCCCTGACATTACGCAGCATCGATGGGGTTGACTGAAGGACATGCCTAACGCGACTTGGACCGCAGACGTCGTCGTGGTGGGTGCCGGTTTCGCCGGTCTCGCCACTGCCCGCGAGCTCACCCGGCTCGGCCACGATGTGCGGGTGCTCGAGGGCCGTGACCGGGTCGGCGGCCGTTCGTATACCGGCCACGTCGCCGGCATCCCGGTCGACATGGGCGGTACATTCGTGGGCCCGACGCAGGACGCCGTACTGGCTCTCGCCGACGAGCTCGGCATCCCGACCGTTCCGACCTACCACGATGGCGCCAACCTGATTCGGTGGCGCGGCGCGGTCCGCTCCTACAGCGGCACAATCCCGCGGCTCTCACTCGGCGGCCTGATCGATCTCGGCCGTGTGCGTTGGCAATTCGAACGCATCGCCCGAACTATTCCGCTGACGGACCCGTGGACGGCCCGGCGCGCTGCCCGGCTGGACAGCCAGTCATTAAGTCAGTGGTTGCGATCGGTGCGCGCCGGCGCCACCACCCGGGACCTGCTGGCGATCATGGCGCGGGTCACCTGGGGATGCGAACTCGACGACGTGTCGATGCTGCACGCCGCTCGTTACGCCCGCGCGGCCGGTGGTCTGGATCGGATGCTCGACGTCGAAAACGGCGCCCAGCAAGACCGTTTCGCGGCCGGCACGCAACAGATCGCCAACGCGGCGGCGGCCGAACTCGGCCACCGCGTCGTGTTGGAAGCCGCGGTGCGGCGCATCGATTACCACGACGACGGCGTGACCGTCACCAGCGAAAAGGGCGCGGCGGAAGCCAAATACGTCGTTGTCGCGGTCCCACCGGAGCATTGGAACGTCATCGAATTCACTCCCGCGCTGCCCGCCGAACATCGGCAACTGCCCGCGCATTGGCCGCAAGGCCGGCTCAGCAAGGCCTATGCCGCCTATCCTGCGCCGTTTTGGCGCAGCGCAGGATTTTCCGGTGAGGCCCTGTCCGACGAGGGTCCGGTGTTCATCACCTTCGATGTCAGCCCGCAGCCCGACGGGCCCGGGATCCTGCTCGGGTTTGTCGACGCCCGCAGGTTCGACGAGCTACCCGCCGATCAGCGTCGGCAACGCGCGCTTGAGTGCTTCGCCGCACTGTTCGGCGATGAAGCACTGAAGCCACTCGACTACGTCGATCATCGTTGGGGTGCTGAGGAATTCGCTCCAGGTGGCCCAACGGCCGCGGTACCGCCGGGCTCGTGGACGCGCTACGGTCCGTGGCTGCGGCGCCCGGTCGGGCCCATCCACTGGGCCGGCACCGAGACCGCCGACGAGTGGACCGGCTTCCTGGACGGGGCGGTGCGTTCCGGTCAGCGGGCCGCCGCCGAAGTCGCCGGGCGGCTATGAGCTGATGCGCCTACTGCCGGCGATCGATTCGGCAAGTGTCCGCAGTTCCCGGTTGACCTCAGCGGGCCGCTCCAGCATCGAGCAGTGGCCCCCGGGCAACTCGACGAGGCCGGCGAGATTCGGTGCGGCAGCGGCGATTCGCCTGGACTGCACCAGCGGCGTCAACCGGTCGCGTTGGCTGCCGATCACCAGTGTGGGCACCGTCAGGCCGGCCAGGTCGATATGCCGGCGTCCCATCGCCTCGACAAGGGCCTTGCCACAGCCTCCGCGGCCTGCCGGCGAGGTCGAGTTGAACAGGTCGTAGATCAGTGACCCGACGACGGGGTCCGCGTCGGCGCCAACCGCGAGCATCGAGATCATTTCGCGGCTGGCCCGTCGCACGGCGGGTGGCACCGTGTACGAACCGAAAATGTTGATCAGGGCACGCCCACCCAACACCCGCACCGCGGCAAACGGTGCCGGCATCGGCAACAATCGCACCTCACGCAACAGGTCGCCGGTGGTGGTGTTGATCAGCGCGACGGCGTCGGCGCGCGCTTCGACCTTGTGCCGGTAACGATCCGACCAGGCTGCGATCGCCATGCCGCCCATCGAGTGCCCGGCGACGACGGCACGCTCACCCGGCCTCAAGGTGGCGTCAAGCACCGCATCGACATCGGCGGCGAGATGGCTGAGGCTGTACCCGCCGCGGCGCGGGATCCCGCTACGTCCATGACCGCGGTGGTCGAACGCGATCACCCGGAATTCGCCGGCCAACTCGGCGATCTGGTAGGCCCACACCCGGATTGCGCAGGTGATGCCGTGGGCGAGAACGATCGGATAGCCGCCCTCGGGTCCGAACACCTCGGTGTGTAGGCGGGTCCCGTCGGCGGAGCGCACTTCCACGGTGCGGCTCGGCGGCAAGGCCACCGGCAGGGAATGCGGCGCGCGGGCCGCTCGCAGAGAACTCATTGCCGCTCCCCTCAGTCGCGGCCCCGTCGCCGCGCTCCGTGAGTGTAGCCGAGCCGACTATGCGATATCGGCTGATAAATGTCCTCCGCGACATTTACCTTGCGCGCACCGGGACCGGCGCGCTCCGCGATGGAGGGTTTAGCCCGAACCCGTCGGCGGTATGCCCGATGCGCCATAGACTCTCTCAATCAAGGCATATCGGGGATGAAGAGGAGCGCAGAGAACATGAGCACCATCGAGGCGGATGCAAAGACGCTGTCACCGTCCGAGCAGGACTCGCATGACGCCTTTGAGCGTGACGTGGCCGCAACGCAGCAATACCAGGACAGTCCACGCTTCGACGGCATCACCCGCCTCTTTTCTGCACGGCAAGTCGCCGAACAGCGCGGCACCATCCCCGCCGACTACACGATCGCGCGTGAGGCCGCCGAAGCCTTCTACCCGCGGTTGCGCGAACTCTTCGCGCAACGCAAGAGCATCACCACGTTCGGGCCGTACTCCCCCGGCCAGGCCGTGGCCATGAAACGGATGGGCATCGAGGGCATCTACCTCGGCGGTTGGGCAACGTCGGCCAAGGGCTCGATCAGCGAGGACCCGGGGCCCGACCTGGCGAGCTATCCGCTCAGCCAGGTGCCCGACGAGGCCGCCGGCCTGGTCCGCGCGCTGCTGACCGCCGACCGCAATCAGCAGTACCTGCGGCTGCGGATGAGCGAGGAACAGCGCGAAAGGACGCCGGCGGTCGACTACCGGCCGTTCATCATCGCCGACGCCGACACCGGCCACGGTGGTGATCCGCACGTGCGCAACCTGATCAAACGGTTCGTCGAAGCGGGCGTGCCGGGATATCACATCGAGGACCAGCGGCCGGGCACCAAAAAGTGTGGCCATCAGGGCGGCAAGGTCCTGGTGCCATCGGACGAACAGATCAAACGCCTCAACACCGCCCGATTCCAACTCGACATCATGCGAGTGCCCGGCATCATCGTCGCGCGCACCGACGCCGAGGCGGCCAACCTGCTCGACAGCCGTGCCGACGAGCGCGACCAGCCGTTCGTGCTGGGCACCACGAACCTCAAGATCCCGTCGTACAAATCCTGCTTCCTGGCGATGGTGCGGCGCTTCTACGAGGCGGGCTTCAAAGAGCTCAACGGGCACCTGCTCTACGCCCTGCCCGCCGGCGAATACGCGACAGCCGATGCATGGCTTGAACGTCACGGCATTGCCGACCTGATCACTCAGGCGGCCGCGTCCCCCGACCACGCACAGCAGTCCGTCGACGCGGTGTTCGACCAGGTCGAGTCGAAGTTCGTCGACGCCTGGCAGAACGACGCCGGGCTGATGACCTACGGCGAGGCCGTCGCGGAGCTTCTCGAGTTCGCCGAGAGCGACGACGAGTCAAACGACATGAGCGCCGACGAGTGGCGGAAGTTCGCCCAGCGCGCGCCGCTCAACACCGCCCAGCAGAAGGCAAAGGAGCTGGGCCTCACCGTGGCTTGGGATTGCGAGCCGGCCAAGACGCCGGAGGGCTACTACCAAATCCGCGGCGGCATCCCGTATGCGATCGCGAAATCGCTTGCCGCGGCGCCATTCGCCGACATCCTGTGGATGGAAACCAAGACTGCCGATCTCGTCGACGCGCGCGAATTCGCCGAGGCGATCCACGCCGAATTCCCCGACCAGATGCTGGCCTACAACCTCTCGCCGTCGTTCAACTGGGACACCACCGGCATGACCGACGACGAGATGCGGGCGTTCCCAGAGGAACTCGGCAAGATGGGCTTCGTCTTCAACTTCATCACCTACGGCGGACACCAGATCGACGGCGTCGCGGCCGAGGAGTTCGCCACATCGCTGCGCCAGGAGGGCATGCTGGCGCTGGCTCGCTTGCAACGCAAGATGCGCCTGGTCGAATCGCCTTACCGCACACCGCAAACGCTGGTGGGCGGTCCGCGCAGCGACGCCGCGCTGGCCGCATCGTCCGGCCGCACGGCGACCACGAAGGCGATGGGCGAGGGATCCACCCAGAGCCAGCACCTAGTGCAGACCGAGGTGCCGAAAAAGCTGCTGGAGGAGTGGCTGGCGTTGTGGGGCGACCACTACCAGATCGGCGAGACGCTGACGGTTCGGCTGCGGCCCCGGCGCGCCGGCTCCGACGTGCTCGACCTCGGCATCTACGGTCAGGCCGAAGAGCCGCTGGCCAACGTGGTCGTCGACCCGATCAAGGACCGCCACGGCCGCAACATCCTCACGGTGCGCGACCAGAACACGTTCGCGGAGAAGATGCGCAAGAAGCGGCTGATGGACGTCATCCACCTCTGGCTGATCCACCGGTTCAAGCCGGAGATCGTGTACTACGTGACGCCGACCGAGGACAACATCTATCAGACCGAAAAGATGAAGTCGCACGGCATTTTCAGCAACGTGTATCAGGAGGTCGGCGAGATCATCGTCGCCGACGTGAACCAGGAACGCATCGACGAGCTGCTGGCACCCGATCGCGAGGCGCTGAAGCGGCTGATCGCCAAACAGGACTAGCCCGTCCCGGAGCCGATCAGTCGGCGCCACGCGGGGGCGGCTGCACCTCGACGCCCGTGGACTGGTGCTCAGGACCCGCATCCGGGTGTTCGGCGGGCAGACGGTTGCGGAATCGGCTCGCCTCACTGTCAGCTCGAGGCTCGGTCCGCCGGTCCGCGCCGCGGTAGGGGCCTGGCTTCGGCCGCGGTTTTCCGCCGGGGAATGCCAGTCGAAAGATGGTGCGGTGCACCATGAACCACTGCTTGGAGAAGCGCCCGGTGTTGTAGGGCAGCTCGTAGCGCTCGCAGACGTCCTTGATCTTGGGCGCGATCTCGGAGTACCGGCTGGCCGGCATATCGGGAAACAGGTGGTGTTCGACTTGGTACCCGAGGTTGCCGCTGATCACGTGGAACAGCGGGCTGCCATCGATATTGGCCGCACCCACCAACTGCCGCAGATACCATTCGGCACGCGTCTCGTCCTCGACCTCTTCTTGGCTGAACGTGTAGGTCTGGTCGGGAAAGTGGCCGCAGAAGATGATGGCGTGCGCCCACACATTGCGGATCACATTCGCCAGGGCGTCAGCGGTCAAAGTGCGCAGGTAAGTGCTTTCCACACCGGGCGCAACTTTATCCAGGAAATTCGCCGTGGCACCGACGCGGCCCCTGCTCGATATCTTGCGTAGTCGGCGGCCCACTCGCGATTTCGTCGGCTGTTCGAGCCGTCCACCCGATGCCAGTTGGACAAGGCCGAATGCGCCGGCGCTGATCAGCGGCCAGCCGATGTAGTCCTTCAGGATCTGCGAGCGCGCTTTGATGCCGATGCCTTTAAGGTCCTTGCGCACCTCCGACCACGGCTTCTCACCGGCTCGAATGGCGTCGATATCCATGTCGTGCACCGCCACGCCCCACTCGAACAGCACCGTGAGCAATAGGTTGTAGAAGAATTGCCCCAGGTAGGCGGGCTTCCATTTCTGGTTAGGATCGATCCGCATGATCTCGTAGCCGAGATCTTTCTCTTTGCCCCGAATGTTTGTGTAGGTGTGGTGGATGAAGTTGTGCGAGTGCCGCCACGATTCCGCCGTCGACGCGGTGTCCCAATCCCACACTGAGGAGTGAATGTCGGGATCATTCATCCAATCCCACTGGCCGTGCATG
>NZ_DASXHW010000427.1:0-2745 GCF_036488105.1 Mycobacterium sp. | reverse complement strand
TCCGTCGCATTGATGTAGTCATAGTAAAACCACACCGGTATGACATGCGTAAACTCGTCATTGTTGTATCCCCTGGCAACCCACGTACCACCCTGTTCCTGATTCGTGACAGGGATCTCGATGACGTAGTTGTCGGCGACGAAATACGAACCGCTGTTATTCGGGTAGACGGGCGTGCTCCCGTACTCGATGCGGACGCCTACCAGGCCGGACGGGCCGGGCGGGAAGACTATCAGAATCTGGGTGACCTTAGACCACCCGAGGTTGATGCCAACCGAATGAGTCTGCGCGCCGGTAGTCGGCGCGATGATCAGGTTGTATGCCGCTACAACATCCGTCATGTGATCATCCCCTAGCGGAGATACCCGAACGGGAAATGCACGCACAGCCATAGAAAGAAGCACACCAGGACCACCGACAATGCGACATGCAGCGGCGTCCACTCCGCAAAGTCCAGAGGATGCGCGAAGTCGAGCTTTTCCGCGCCCCACACCTGACGGGACAGGGTGTTGGCCGTATTGACCGCAAGCCAGTACACCTCAACCCCGCCGCCGACGAACACCCATGTCAGCCAAAACCAGCCCCATGCGGTAACAGTTGACACGGTAACGCACCTCCGGGTGGGAGCTACAGAAGAACTGCGAGAAGGTTGAAGATAGCCGGGACTGCAATGCAGTTGATGCTGACACCGCCACGGCAGTAGACGCCAGGGTATCCGTACCACTGGTTTGACACCCCGTACCCAGCAAGCTGCAGCTCGGCTACGGCGTTCGTTCCGTCAAGAATCTCGTAGTCCGCGAGCGTCGATCCGGGGTTACGCCCGCTCCATCCGAGAAGTAGGCACGGTGACGAAACAAGCTGGGTAATCCCCACCTGAGGGAGAAACGGGAATGCCGTGGCAGGAACGCCCACGGCAATCTCGACTTCGACTCCGGACACTGGCTAGGCCAGCTCGGCCAGGATGAGGGTGACGTTCTGCGCGGCGTGCGCAGAGTTGTCGGTCTGGTAGACCAGTGTCGACCCCTTGTTATTGGCGGCGATGATCGGGATGAACGGCTTCCCCGTCGCCCCGGACATCTTCAGGAAGAAGTCCCGCGTCACCTTCGGGTCCGCGACACCCGGCCCGCCGACCTTCAGGTTCGACGTGTCCTGACCGGCCACCGCGACTGCCAGAACGCTCGACGCCGTCTCATACCCAAGCAGGGCGTAGTCGGCGTTCGCCTGGAAGTTGTCGAACAGCGAGTTGATCGCGTTGCCCGCCGAGTACGCGCCGATCGCCCCGACCGCACCCAAGGCGACGTCGACGCCGCTGATGTTGCGGATGCGGGAGCTGATGTCCGACCACTGCGCGAGCCGAGGGGCTGCGCCCGGAAGGTCGTCATACCAGGTGACGGTGGAGATCGCGCCCGTCCCCGCGCCGGTCAGGTCGATGCTGACGGTGGGGGTGTCACCGGAGTACATCGGCTGCTCTATCTCGTAGGGCAGAAGCGGGTCGATGGTGTTCGCGAGAGTGCGGAGACGGATGCCCTGGTTATTGTCGTGCATCCGGGGCGACTTGACCGACACGAAGTCGGCGAGCGCCGACTCTGCCCAGATCTCTTCCAGGTAGCAGCCGCCGTTCACGAAGTTGGCGATGTTGAAGGTGTCACCGGTCATGGGGGTGACGATGCCCGTCCCCGCGCCTGCCCCGGTGAAGAAACCGGAGTTAAGAACGTATGCCTGCGGCATGTTGACTCTTCCCGTTGTCTCTGGCGATCCGGCCGGTTAGCTCGCGCCCGTCGCGGTCTTCTTGAACTTCGCGTTGTAGCGGATCATGGCCGTGGCGCGGGCGATGCCATCCTCCAGGGTGACGTTCGGCATCTTGTCGATCGTGGACACGCCGTTCTGCAGGTACGGAAGCCACTGATTCATGAAATTCAGGACCTTGTTCTGCTTGGCCTGCGCACCCTGCGCGACACGGGGGACGCCGATGTTGATGTAGCTGTTCTGCCAGTCCGCGAGGCTGACGGCCGCCACGTTCGTCTTGAACTTCTGCTGTGCGGCAGTGACGCGCGCCAGCCACTTGTCAGCGGCAGCAGCCGCCGCCACACCGGGAGCCGTCTGCACCGCCTGTGCTCCGGCCGTCATGCGGGGGGTCGCCGAACTGAGGTTGGAAACCCACTTGGCCGTGGCCGTGGCGGGAGTCGAGCGTACCGGCATCTCATGCCCTTTCGTCGAAGATCAGGAAGGCGGGCAACCGGCGGGACGGTCTGCGGAGTGACGTCCCGCCGGTCTCATGCGCCCACCCGGCACAAGCCAGCGTACACCCCTGCATGACGCATCAGGTAGAGGCTAACTAACAAGTTAATTCGGTGTCAGGTAGGTGGGTGGCCGCACCATCCCTGAGAAGCGCGCGCATCATCCCCGCAAGGCGTCGCTCATGGCCATCGCCCGACCGATCGTGAATCTCGGTTGCGTTGGCCGCAGACTGCTTGACGCTGCACTCCAAGCACTGAGGCGCACGGCAGTCGCGAATCCTCCGGTTGGTCGCCACTCCGCAGTGGCGGCACGGCAGCAAGACCTTCACGAGATATGCCATGCGTCATAATTTACACCTCCCTACCTGGCAATGTCTGAGCTGGCTTTGCCTTTCGGAGTCAGGTACGCAGAACCTTTTTCGATTTAGGCCACTGACCTGCGGCCATACGCCGACTAGGGTCGGCTTTCTTTCTACGCGACGCGGGAGGGCGGGAGGCGGGAAAGGGC
>NZ_DASXHW010000424.1:0-1912 GCF_036488105.1 Mycobacterium sp. | reverse complement strand
GTGCAGCAGGACGACGACGTCGGCTGCCTGCGCTATTGAGTCGGACTCCCGCAGATCCGCCAAGTAGGCTTCTTGTCGACGCGCTGTTCGGGGCCGCGGTTGAGCTGCGCTGCGACGACGACAGGCAGCCCGAGATCGAGTGCAAGGGCCTTTAGCTCACGGGCGATTTCGCCTACTTCGCGCTCACGGGTTTCTCCCCGTAGGTCAGGCGAGAGGAGTTGAAGGTAGTCGACCACGACCATACGGATGCCCTCGTCACGGACCAGTCGGGTTGCTTCCTCAGACAGAGCTCGGATCGTTAGTACGGCAGTCGTAGATCGTGATCTTGGCGGTTGGTGACCGTTCGTAGCGGGAGGCAGCCGCCCCGATGATCTTGATGTGTGACGATCAAAGAACGCGGAGCGGCTGCGGCCGCCATCGTAGAGGCCGAGGCGGCCAGGCGATGTCTGGATGAGCTGATGGGCTCGATGGCCGGATGTTTTCGCAGATGGGAGCCCCGGGCGACGGCGAAGAAGTACGTGCGGGCGTTGATGAGCGATCTGCCGCGCAAGAACTGCTGGACGATCGCCGAGCACGTCGGCGATGCCACGCCGGGCAGGATGCAGCACCTGCTGGAACGCGCGAAGTGGGACACCATGGCCGCGATGGCCGCTGTCCGGGCGTTCGTGTGCGGGCACCTGGACGACGGGGACGCGGTCGCGATCTTGGATGAGTCCGGGCAGGAGAAGAAGGGCAGTGCCACGGTCGGCGTCAAACGCCAGTACGTCGGATGCGCGGGCCGTGTCTCGAACGCCATCAACATCGTGTACTGCAGTTTCGCCACCCGGGCAGGGCACGCTTTGGTGGGCGCCCGCCCATACCTGCCCCGCGAATGGGCTACAGACCCCGACCGCCGCGCTGCGGCCCGGGTGCCCGAGGAGATGGTCTTCGCGACCAAACCCGAACTGGGCCGCCAGATCCTGGCCGACCTGCATGCCGAAGGCCGGCTCCCGCCCTGGGTGACCGGGGATGAGGTCTATGGCGCCGACCCGAACCTGCGCGCCTGGCTGGAGTCGGTCGATACCGGTTACGTCCTGGCCATCGCCAAATCGACCCGCATCTCCTTCACCCGCGCCGGCACGGCCCGGGCCGATACCGCGCTGAAGATGCTGATCGCCGCCGACTGGGTCATCGAATCGTGTGGCGCCGGCTCCAAAGGCGAACGCCGGTACGCCTGGGCGTGGATCGCAACCGCCGACCCACGCCGCCACCTGCTGATCCGCCGCAGCCTGACACCCAACGCCAAAGGCATCCGCGAACTGGCGTTCTACCTGTGCTTCGTCCCCGAAGGCCGCCCCGCCACGCTACGAACCCTCATCACCGTCGCCGGACGCAGATGGCCCGTGGAGGAGGATTTCCAAACCGGAAAGGACGCCTTCGGGCTGGACCACTCCCAGGTCAGAACCTACCCGGCACTACTGCGCCACCTCGTGCTCACCATGGCCGCCCTCGCCGTGGTCGCCGTCACCGCCGCCCACGCCCGCACAATCAACACCCACCCACCCACACCGGCCAGCCCCCACACCACTCCACCGGCTGATCCCGGACTGATCCCACTCACCGTCGCCGAAGTAAAACGCCTGATCAACCTCGCCACCCGCGCCTGGCACAACCTCGAACACCACCTGCACTGGCACATCTGGCGACGCCGCCACCAAGCCCGCGCCCGCTGGTTCCACCAACGAACCCGCCTCACCAGACGATGACAAGATCACGATCTACGACTGCCGTACTAGTACGGACGGCCGGATGAAGTGGTCCCTGGCCGGAGCGATGATCGACGCTCGGGAGCTGCTGCGGCTCGCGCCCGCGGCCGAGGAGGCGGGGTACGACAGCATCGGCATGCCCGACTCCGTGTTCTACCCCGAACACG
>NZ_DASXHW010000481.1:0-5487 GCF_036488105.1 Mycobacterium sp. | reverse complement strand
CGCCGATACCGATCAGCGAGTTGGGGAAACCCAGCGCCGACGCTTGCGGCGTCGTCATCACCGAACCGCACGACACGATCGGGTTGAGGTTGCATGACGGCACATACGCCGGGTTGAGCAGAAGTTCGATCTTCTCGACCGTCAGTGTCGCCGAAGCGATCAACCCGATCACGCCCGCGATCAATATCCACCACGCGCTGGCCCTCGGCACGACCGGCTGCGCATCTGACGGCGGCGTCGAGTCCTCTACCGGCCCATCAGGTTTGGCCGATGCCGTGGCAGTCACGACGCCGCTGGGGTCGCAGCCGAGTCGATTCCGGGCACATCCCCGACGATCTCTTTGATCTTGGCGACAAACGCGTCCGGCGTCGACCACTGGTAGTCCTGGCCGTTGATCCGCACGGTCGGGGTGGCGTGAATACCCTGCGATGTCGCCAACCCGTCGACCATCGGCAGGTATTTGCCGGACTTCACGCACTCGGGGACCTTGCCGACCACGCCGGCCTCACGGGCCAACTCGATCAGCTTCGCGTTGTCGGGGAACGATGTCCCGGTCTCGGAGGGCTGAATGTCCTTGGTGTACAACGCGGTGTGGAACCGCCGGAAGGCATCGATCGACTCGTCGGCGACGCAGTAGGCGGTGTTACCGGCGCGCGACGAGTAGTCCTGGTTCTGCGGCCTGCTCAGCAGCCCGATCATGTAGTAGTCGGCCGCGATGGCGCCGTCGTCGATCAACTTGCTCACCGTCGGGCCAAACGTTCGCTCGAAATTGCCGCAGGCCGGGCAGAGGAAGTCCTCGTAGAACGTCACGACCGCTTTCGGATCGTGACTGCCGTCCTTGGTGACCAGCTTGCTCGACGTCACCCGGACCGCGCGCGCGCCGCTGGCGGCGGTCTTCTTGTCGTGCGAGATCACGATGTAGCCGACGAGGACGACGGCGAACAGCACCACGATCGAGGTGAGCCCGATCCGGACCAGGATGTCACGTCGGCGCCCGGCGGCGTTCAGGTCGTATCGGGCTGGGCGGTTTGATTTGGCGGCTTTATCCCCCATGGGCAAGTCTCACACTCCGGATAGTCGGCGTCGCGGTCGGGTCGCGATGCGGTCTGCGATAGCGACTAAGCCTACCGGCGTCGCTATTGCAGGTCAGACGCGGCTGAGATGGGCCCGCAGCGCCGAAATCAACTCCGCGGTGGCCAGCGCGCTTCCGCCACCCAGCGGGAACAGACTGGCAAATCCGTGCGTGAGCGATCGCATCGACCGGAGGTCGACGCGGGTCCCGGCCTGGTGCAGCGCGTCCGCGTAGCGGTTGCCCTCGTCGCGCAGCGGGTCGAAGCCCGCGGTAGCGATCAGTGCGGGCGGCAGACCGGCCAGCGAGTCGGCGAACAGCGGCGACACCCGCGGATCCGTAGCGTCGACGCCCGAACCACCCAGGTATTGATCGGTGAACCAGTCGATGTCGGCTTTGGTGAGCAGGAAACCATCGGCGAACAAGGTCAGCGACCTGGTCTGCGCGGTGAAGTCGGTGCGGGGATAGAGCAGCCACTGCAGCACCGGCTGCGGGCCCTGGGGGTTTTCATCGCGCGCCAGCTGCGAAACGACGGCGGCCAGGTTGCCGCCGGCGCTGTCGCCGCCGACGACGATCTTGTCGGGGATCGCGCCAAGTTCCCCGGCGTGTTCGCACGCCCACTTGAACGCCGCATAGGCGTCGTCGACCGCGGCCGGTGCCGGGTGTTCGGGGGCCAGCCGGTAGTCGATCGACAACACGTGCACGTCGGCGTCACGACAGGTCAGCCGGCACAGCGGGTCGTGGGTGTCCAGATCACCGATCACCCAGCCGCCACCGTGGTAGAAGACCACCAACGGCGCAGGCCCAGACGTCGCCGGACGGTAGTGCCGAGCCGGGATCGGGCCGGCCGGTCCGGGTATCGACACGTCGCTGACGCCGACATGGATCTGCGGTCCGCCGAAGCCGAAAGTCATCTCGCGCAGCTGAGCCCGCGAGACGCCGGGGTCTTGGCCCAGGACCAGGCCGTTCATCCCGAACGCACGCAACCCGGACAGCGCCAACTGCAGGGTGGGGTCCAGCGTGTTGCCGTCGATGATGACCGCGCGGCCTCCCGACAACAACCGTTTGGCTCTGGTGGGCACCCACGGAATCACCTTGAGCCCGGCACTGGTGGCGGCGCTCTGCAGCCGGTTGGCCCAGCCACCACCGGTCTTGAGCTGCTGATCCGAGGTGCCTGGCAGACTTCGTGTCATGGGTGCTCCCTTAGTCACGCTCAACGACGGTAATTCCATCCCCGCGGTCGGATTCGGCGTATTCAAGATCCCGCCCACGGACACCGAGCAGGCGGTGAGCAGCGCGCTGCAAGCCGGATACCGCCATATCGACACCGCGGCGATGTACGGCAACGAACGCGAAACCGGCCGTGCGGTCGCCGCGTCTGGTGTGCCCAGAGACGAACTTTACTTGGTCACCAAGCTGTGGAACTCCGAACAGGGTTACGAGAGCACGCTGGCCGCATTTGACGCCAGCATGAAGAGGCTGGGGATCGATGTTCTGGACCTCTACCTGGTGCACTGGCCAATGCCGAAGCTGAACAAGTTCGTCGACACCTTCAAGGCGTTCGCCCATCTGCGCGACCAGGGCCGGATCCGGTCCATTGGGGTCAGCAATTTCGAGCCCGAGCACATCAATACTTTGGTCGACGCGACCGGGATCGTGCCTGCCGTCAACCAGGTCGAGCTGCATCCCCGGCTCCCGCAAACCGAGCTACGTGAGCTGCACGCCCGGCTCGGAATCGCGACCGAGGCGTGGGGTCCGCTCGGGCAGGGTTCGTTGCTGACCGATCCCACCGTCACCGGGGTCGCCGAGGGCTGCGGCCGAACACCGGCCCAGGTTCTGATTCGGTGGCATATTCAGCTCGGTAACATCGTCATCCCCAAGTCAGTGAACCCTGAGCGGATTGCGAGCAACTTCGACGTGTTCGATTTCGAACTAAGCGAAAACGACATGGCGTCAATCTCATCGCTCGACGACGGAAACCGGCGGGGTCCTGATCCACGAACCTTCGACTTCACAGGCAGGTGAATGACGTGACCGGCGAGTCGGGCGCCTACGTCCCATCCATTGCACTCAACGACGAAAACACGATGCCGGTGATCGGCCTCGGCGTCGCGGAATTGTCCGATGACGAGACCGAACGCGCCGTCTCGACGGCGCTGGAAGTCGGCTACCGGCTGATCGACACCGCCGCGGTGTACGGCAACGAAGCCGCCGTCGGCCGCGCCATCGCGGCCTCCGGAATTCCCCGCGCGGAGCTGTTCATCACCACCAAGGTGGCCAATGCCGACCAGGGTTTCAACCTTACCCAGGACGCCGTCAAGGTCAGCCTGGACAAGCTCGGGCTGGACTACGTGGACCTTTTTCTCATCCACTGGCCGATGGCGCAACTGGGTAAGTACGTGGACGCCTTCGGCGGCCTGATTCAGTCCCGCGGTGATGGTCATACCCGTTCGATCGGGGTGTGCAACTTCAACGAGGAATACCTGGAAACGGTCATCGATCTGACCTACGTCACCCCCGCGGTCAACCAGATCGAGCTGCATCCGCTGCTCAACCAGGCCGAGCTACGCGCGGTGAACGCACAGCACAACGTCGTCACCGAGGCCTACAGCCCGCTGGCGGTCGGCAGGTTGCTGGACAACCCCACCGTGACGTCGATCGCCGGCGAATACGACCGCACCCCGGCGCAGGTGCTGATCCGGTGGAGCATTCAACTGGGCAACGTGGTGATCCCGCGGTCCAGTAACCCCGAGCGGATTGCCGGCAATTTCGATGTCTTCGATTTCGAATTGACCGCCGCACACATGGAAGCCCTCAACGGGCTCAACGACGGCACCCGGGTGCGCGAGGATCCGCTGACCTATACCGGCGTCTAGCCCGCTATCCGGTCGGGCAGCCCGCCGCGGCCTGACGCAGGACGTTGCTCGACACCAGGTCGACGGGAAGCCCGTACCCGCGCGACACCGCGATGTACTGCATCGCGTACTGGCACCAGAACGCGTGGTTCGGCGGCATCCACAGCCCCGGCTGCGAATCGCTCTTATCCTGATTCGCCTGACCTTCTACTGCAAGCAGATTCGCCGGGTCATTGGCGAAGCGGACCCGCTGGGCTAAGGGCCAGTCGTAGGCACCCATGTCCCACGCCAGCGCCAGCGGCACGATGTGGTCGATCTGCACCGCCTCACCGACTTTCGCGCCGCGGTGAAAGTTGATGGTGTCGCTGGTGTAGGGGTCATGCAGCGTGCCGGTTTCCACTGCGTCGGGGCAGCGTTTGGTCCAGACGTTTGTTTTGTCGACTAGATCGCGGTTCAGAACGTCGTCGCGGGTATCGCAGCCGTTGTGCCCGCCGGGGGCATCGTTGTCGTCGGTCCAGGCGTCGCCGAAAGCGGCACGACGGTAGTCGTATCGGCGAATTCTCAGCGGCACCACCGTGATTCCGCCCAGTACGTCGACACCGGGTTGCAGCGTCGGCACGTCAGCCCGAGCCGCGAACTCCCGGTCGCGCTCCCCCGCCGACGTGACCACGACCTGGTAGGCAACCAGCACGGCGAGCATCGCGACCGCCGATAGCCAGAGCACCGTCCTGCGGGTCATGACTTGTCCAGGAATTCGATGCGTTCAGTACCGGTGAAAGGTGCTGCCAGTAACGCCAGTCCGGGATGTGCGGCCTGATCCTCATAGGCCTGCTCGCAGAAGTCGCGAGCCGCCTCGATGACGTCTCGGTGATCGATCAGCGACAGCAGCCGCAGCGTGATGGCGCGGCCGGACTGGCTGCGGCCCAACACATCTCCCTCACGGCGCTCGCGCAGATCCAGGTCGGCAAGCTCGAAGCCGTCGAGCGTCCCGGCAACCGCGCTCAGCCGCCGGCCCGCCCGTGAGTGCGGTGTCATCCAACTGGCCAGCAGACAGATGCTGGCGTGTTCGCCCCGGCCGATGCGGCCGCGCAGCTGGTGCAGCTGGCTGATCCCGAAACGGTCGGCGTCCATCACCAGCATCACGGTCGCATTGGGAACGTCGACACCGACCTCGATGACGGTGGTACACACCAGCACATCGATCTCGCGGGCGCGAAAAGCCGCCATTACGGTGTCCTTCTCATCGCCGGTCAGCCGGCCATGCATGAGCCCCAGCCGCAGGCCGGATAGCTGATCGCTGCCCAGCCGCGCGTAGAGTTCTTCGACTGTCGCCGAAGGCCTTTGGTCTTTCTCCGCTTGACCGCCGCTGTCGGTGTCGTCGATTCGGGGCGCCACCACGTAGGCCTGCCGCCCTTCGGCAACTTCCTCGATGATGCGCCGCCAGGCCCGGTCCAGCCAGGCCGGTTTCTCGTTGACGAAGATGGCGGTGGTGGTGATCGGCTGGCGGCCACGGGGAAGCTCGCGGAGCGTCGACGTCTCCAAGTCGCCGTACACGGTCAAGGC
>NZ_DASXHW010000468.1:0-11327 GCF_036488105.1 Mycobacterium sp. | reverse complement strand
AGGCCCCGGTAGGTCGGTATGTCGGCTACGGCGTCGGCGGCGATCACCGCCTCGATCACTGCGCGCGCCAGGCAGTCGGCGGCTGCCACACCCACGGCGCCGGCCAGGGCGGTCTCCGGTGAGAACGCGGCCGGCACGTCGGCCGGTGGCGCCACTTCGATGGCGCCGGTGGCCAGCGCGAACACCGTGTCACCGTCAACTGGGGTGTGCGCTGGCCGGATGCTGCGGGCAAGCCCATCGTGAGCAGTGCTCGCGATGTGCCGGCAGGCCGCCGGGCTCAGCGCGGCATCGGTCGCGACCACCGCGATCGTGGTGTTCAGCGAGCTCAACGGTGATTCGAGCTCGGCCAGGGCAGCGACTTGCTCGTCGGGCGGCGCCGTCAGACCGAGTTCGGCGACCAGGTAGCTCAGCCACGGCAAGCCGGTGCTCTGGTCGACGACGTTGCCGGCGGAGTTCACCACGACCAGCGCCCCGACGGTCACCCCGGACGGCAGCGTCGTAGATGAAGTCCCGACGCCGCCTTTGAGCACACCCGCGCACGCCCCCACCCCGGCGCCGACCGTGCCGACGGCCACATCGGTTCCAGCCGTCTGGCAGGCGGCGTAGCCGAATTCGGCGGTGGGCCGATTGCCCCACGCGCCGACCTCAAGATCGAAGATCACCGCTCCCGGCACGATCGGCACGACGCCACCGGTCATCGCCACGCCGCGGTCGCGCTCCTCCAGCCAGCGCATCACCCCGTCGGCGGCGGCCAACCCGTAGGCGCTGCCGCCGGCGATCAGCACCGCGTCGACGTAGCGCACGCTGTTGGCCGGGTCCAGCAGATCGGTTTCCCGAGTGCCGGGCGCCCCGCCCCGAACGTCGACGGAGCCGACGGTGCCGGGCGGCGTCAAGACGACCGTGACCCCACTCGCCCAGCCCGCACCCATCGTCGCGTCGGGGTCGAGCCGGTGATGGTGGCCGACCAGGATGCCTGCGACGTCGGTGATCGCGTTCATCGCGATTCCATCAGCGCCAGCACCAGATACTCCTGCAGCACTGTCAGCCACTGGTAGACGTCGAGGTGCGGGGCCATCGGGTGGTCGTCGGGCAGGCGATCGGGGCCGTCGGGGCGGATGTCGAGCATGGTGCCCAGGGCCAAGCGCAGGTCGTTGACGGCCGCGATCCACGCGTTCGCGACGTCCTCGGTCAGCTCGAGTTTGCCGCCGTCGTCGGGAAGTGTGTCCAGTAGTTGTTGTGCCGCAACGCGTTTAGCGTCGATGATCGAGGGCTCATGCAGGCTGCGCAAGGCGGCGTTGAGGCTGTCGGTGGCCTCACCCGTCGCGTCGTCCGGCTTGGAGAAATCGGGCAGCAGCCGCTGTAGGGTCACATTGTCCGGCGGCTCGGAATTGCCGGTCTTCATACCGGTGATTTGTTCGAGTTCGTCTTGCGGAGAAGACGATTCGCGTTCCTCGAGCAATCCGATCATCGAGGCGACCAGATTCTTCAGTAACGCCGCCTCGTGCGCGTCCAGCGCGGATCGAAATCGGGCGCCGTCGGCGGTCTCAACCCGCTTCCACTTGCGCACTCGATCTCAGTGATCCTGCTGCATGGTGGCCCATAACCCGGCCGCGTGCAGCTTCGTCACGTCGACCTCCATGGATTCCCGGCTGCCCGCCGACACCACGGCCTTACCTTCGTTGTGGACTTGCAGCATCAGCTTGGTGGCGTGCGGCTCGCTGTAGCCGAACAGCTTCTGGAAGACGTACGTCACGTAGTTCATCAAGTTGACCGGATCGTCCCAGACGATGGTCACCCACGGAGCGGCCGTGGCTTCGACCTCGTCGGCTTCCCGCTGCCTGGTCGTTCCCGGCTTGGCCGGGGCTGACGCACCCATGGGTTCCAGGATACCGAGCCGCCGTCGCGCAACCGATACCGTTGCTGTGTGAACAACTCGGTTTACACCGGGCTGCTGACCGACAGGTATGAGTTGACCATGCTGTCGGCGGCGCTGCGCGACGGCACCGCACACCGCCGGTCGGTGTTCGAGCTGTTCGCTCGTCGCTTGCCGGACGGACGCCGATACGGTGTGGTGGCCGGGACGGGACGGTTTCTGGAAGCGTTGCCCGAGTTCAGGTTCGACGACGTCGCGTGCGAATCGTTGGCGGAATTCCTCGATGTGGACACCTTGGCTTACCTGCGCGATTTTCGGTTCAGCGGCGACGTCGACGGCTACGCCGAGGGTGAGCTGTATTTCCCTGGCTCGCCGGTACTTTCGGTGACCGGCAGTTTCGCTGAATGCGTGGTGCTCGAGACGCTGGCGCTGTCGATTTTCAACCATGACACCGCCGTTGCGTCAGCGGCTGCGCGCATGGTCAGCGCCGCCCAAGGACGGCCGATCATGGACATGGGCTCGCGCCGCACCCATGAGCACGCCGCCGTCGCCGCAGCGCGAGCCGCCTACCTTGCGGGATTCGCTGCGACATCCAACCTCGAGGCTCACCGCCGCTACGGCGTGCCTACCGAGGGCACCAGCGCGCACGCCTTCACGCTGCTGCACGACGGCCCGGACGGACCCGACGAGCCGGGCGCGTTCGCGGCACAGGTCGCTGCCCTGGGCGCCGACACCACGCTTCTAGTCGACACCTACGACGTGACGACCGGCGTGGCCAACGCAGTGGCGGCCGCCGGCACCGGGCTTGGCGCGGTACGCATCGACTCCGGCGACCTGGGCGTGCTGGCCCGCCAGGTCCGCGAACAACTCGACCGACTCGGGGCGAGCCGAACCCGCATCGTGGTCTCCGGCGATCTCGACGAGTTCGCCGTCGCAGGATTGCGTGCCGAACCGGTGGACAGCTACGGGATCGGCACCTCGCTGGTCACCGGTTCGGGTGCCCCCACCGCGAATATGGTCTACAAGCTGGTCGAAGTCGACGGCATACCGGTCGAGAAACGCAGCGTCCGCAAGGAATCCCACGGCGGCCGCAAAGCAGCGCTGCGGCTATCCCGTTCGACCGGCACGATCACCGACGAGATCGTGCATCCCGCGGGCCATCCGCCGTCGAGTACCGAGCCGTCGCGGGTGCTGACGATTCCCTTGGTGCGCAGCGGCGAAGCGGTCGTCGACACGGACCTGGGCGTGGCACGCGAGCTGGTGGCGTCGGGCTTGCGAAGTTTGCCGTGGGAGGGTCTGATGTTGTCGCACGGCGACCCGGCGATTCCCACGACGCACATCCCGGCCCGACGCCCCCCGACCGACACGGAGGAGTAGCCACGACCGACGACGCGCCATCGCCCGTCACGCAGCTGCTGGCCACTGCGGTGGCGGCACTGGGCGGCAGCGAACGCAGCGGCCAACTGGAGATGGCCGACGCGGTCGCCCGCGCCTTCGAAACCGGCGAGCATCTGGCGGTGCAAGCGGGCACCGGCACCGGAAAGTCGTTGGCGTACTTGGTTCCGGCGATCAACCGGGCGGTGTCCGACGACGCCCCGGTGGTGGTGTCGACCGCGACGATTGCCCTGCAACGCCAACTGGTCAATCGCGACCTGCCTCAGCTCGTCGACGCGCTCAGCGATGCGCTCCCCCGCGAGCCACGCTTCGCCTTGTTGAAGGGTCGACAGAATTACCTGTGCCTCAACAAGATTCACAGCGGCGCTGCGGCCGACGCCGGTGCCGAGCCTCAGGAACTCTTCTCGCCGCAGGCAGCCACCGCGTTAGGCCGTGACGTGCAGCGGCTCACCGCCTGGGCGTCGACGACGGAGTCCGGCGACCGCGACGACCTCAAGCCCGGCGTCGCCGACCGGTCGTGGGGACAGGTCAGCGTGTCCGCCCGGGAATGCCTGGGCATGGCCCGCTGCCCGTTCGGCACCGAATGCTTCGCCGAACGGGCAAAAGGAGCCGCCGCCCGGGCTGACGTTGTCGTCACCAACCACGCGCTGCTGGCCATCAACGCCGTTGCCGACTCCGCCGTCCTACCCGAACATCAGCTACTCGTCGTCGACGAGGCGCACGACCTGGTCGACCGGGTGACCGCGGTGGCTACCGGCGAGCTGTCGGCGACCGCGCTCGGCGTCGCCTCGCGGCGCACGGCCAGGCTCGTCGAGCCGGAGCTCATGCAGCGATGGGAACGGGCATCGGCCAACTTCACCGCGGCCATCCAGGACACGTCCGCCGGTCGCATCGACCACCTCGACGACGAGCTCACCACCCACCTTGCGGCGCTGCGGGACGCGGCCAGCGCCGCGCGGTCCACCATCGACACGTCGCCCACCGACGCCAAGGCCGCCTCGGCGCGCGCCGAGGCGGTCGCCAGCCTTGCCGAGATCGCCGACACCGCAACGCGAATCCTGGTGTCCTTCGGGCCGGCGATCCCGGACCGCACCGACGTGGTCTGGCTGGACCACGAGGACAACCGCGGGTCGACGCGCAGTGTGCTGCGGGTGGCGCCGCTGTCGGTGTCCGGACTGCTGCGCACCCGGTTGTTCGCCGACTCGACGGCGGTGTTGACCTCGGCGACGCTGACCGTCGGCGGCTCGTTCGACGCGATGGCCAAGGCGTGGGGGCTGGCTGACACCGAAATGCCTTGGCGCGGAATCGACGTCGGGTCACCGTTCCAGCACGGCAAGGCCGGAATCCTCTACGTCGCAGCCCATCTGCCGCCACCGGGCCGCGAGGGCACCGGTTCGGCCGAGCAACTGACGGAGATCGCCGAACTCGTCACCGCGGCGGGCGGGCGCACGCTCGGGCTGTTCTCGTCGATGCGGGCCGCACGCGCGGCCGCCGAGGCGATGTCCGAACGGCTGTCGACGCCGGTGCTGTGTCAGGGCGACGACAGCACCCCGACGCTGGTCGAGCAGTTCGCCGCCGACTCGGCGACGTCGCTGTTCGGCACGCTGTCACTGTGGCAAGGCGTCGACGTGCCCGGCCCATCGCTGTCGTTGGTCATCATCGACCGCATCCCGTTCCCGCGTCCCGACGATCCGCTGCTGTCGGCCCGGCAGCGGGCGGTCGCCGCCGCCGGGGGCAACGGGTTCATGGCCGTCGCGGCCAGTCACGCCGCGCTGCTGCTGGCCCAAGGAGCCGGACGGCTACTGCGTGGCATCGACGACCGTGGCGTGGTCGCGGTGCTGGACTCGCGGATGGCCACCGCCCGCTACGGCAATTACCTGCGCGCGTCGCTGCCGCCGTTCTGGGCGACCACCGATGCCGCGGCGGTGCGTGCCGCGCTGGAGCGATTGCGCAGCGCCGGTGACGCCACCCCTCCGTGACGTGTGCATGGAGCAAAATCGCCCGAATGGCATGCAGGTGTGCTTTGGTAAGGCCCTGCTGCCGAACCAAGACGACGGGCGCCCGCGCGGAAGGAACATCGCGATGAACAAATTTCTCGCCGTTCCGGCCCTGCTGGCAGCCGGCATCGTCGCCGCCCCTGTGGCGCAGGCCTACCCCGGTGATCAAGCCGATGCAGAACAAGCTGTGACGGCGATCTACAACCGGGTGCAGCGCGGTTGCACGCCGAGCATGCCGCCGTCGTTGCAGTCGATCAGTTGGTCGCGGTTCAACCCGGAAAGCGGCGGCGAAGGCCGCATCGTCGATGCCCATCAAGGCTTGGGTGGCCCGTTCACCGTCACCTACTGGAACCCGAAAGTTGGCCCTGCCCAAGACTCCCCGCCGTACCGCGCGTACGGGCAGTGGGGTGTCAACCTCGAGTTCTGTTGAGGAGCGCCTAGATCAGGCCAGCGTGACCAAACCCAACTCGGCGGCCGAGGCCAGCATCGGGTTATTCGGCAGCACCCGCACGGTGTAGCCCACTGACCCGGCCACCGGCAACGGCGTTGTCGTGGAGAAGATGTGGTCGCCGCCGGCCGCGGTGCCCGTATAGGGCATGTCAACGGTGACCGGATCCACCAGCGCGTCGCCGGTATTCACCCTGCCGACCACTGCCTGAACGGTGACCTCCTCGGGCCGCAGCCCGGCCAATTGCACGGTCGCGGTCAGCGTCAGCTTCGATCCGAGCACTGGAGTGTCCGGCAGCCCGGTGCTGTCGACGTCGGTGATCTGGATGTGCGGCCACTCCTCGTACGCGCGCCGACGGTAGGCCGCCAGCTCGCGAGCAGGATCGAACGCGGACTGGCCGTCACCGTCGACGGCGACCGTCCTGCGCAGCGACTCCGCGGCCGGCAGATAGTAGCTTTCGGTGTAATCGCGAACCATCCTGGAGGCCAACACTTTCGGGCCGAGCGTCTGCAACGTGTGGCGCACCATCTCGATCCACCGGCGCGGAGTTCCGTGCTCGTCGCGCTCGTAGAACTTCGGCGCCACCGACTTCTGCAACAGGTCGTAGAGCGCGGCCGCCTCCAGGTCGTCGCGACGTTCCTCGTCGGCGATCCCGGAGGCCGACGGTATCGCCCAGCCGTTCTCGCCGTCGTACCACACGTCCCACCACCCGTCGAGGATCGACAGGTTCAGCCCGCCGTTCAGCGCGCTCTTCATTCCCGAAGTGCCGCAGGCCTCTAACGGCCGCAGCGGGTTGTTCAGCCAGACGTCGCAGCCCCAATACAGCAGCCGGGCCATTGACATGTCGTAATCGGGCAGGAACGCGATCCGGTGACGCACTTCGGGGCGGTCGGCGAACTGCACCACTTGCTGGATCAGCGCCTTGCCGCCGTCATCGGCAGGGTGGGACTTGCCGGCGACGATCAGCTGGATCGGCTTGTCCTTGTTGAGTAGCAGCCGTTCCAGCCGGTCCGGGTCGCGCAGCATCAGCGTCAGACGCTTGTACGTCGGCACGCGCCGGGCGAACCCGATGGTCAGCACGTCCGGGTCGAATGCGGTCGCTATCCAACCTAATTCGCCCTCTGGCGCACCCCGTTCCAGCCACGAGCGGTGCAGCCGCGCCCGGACATCCTCGACTAGCAGCGCCCGCAGTTGTGATCGGATCCACCACAGGTGACCCGCGTCGACCTCATTGACGCGCAGCCAGACGCCGGGGTCGCTGAACGAGTCCGACCCGAGCAGTTCCTGGCCTAGCTGCAACCATTGCGGCGCCGCCCAGGTGCGGGCATGAACGCCGTTGGTAATCGACCCGATCGGCACCTCGTCTGCGTCGAATCCCGGCCATAGTTCGTTGAACATGGACCGGCTCACTTCACCGTGCAATAGCGAAACACCGTTGGCGCGCTGGGCAAGCCGCAGACCCATGTGGGCCATGTTGAACTTCTCCGGATCGTCCTCGGCGCCCAGCGCCAAGATCCTGGCCACTGGCACGCCGGGCAGCAGCACCGAGCCGGCGGCGATACCGGCGCCGTCTGCGGTGTTGCCGGCGAAATACCGCTGCACCATCGCATGCGGAAACCGGTCGATGCCGGCGGGCACCGGGGTGTGCGTGGTGAACACCGTGCTGGAGCGCACCACAGTCAGGGCGGTGTCGAAATCCAAACCGGCATCGACCAGTTCGCGGATCCGCTCGGTGCCGAGGAATCCGGCGTGGCCCTCGTTCATGTGGTAAACCTCGGGCGCCGGCAGACCTTCGATCGAGGTGTACGCGCGAATCGCCCGTATGCCGCCGATCCCGGCGAGGATCTCCTGCTGCATGCGATGTTCTTGGTCGCCGCCGTAGAGGCGGTCGGTGACCCCGCGCATCTCGTGGTCGTTCTCCGGGATGTCGGAGTCCAGCAGCAGCAGCGGTACCCGCCCGACTTGCGCGACCCAGATCCGGGCCCGCAGCCGATCGGAGTCCGGCAGCGCAAGCTCAACCAGCGCCGGCGCGCCCGCGTCGTCGGTGAGCAGTCGAAGCGGCAACCCCTGCGGATCCAGTGCGGGATAGGTCTCGTGCTGCCAGCCGTCCGCGGTCAACGATTGCCGAAAGTAGCCGGAGCGGTAGTACAGGCCGACCGCGATCAGCGGTAATCCGAGATCCGATGCGGCCTTCAGGTGGTCGCCGGCCAGGATTCCCAGACCGCCGGAGTAGTTCGGCAGCACCTCGGCGACACCGAACTCCATTGAGAAGTAGGCGATGCCGTTGGGCATCGGGGTGCCGTTGCTCTGTTGCTGTTGGTACCACAGCGGTCGGCTCAGATAATCGTTGAGTTCAGCAGCCAATCCATCCAAACGGTCCAGGAAGCCGCCGTCGAGGGCCAGCTCGTCGAGCCGGGCCGAGCTGACCGCCCCCAGCAGGGCAACCGGATCCCGACCGCACTGGCCCCACAGCGTCGGATCGATCGCCTCGAAGAGCTCCTGCGTGGGTTTGTCCCACGACCATCGCAGGTTGATCGACAACTGTTCGAGCGCCGCCAGGCGTTCCGGGAGGTGGGCACGGACCGTGAACCGACGGAGGGCTTTCACGCGTCACTACCTTACTGACGACGGGGCAGGTTTCGCCTCCCGAACAATCCGCGCCACCAAGCCTCAGGTGTGGCTCGACACTACGGTGGGTATTGGGCGCGGAGAGGTTCTCGAAGACGCGCAGGTGGCGGAGTCGACGGCGCCCAGGACGACAACCGACTATCGACTCGCAAAGGAGTAGCAGTGCCCGGTCGTGTCGAGATCGATGACGTCGCGCCCGTCGTGTCGTGCGGCGCCTACCCGGCAAAAGCCGTCGTCGACGAGGTGATCCCGGTGCGCGCGTCGGTGTGGCGTGAGGGACACGACGCGGTGGCGGCGACGCTCGTGGTGCGTTACCTGGGTCCGCGGTATCCACAGGTGGGTGAAACCCGGCGGCTCAAGGCGGTGCAGGCTCCCGCGCTGGCTGAACCCGCCGCCGATCCGGTGGTGAAGGTCAAGCCGCTACATGTCCCCATGGCTCCCGACGGCGTCGAACCTTTCGTCTTCCACGGCGTCTTCACGCCTGACCGCATCGGGCTGTGGACCTACCGGGTGGACGGCTGGGGCGACCCGATTCACACCTGGCGGCACGCCGTCGAGGCCAAGCTGGACGCCGGCCAGGGCGAAAGCGAATTGTCCAACGACCTGCTGGTCGGTGCTCAGCTGCTAGAACGCGCCGCCACCGGGGTTCCGCGTAGTCGGCGCCAGCCGCTGTTGGCCGCCGCGAAGGCCCTGCAAGCGCCCGGCGATCCGGTGTCGCGCGCCGCGCTGGCGCTGAGCGCCGACATCGACGCACTCCTGACGCAGTTTCCGCTGCGCGAGCTGGTCACCCGCGGCGAGCAGTACGGGGTGTGGGTGGACCGACCGCTGGCCCGCTTCGGATCCTGGTACGAGATGTTCCCCCGTTCCACCGGCGGCTGGGACGCCGACGGCCATCCCGTGCACGGCACTTTCGCGACCGCGGCCGCGGCGCTGCCCCGGATCGCGCAGATGGGCTTCGACGTCGTGTACCTGCCGCCGATCCACCCGATCGGCAAGGTTCACCGCAAGGGCCGCAACAACACCGCGACGGCGGCGCCCGGTGACGTCGGATCGCCGTGGGCGATCGGCAGCGACGAGGGTGGCCACGATGCGGTGCATCCGCAGCTGGGCACGATCGCCGACTTCGACAGGTTCGTCGCCGCGGTTGACGATCTGGGCATGGAGGTGGCCCTGGACTTGGCGCTGCAATGCGCGCCGGATCACCCGTGGGCCAAAAACCACCGCCAGTGGTTCACCGAATTACCGGACGGCACCATCGCCTACGCCGAGAACCCGCCGAAGAAATACCAGGACATCTACCCGATCAACTTCGACAACGATCCCGCCGGCCTCTACGACGAAGTGCTGCGCGTGGTGCGATACTGGATGGACCACGGGGTCAAGGTCTTTCGCGTCGACAACCCGCACACCAAGCCGCCCAATTTCTGGGCCTGGTTGATCGCCCAGGCCAAAGCCGCCGATCCAGACGTGCTGTTCCTGTCTGAGGCGTTCACGCCGCCGGCCCGCCAATACGGGCTCGCCAAACTGGGATTCACGCAGTCGTACACCTACTTCACCTGGCGCACTTCCAAGCAGGACCTGACCGAATTCGGCCAGCAGATACCGGAAATCGCGGACTACCGGCGTCCCAACCTGTTCGTCAACACCCCCGACATCTTGCACGCGAGTCTGCAGCACAACGGGCCGGGCATGTTCGGGATACGCGCGGTGCTGGCGGCGACCATGAGCCCCGCCTGGGGGGTGTATTCCGGCTACGAGCTGTTCGAGGGCCACGCCGTCGCCGAGGGCAGCGAGGAGTACCTCAACTCGGAGAAGTACGAGTTGCGGCCACGCGACTTCGCCGGCGCGCTAGCGGCCGGGCGCTCGCTGGAGCCATTCATCGCGCGGCTGAACAGCATTCGTCGACTACATCCAGCATTGCAGCAACTGCGCAACATCACTTTCCATGCCATCGACAATGATGCGTTGCTGGCGTACAGCAAGTTCGACCCCGCCACCGGTGACTGCGTGCTGGTCGTGGTGACGCTCAACGCATTCGCGCCGGAGGATGCGACGTTGTGGTTGGACATGCCCGCATTGGGTATGGAACACCATGAGCGGTTTTGGGTACGAGACGAGATCACCGGCGAGGAATACCAATGGGGAGCGGCCAACTACGTTCGGATCGACCCTGGTCACGCCGTCGCCCACGTCATCAACATGCCGCTCATACCGTCCGAAGCACGAATCCCGCTACTGTGCCGAAGGTAACGCCGCAATGAAGTCCACTGAACAAATCGCCCAAGCCCGTTTGGCGCCCGAGCCCAGTGACCTGGCCCGCCTGGCCGCCGGCGAGCATCACAACCCGCACGGCATCCTGGGCGCCCACGAATACGACGACCACACCGTTATCCGGGCCTTCCGGCCGCACGCCACCAGCGTGGTCGCATTGGTGGGCGCCGACCGGTTCCCGTTGCAGCACATCGACTCCGGCTTGTTCGCGGCGGCGCTGCCGTTCGTCAACCTGATCGACTACCGCCTCGAAGTGGTCTACGACGGCGGCGGCACTCAGACGATCGCGGACGCCTATCGCTTCTTGCCGACCTTGGGTGAAGTCGACCTGCATCTGTTCAACGAGGGTCGCCACGAACGGCTATGGGAAGTCCTTGGTGCGCATCCCCGTTCGTTCACCACCGCCGACGGTGTGGTCGATGGGGTGTCATTCGCCGTGTGGGCGCCCAACGCCAAAGGCGTCAGCCTGATCGCCGAATTCAACGGCTGGAACGGCAACGAGGCACCGATGCGGGTGCTCGGCTCGTCGGGTGTCTGGGAGTTGTTCTGGCCCGGTTTCGCACACGACGGCTTGTACAAGTTCCGGGTGCACGGCGCCGACGGCTCGATCACCGACCGTGCCGACCCGATGGCATTCGCCACCGAGGTGCCGCCGCACACCGCTTCGCGGGTGAACGTGAGCGACTACCGGTGGGACGACGACGCCTGGATGACG
>NZ_DASXHW010000436.1:0-4855 GCF_036488105.1 Mycobacterium sp. | reverse complement strand
AAATAGGACAGGCGTCCGGCAGCAAAGTTCGCGGCGTTCCCGAACGGGACGTGCGGGTCGACCTCTTCCGGCGGCAGCCGACCGGCCAGGGTCAGGGTGTAGTCGTAGGTGGTCATCCCGACGAACACCGAAGTCTGGGTGCCGCGGATCATCGGCGCGGTGATTCCCGCGTTTTCCAGTGCCTCCCAAGTGACTTCGAGCAACAGCCGCTGCTGCGGGTCCATCGCTGCGGCCTCACGCGGGGAGATGCCGAAGAACTCGGCGTCGAACTCATCGGGACGCCAGGAGGTGAGAAAGCCGCCCTCTTTGCTGACGATCGTGCCCGGCACCGAGTGGTCGTCGGAGTAGAAGGCGTCAGCGTCCCAGCGTCCCGACGGGACGCCGACGATGCCGTTGCCGCCGTCCTGCAGCAGCCGCCAGAACTTGTCGGGACTGTCTGCACCGCCCGGTAGCCGGCAACCCATTCCCACCACGGCGATCGGCTCGGTGTCGCCCTTTTCGGCGATCTCCAGACGCGCGGTCAGGTCGTCGATCTTGCGCAACGCCTCGGTGATGATGGCCCGACGGTCCGACGGTGCAGCAGTCATCGCGCTCCCCCCGGTCCGTCGGAAAGTTGTTCATATGGGACATCGTGTGCGAGATACGCGGCGTCGCCGACCGATGTCATCCGGGCGTATCCAGTCGGTTCGCTTCGTCGCGCCCACAACGGTCATCCCAGCCGGAGTGACTGATGTTACCGCCACTCGGCTGTTGCCGAACCCACCCCCCCTGCACAGCAGGTATCGAAAATTCGTTTGGTGACACTGGCTTTACTCCCGCTGCGGTGTAAAGCCGTCCGGACCCCACTATGTGCGTCTGTCGGCATAGCCGACAGACGTCACGCGGTGGAATCCAAACGGCTGAAGTCGTCCTGTTGGTAGACCTCAACACACGATGAACGGCGGATCTTCCCGCTGGTGGTGATCGGAATGGAGCCGGCCGGAACCAACACGAGGTCAGCCACCCGCAGACCATGCGCCTTCGAAATCGCAGACGTCACTTGCGCTCTCACGGCACGAAGCCGCTCCTGCATCTCCTCGGAGTTGCCCCGGTTCTTCATTTCCGCGATCACGATCAGCCGCTCGGTGCGACCTTCCTCGACGGAAATCGCCGCGACACGGCCGCCGCTGATCTCCTGAGTGGTCGCCTCGATGTCGTCGGGGTAGTGGTTACGCCCGTCGACGATCAGCAGGTCCTTGATACGGCCGATGATGAACAGCTCGCCGTCGTAGATGGTGCCCAGGTCGCCGGTGCGAAGCCACGGGCCCAGTGGGGTGCCGCTGGACGGGTCGACGAGCTGACCTCCGAAGGTCTTCTGCGTCTGTTGCGGCTTGCGCCAGTAACCGGCGGCGATGTTATCGCCATGCAGCCAAATCTCGCCGACCATGCCGGCCGGGTTCTCGATCCGGGTATCCGGGTCGACGATGCGAATCGTCGATGCGCGCGGGATACCGACGCTGACCAGCTCGACTCCGGTCTCGTTGTCGCATGCCTCGGCGTGGCCGGCGGACAACTTCTCATAGTCGAAGGTCGCGACCGTCGGGGGACGGCCCGGGCCGGAGGAGTTCACGTACACCATGGCCTCGGCCAGGCCGTACGACGGCTTCAGCGAGGTGGCCGGGAAGCCGTACTCGGCGAACCGGTCGGTGAAACGCCGGATCGTCGCCGCGTGGACCCGCTCGCTGCCGGACAGGATGGTGTGTACGCCGGCCAGGTCCAGCCCGGCCATGTCCTCGTCGGTGGTTCGACGCGCGGCCAGTTCGAAGGCGAAGTTCGGCACCGCGGTGAAGACGCGGGTGTTCTCGGCCATCTGCTGAACCCACCGGGCGGGACGCTGCAAAAACGCCATCGGGCTCATCAACACCGAATGCAGGCCCATGGTCAGCGCACCGGTGATGCCCAGCAGCAAACCCATGTCGTGATAGACCGGCAGCCAGGACACCAGCGTGGTGTCCGACGGCGGAACCGCACCCTCGGCCTCGAAGTAGTCCTCCCGCACCTGCTGGCAGTTGGCCAGGATGTTCTTGTGGGTGACCACCACGGCCGCCGGCGCGCGCGTCGAGCCGGAGGTGTACTGCAGCAACGCGTTCTTAGTCCGCGGCGCGGCAGGCGCCTGGAAGTTCGGCTCCGCCTCGAGGTCGAGGCTGTCGACCTCGATCAGCGCGGGTGCCTTGCCGGGCAGTAAACGCGCGCAGCCGACGACGTCGTCGGCAACGGCGGTCGTGGTCAGCAGCACCGTGGGAGCGCAGTCCTGCAGGGCCGCGGAGGCCCGCTCGTCGTGGGCGCCGAACTGCGGGACCGGTAGCGGCACGGCTACGAACCCGGCCTCCAAGGCGGCATAGAACGCAACGACGTAGTCCAGGCCCTGCGGCGCGAGGATGGCCGCACGGTCCCCCGGCGCTCCGCAGGACGCGACCTCAGCGGCCAACGCCTGCACGCGGCCGTAGAGCTCGGACCAGGTGAACCTCTGGGAGTAGCCGGCCGGGTCGATCTCGTAGTCGATGTAGGTGTAGGCCGGCGCATCGGGCTGCTGCCGGGCCCACTCCCGCAGCACTGCGGCAATCGAGGCATCGCTTACTGCCATCGGGACACCACCCCTCAAAATCTAGAGCCCCGGGACAACAACTAGACGGGCGCTTGTGATGCACGAGATTAACAGGGGCCTCGCACACCTCGGATCAAAAAACCAAGAATGTAATACGCGCGCCAAACAGAAGCCGCGTTCGGGCCTGCGTCATTGCAGTGACCATAGGTTTGCTATGTGGATCACTCCCGGAGGCGTCCACTCTCCGGTCGCGACGGCCTTACCTTACCCGACGGTCAGTTAATTTGCACGACTGCAAATACTTGAACACTTTGCGGAAACCTTTCCCATGGTAGCCATGGCATTTGCTGCGGTGGTAGCGCCTGCCTCGCACCGAGGCAGCGGCCCCAGCGCCGATCCGGCCTGCCGACTGGAGGCTTCCCGTTCGAAACCTCGCTGAGAGAGGGGTTTGCTGGGTTGCGCCACGCCCGGTGACCGGGTGTGGTGTTATTCACTTTTTTCTTAGACGCCCTGCTTCAGCCGCCCGTTGTGCCGGCCGGCTATCTCGCGCAGATCTCAGGTTGGCCAAGCTGTCCAAGTTACCGGTCGTGAGGTCCAATTCATTAGTCACATAAACACTTGCGGGCAGGTAATGATGCTGTTTGCGGATTTCGATTGCGTCAGCAATTTTGACAACAAGCGTTTATTCACCGATCGCTTAACCTCTACAAGAGGACAAGATCTTGGGCTCGATCTCGCCAACAAGCTCGGCGATGTGATCGGTCAGATAAAAATGGTGGCCGGGAAAAACTTTCAGGCTGAACTCAGATGTCGTGCGCTCCGACCAGGGCAACACCTTCTCGTAGGTGGCCACTTCATCGTCGTCGCCCAGGAACGCGGAGATCGGGCACGACAACTTCTCCTCGGGCGGGCAATCGTATTTCGAGATCGCCTTGAGGCCGCGCAACGTCGGCAGGATGCTGGCCGCGAATTCCTCGTTCTCCAGGAACTCCGGGTTGACACCGGTCATCTCGCTCACCGCGTTGAGCAACCCTTGGTCGGACTCGGGTACGTGCTCGTAGCCGACTCTGCCGGGCGCGGCGACTGCCGAGACGAACAGCGCGGCGATCGGGCTGCCGGCCGCCTCGAACCGGCGGGCGACCTCGAACGCCAGCAACCCGCCCATGCTGTGGCCGAAGAACGCCACCTTTTCGTCGGGATTGTCGGGTGGCTTGATCATCTGGCAAACCTTGTCGGCAAGATCGGAAATGGTGGTAAAGGACCCGAGGTCGTGATTACCACCGCGCCCCGGATAGCGAACGGCAACGCGTTTGATATCGCTGGCAAAGGCTTTGGCGAAGGGAACGTAAAATTCTGCCGATCCCCCGGCATGCGGAAAGATGTAGAGCTTCGGTGGCTGCCCAGTCACGCGGCAACGATACAGCCCCCGACTTGACCAGCCAGGCAGGGCGCGGCGCGACACCGTAGCCGACACTGACTTAACTACGTTCCGCTGACACTTCAATCCTGTGAAAAAGCAATGAATTGACTGTAACGTTTGAAGGCGACCCGGTTTCCCCGATGTTTCCCTGGATTCGGCTATCGCAGAACGCAAAAAAAGCTTACGATTTCAGCGCCACCAGGTGTGGCAATCGCTCTAGGGGAGGGCTATCCAACGCCCAGCTTCAAGTACTGTTTGGCGTCAGTGCCGGACGTGTCGCGGGAAAGGTTTAGAAGATGTTCGTAACTACACAGCCAGACGTGTTGCAGGGGGCTGCGGGCACACTGTCCGGCATTGGCGACGCGATGGCGGCGCGCAACTCGGCGGCGGCCGCGCCGACGACGGGCCTGGCCCCGGCCGCTTCGGACCTCGTGTCGGCGATGACCGCTGCTCAGTTCGGCCAGCACGGCCTGACCTACCAGCAGATCGCCGCCCAGGCAGCAGAGGTTCACGAGCAGTTGGTGGCCGCACTGCGCTCCGGCGCCAGCGCCTACGCGCTGACCGAGGCGACCAACACGGCGGCGGGGTCGATCGGGTCGTGAGTCGATGAGCTTCTCGCTGATACCTCCGGAGATCAACTCCGCGCTGATGTACCAGGGCGCGGGGTCTGGTCCGTTGTTGGAGGCCGCGACGGCATGGGATGGACTGGCTGCCGACTTGGAGGCCACCGCCACCCAATACCAGACCGCGATCACCAACCTGACCACCGGCACCTGGCTGGGTCCGTCGTCGACACGCATGGCCGCGGCAGCCGAGCCCTACATCGCCTGGCTGGAGAGCACCGCGGCCGA
>NZ_DASXHW010000403.1:0-20715 GCF_036488105.1 Mycobacterium sp. | reverse complement strand
GTCGGCGTCTGTTCTCGCTACCTGAGGTCACGTCTCGAAGCCGAACGCTTTGGCGCCTTCGCGCCGGGACATCGCGTATTCCCTTGGCGCGGTTTGAGTCACGGCGCCGAGATGGCTAGCTGGCTCTGCGGGTGTCGAGTCAGCGGCGACAGGCGCCTCACGTCTTCCTAGTGTCACGTCGAGGCTGACCTTGCTGGCCGTCACGGTGATTCGCACGCTCATGCGAGCATCCTTTCTACGGTGGATCGGTCGCCGCCGGCGGCCGCGAGCTCGCGGGCCAGTAGCCGGCGCTCGACGACGGTGGACCACCTGCGCCGGCAGTGCGGGCAGTAGATGACGGCGGCCGCCGACCATGTGAACGCGGGCTCGGTCGACTGTGATTGCCACATCGCCTCGCTGCCGCGCATGACCCAGTCCGACGCAGCCGGCTGCGGACGTCGACGTCGACGTCGACGAGCTGGTGACGGCGGATCGGGCAGAACCAGGCGGCGATCGCGGATCCACTCACACGACAGATGGGTGCACGCCACGGCGCACGTGGGACCGAACGACAGCCGACCATCAGATGGTGGACCAGCCGCGAGGGATTCAGCGATCGCCGCGTGCTCGCCGATCTGGCGGAGATTGGTGGGCTTGCGTGATGCGCCGATCCGGGTACACGAGGTGTGCGTGCACTCCTCACAGATCGGGCCGGGGATGCCTCGGTGCTCAGGGCACAGCGATCGCAGCACGATGTCCCGGCGCTGCAGGCCGACCGCTCGGCGGGTCATGCGTAACCATCGATCGAGATCCGCACGTAGATGCCGGGCCAACGGCTGGCCGGCCGCGGCGAGTGCTCGATGCCAGTCCGGGATCGCGACGATCACGCTGTACACCGAGCGAGGTCGGCGTTCGAGGTTCAGGATCCGGACAGCCTCAGCTGCGAACTGCTCGATGCCGGTCTCGAGGATGACGGCCACCTCGAGTACTTCGAGGTTGATGCTCGCCGAGGAGCCCTTCGACCCGCCGCTGCCATGACGTTCGGCCTTGCCGGCAGACGGGCCGGCGCTGTCCCGTGCGAGTGCGGCCGCGAGGACGCGCTGCAGCGCGAGCAGCTCCATCGCCTGGGCCAGCACGACTTCCTGTTCCGCGGCCGCGTTTGAGGCGGCCTGTGCTGTGGTCTTCATCCGCGGTCTCGGTCAGCTTCGAGGATGAGTGGTAGGACTTCCGCGGTCCACCATTCCATCACGTCCTGGGTCAGGGCTCCGGGGTTGTCGGCGTTGTACTCGCGTGCGAAGCGCAGCACGATCTCCCGCAGCCGCGAGCTGGCGCGACTGAGAGCAATTGCGTTGCTGGTCATGGGTTCAACTCCGGGTTGGCTCATCGGGGACGACCACGGCGGGAACGTCGACGAGGCGGCATGGCACGCACAGCGGCGTTACCCGATACCGATAGCGGGAACTGACCCGTCCCGACCCGACCCGACCCGGGCGATCCAGATTCGGTGGGCATGCGATCTGCTGGATCTGCAGATCCGGGCGAGGCGCGGGCGGCGGTTGGGGTGCTGGTGGTCACCGGTGCTCGCCCGTTGGGCGGCTGGGGCGTGTTCCGGCTGGGTGCCGGGTCGCTCGCGTGTTCCGGCTGGGTGCCGGGTCGCAGGTCTTCGGTGATCGGGATTTTCTGGCCTTTCATGTGTTCGGCGATGAACGCCGCGGTGAGCGCGCTGTAGTAGGGCGATGTGGGTGCCGGCAGTAGTGGGTATCGCTCGTCGGCGTCGAGGCGATCGCGGCGGCCCGGGTTGCAGGCGCCGCAGGCGACAACGAGGGTGTCGACGGTCCCGGGCTTGCCGGGTTCGCGGTGGTCGTATGTGCCGGCGAGTTTGCCTTTGCGAGCTCGCCAGTTCACGATCTTGCGGCAGTAGCGGCAGGCGTCGCCGTCGCGGAACCGGACAGGGGCGGTCAGCGCTGGGTTGGCGCTGTCGGCGCGTTGCTGCCTCTCCCACTCGATCTCGGCCTCGAGGCGCATGTGGATGAACTCGGGGTCATCGACGATCAGCCACGCGCGGACACCGCCTTTGCGGATCTGGGTGATGTAGCCGGCTTTCTTGGCCAGCTCGAGCAGCCGATCGGTCCGGGTCCCGCCGACCAGGAGCGCCGTGCCCTCCTCGACGACGTAATCGGTGGTGTGCCCGGCCGATTGCAGCGCGCAGCGCATCACGAAACCGAACACCTCATTGACCGCGACGTCGCGCTCGAGGACCTGGCCGGCCACGGCACGGACGACGCCGGCGACGCGCATCACTATTGGATGGGTCGCGGCGTTGTCCCCGGTACGCAGCCAAGGCACAGTTCAAATCCTCCGTCGGTGAAGCGGGATACGGGTGTCGGGTCAGTTCCATCGCGCTTTGGCTCGTCGACGTGCTGCGCGGGCCCGGTAGACGAGCGCCACGGTGTTGACGACGGCAGGGATCTGCTTGAGCTGCTCAAGCTCGGCCGGGGTTGGCTTGCGCGTCTCGATGCCCTCGCCAGTGAAGACGGTGAGGGCGCAGCAGCTCAGACAGACAGCGGGCTCGCCTGGGCGCGGCGCGTAGTTGGCGATCGGTTCCGCTCCCTCGCCGACCGCCTCCTCATGGACGTGGCCACACTTCCAACACGCCGCCGTCATGGCGCATCAGCGTTGGCAAGTTCCAACAGCACGTCGGGGCGGCCCGGTCGGCGGGTCGATGCGGTGAACACGGTCACCGGGAACGGCAGCACGGTCAGCGGTCTGCGGTCGAACGCGCCACACTCGTCGCACCGTGTCGTGCCGTCGCTGTAGTCAAACTCGGACGAGTGCGTGTCATCGGCGACAACGCCGCAATCCCAGCCATCACCGCCTGGGGCCCAGCCATAGGCCAGGAACGGGTAACCGCGACCGTCCACACCGACCACCACGGGTTCGATCCCGGCATCGTTCATCGACGACAGTAGGTCATCCAGAGCTTCGGCCGTCTCGATCCTCGCGTCGCCGCTCATCGGGTACCACCAGCCGTTAACAGCGTCTGAAGCCGCTCTGTCTCGGCCAAGAGTCTGGTGGCCCGCTGGCGTTCGGTGTAGTACAGGGTTTGATAGGCATCTCGATCAGCGTGCGATACGGCGACCTCGCGCTGTAACCGCTCTACCTCAGCCACCAGGGCGGGCACGTCTTGCGCGTACCAACCCTGATGCCGCAGGCCAGGAATGCGCCGCTTGATCGCATCCAGGTCGATGTCGTCAGCCATGCTGCACATCCGCATCCAGCCGGATACCCGCAGCGTCCAACTCGTCGTCAGTCACTCCGAGCGCGGCAAGGTCGGCTCGGAACTGCGCGACAGCGGGGCCGCGCCAGTCCGGGTCGTCCTCGTCCGCGCAGCAGTCGTTGATCGCCATCGCTTGCAGGGCAAGCGTCAGCGCGTGCTCTAGGTCGGCCAGAGCTTCCTGACGACTGATCGGGTCACTCGCCATGCTGCTCACCACCCGAATGAGAACCACGCAGCAACCAGTGACCGGGACTGAACCGGAACCGCGAGCACTCGGTGCAGAACAGCGCGTCAGCCAGCCGTTCCACGATGGTTGGGCGATGCGCGTTCCGTGCGGCGTACTCGGCATCCCACTCGCGGGCCGTCTTGGTACCGGGCGGTGCAGGCTCGCCGCGACAGGTGCCGCAATCGAAAGGTTCGGTCGGTTCACTCGCCATGCTGCTCACCACCAACCACGGCGGCACGATTCGTGATGTCTAGCCGGACCTCGCCGCGATGCGACAACTCGAAACCTCGGGGCTCGTCGGCATCGATGCCGTGGCCGTTCTCGTCGAACTGCCACGGCCGGAGCATCAGCATCGCCTTGTCGATCGCCTCGTCCGGTCCGGACGTGGTGAAGATGCCAAGCCCCCAGCCGATCACGTTCATCGGCCCGCGCATGCCCCGCTGCCAATCGATGATCGTGTAGTACACCTTGCCGAACAGCGATGCTGTCAGCAATGTGTACCGGCCGTCGTCGGTGGCAGCGCGTGCCAGCCACGACGTGCGTTTGCCATCGAACTGGATGCGCTCACCGATCCCCACGGTCGCCTCGCTGCTCATCGGGTACCACCGAGTGGCGCCAGGCTCTCGAGGAACCATCGGGCGCTCGCTGAACATCCAGAACAGAGCCGCATGTTCTTGATCGGCTTGCCCGTGAGAGTGGGTTCGCACCATCCGGCCGGGTCGACATCGAGCTTGCCGACGCGGAGCTTCGTCGCGGTTGTCTGGCAGCGGCCACACACGACTGCGGCGTTGCCGGCCATCAGCTGGTGCCTGCTGTGATGCCGAGCAGCGGCGGGACATGCCCGCCCGCATAGGCAGTGTTGATAGCGGGCAGCACGACCTCGGCGACGGTCTGGCCGGTGGGAAGCACGATGTTCATCGCGAACTCGTGCTCGAAGGTCGATATCCCGGTCTCGACACATTCAAGTTTCGCCTTGATGGCCAGGGCCAACGCGCGCCAACGCCGGCGCACCTCAGCGTCGAGTGCGCCCTTAGCGCCAGGGCCGGTACGCCGCTGCTTACTCGGGGTGAAGATAAACTCGTGCCAGTCGGTGGGCAGCTCTAGCGTGAATCGGACCTGGCGGCCGTGGGCGTGGAACATCACGACCGCGATGCCCTCGTCCCATCCGGACATGAACCCGGCCGCGCCGTACTTGCGGACCAGCTGCGCGATCTCCTGCTGCGAGCGTTCCGGCGCGACGGAGGTTCCCTCGGCGTAGGCCATCAGTTGGACACCGCCAGCATCCACTCGCTGGGCTTGCCCGACATGACCCCGGGCGCCGCACCACCGGTCGCGGCGTCGACCGTGGCAGCGGCCAGCGCGAGCGTCGCATGCACTTGCGCTGCGGCCAGGCCTACGGCTACGCGGTCCTTGGCGTAAGCACGCGCTTTGCCCTCGCCGGCGTCACGAAAGTCGGCACGCGCCGCGGCGCTCAGACGCTCAGCTTCGCGATAGTGCTCCGGGCCGGTCACGGCTTCCCCCACTTTGCTGCCAGGGCCACAAGCGCCAGGGCCATGTTGCGCCAACTGGTCTCAGCCAGAATCCGCTCGCCAGATGGGAGTTCAACGACTGCGACGAACGACGGCAGGCCGGATGTCATGCCACCGGGCAGGCAGCCCACAACCTCGAAAGTGGCCATTGCTTCGGGCTCCTGGCCTGGCGTCATGTAGGGCGCCAGGTCTCCGTCCGCGACGCTCAGGATGATGTGCAGCTCGGGCATCAGGAACGGCCGCCTTCCATTGGCCGACCACTACCGGCCGCGCGGCCGCTGTCGCCTTGCTTGTACGCGGTGAGGGTCTGTGTGGGTATGCCGCCGTCGTGGCCGCGGGCCGGGAAGCCGTGGCGCGCGGCCCAACGACGGATCCGATTCAGCTCAGCCGTCTTGCGGCCGCCCGGGCCGCCGATCCTCGACGACGCCGGCAGCCGCTCGAGGAGCGGCTCGACACCGCGGCCGGGCTGAGCGTTGTAACGATCGACGATCACTGCGGCGACCAGTCGTGGGAGCTCCGCGCGATGCCCTTCCTTCAGCGACGTCGCCCGGGCCTTGATGTTGCGCGGTGGCGTGGACTGCATCGCCATGACGAGCTTGTCGGTGGACAGCTCGATATCGAGGTCGTAGTTCCACAGCACGAGCGCCAGGCCGTGCAGGAGGTGGCCGTCGACGCCGTCTCGAGCCTTGCCGTAGGAGCTGGTGATGAGCGACAGGGTGTCGGCGAGCAGCTTCAGGTCGCCGAGGTCGACGATCCGTTCGAGCGCGCCGGTCGCTCCGATCGAGCCGTCCCGTGGGGCCGGGTCGATCTTGAACCCGAACGCGGCGACGGTGGCCTCGATCGCGACCGCGTTTTCGTCGCCGGATGCGACGCGTGCTTTCCACCGGTCCCAGCCCGACAGGGGTTTGCGGCCGCGGTCGATCTCGTAGAACAGTGCCGCCTCGGCCTGCAGGTCCAGGCCGCGGTGCACCTGGCACACCAGGTACGGATCGGGTGCGGTGTCGGTGGCCATCGCGTCGCGGGCGGCCAGCCACCGGTGCTGGCCCTCGACGACGGCGTACTTGCCGTCGCCCCGGTCGGATACCTCGAGCACGCCCAGGCGCGTCTCGTCGAACTCGGCGATCATCTTCCGCAGCCGGCGCTCGTCAGCGGCACGCTGGTATGAGTGGTCGACGAACAGCAGCGAGCATGGAACGGCGCGCACGAACGGCGCCGGCCTGGTCTCTGCCGGGTCGGGCGTGACGGGAATCGCGTTACGCATATCCCGTATCGGGGCGACGTCGACTGGCAGGTCCGCCACGACCGGGACACACGCCGAGCACAGATCCGGCTCGACCCAGCAGCAGCCACCCGGGCAGGCCGCCGCATCGGTACAGCCGCAAGATCGGCAGGCCCGGGCGGCGACCGCTTCGGATCGTTGCTCATCCTCGCCGGTCAGGTCGAAGTCGACGAGCTGCTGGCCGTGGCCCAGTGCGACCGTGCGTTCGAGATCGACGATCGTCTGCTCGAGCACTACCGAGTCGTCATCGGTCTCGCTGCAGTAGAACTCCTCGATCGTCTCGACCAGGTCGACGGCGATGTGGCAGTCGGCGGCGACGAACCGGTGCGTGCGGCCAGCGGCCAGCGAACGCAGCACCTTCGCCGCCAACGCGACGTTGACGCCGCCGACTGTGGTGGTCACGACTCGCTCCCATCGTCGGGGCTGTCCATCAGGGCGTCGATGTCGACCTCGGAGAACGCGGCGCGGATGTCGTCCTCGAGTTCCAGGGGGAGCATCGTCTGGCCGGTGCGCCGCTCGAGGGACCGTTCGAGTAGCCGGAACGCGGCCGCCTGATCCTCGTCGGTCACGACCTCGAGTCCGCGGATCGCCAGCGTCGCCTCGACCTGCCCATCGGCGACGTTGGTCGTGAGCTTCTCCGTCTTGACCAGGGCGATCACGACGTGCACCTGATCGGGGCGGGCGGTCAGCGGCCGGGAGATCACGGTCAGACCGTTGCCGTCTCCCTTGGGTAGCGCGGCGCGCAACTTCATGGTCTCTCCTCGGTGACGCGGCGGGGCAGGCAGTTCTTGACCGTGATGACGTGCGTCGTCCCGGACACCTGGGTGTGGGTGACCTGGCATTCGCCGTCGGTGGTCAGGACGTAGTTGTCGCGAATCTCGTGCGACTCAGACTCGCCGGTGTCGAGGTCCTCGGCGGTGACCTTCGTCCCCGTCATGACTCGTCGACGTTCTGCTCGGCGGCTTCGGCCTTCTTGAGCTCCTCGAGCTCGACATCAGACCACTGGTAGCCCCATACCTCGCGGAGTTGGAACAGCCAGTCCTTGACGGGCTCGGCGAGGTTGCCCCAGCCAGTCAGGCTCTGCAGGTCGGGGTCCGGGAAGGACTGAGCGAACATCGCGGCCGCGGCGAACGCGAGGTGAGGCAGATCGAGGTCGTCGATTGTCTCGCCCATCAGCGTCAGGACCTTGGCGCGGTCGTCGACCCATTGGACATCGAGCAGGTCGGCGTCGACGGCGTCGAACGTGTACTCGACGAGCTGGGCCTTGAGCAGCCAGCGCATCATCGACTCCGCTGCCTTGTCGAGACGCTGTTCCGGCGCCTCGTTGCCCGCGATCACCGAAGCCAGGTAGGCGATGCGAGTCGCCCGCGCCGTCTGCAGCTGCTCGGACAGCCGTTGCTGCTCCTTGAACTCGTCCTTCCGCTTCGACTTCTCGACCATCGATCCGCCGGCCTTCGGGTTGCCGGCCGGCGGCTCGGGCGTCTGCTCCTCGGCCGGCGGATCGATGTAGTACAGCGTGCCGCCATATGACACCGGCGGGTACACCAGGACCATGCCTGGGCCGGGTTTACGTCCCGAGGAGGACCAGGGCACTTGCACCGCGTTCGGGTAGGCCTTGGTCACGTCGCCGCCGGTGGTGAGGACCTCCGCGCCGGCTTCCACGGCCTCGGCAATCTTCGCGCTGCGGCGCTTGGCATCGGACAGGGCGTAGCTGAAATTCGCTGTGCCGACGGCTTTGGCCAGGCGGCTGAACATCTCCGGCTCGGTGGCGAACTCGCTGATCTTCAGCGCGTCGGCCAGGGTGAGCTGCCCGGTGTGGACCCGTTCCTTCGCGTCGGCGGGAAGCTCGGCGATCTGTAGCCGCTGCTTGACGGTCTTGGCGGATCGGCCGGTGGCTTTGGTGATGCGCTGGATCGTGTAGTCGGGGAACTCGAGCAGCGACTGGTATGCCTCGGCCTCCTCGACGGCGGTCAGGTTCGTGCGTTGCAGGTTCTCCACCAGCATCGCCTCGAGCTGCTCGGCGTCGCCGGTCAGATCAGCCCGAACGATGCACGGGAGGATTGTGAGCTTGGCCTTCCGCCCGGCCTCGAGGCGGCGGTGGCCGGCGATCAGCACGTAGCCGAAGTCATCGCCCGACGGTGCGACGATGAGCGGCTCGATGAGGCCCTGGGCCTTGATCGAGGCGGCGAGCTCGGTGACCGAGCCGAGGTCGTGGCGGGGGTTGGACTTGTGCGCGTGGATCAGGCCGATCTCGATTTCCTGGAAGTCCATCAGATGCTCCTCAGTGCCTTACGTTCGGTGATTGGTGTGACGTTGGCGGCCGGCCAGTGCAGGACTTGGCCGTCGACGCTGATGAGGGACGCGAGGCTGATCAGCGCGTCGATCGGATCGCCGTGCGCGGCGCGGAGCACCTGGTGCGCGGTGCCGATCAGGGCGTGTGGGTCGAGCGGGATTCCGTCGCGGCCGTTGGCGATCAGCAGCGCCAACTCGAGGCCGGCTTCGACGGTAGGTACGTGGTTCGGCGGCTGCGGCAGCATCGTCATCGCCGCCCGGCGTTGACGTCGGTGACCTGCATGAAGTCGTCCGGTGTGTGCACGAGGGACGCGCCGGTTAAGGCCAGCGTGCGGCGAACGTGACCGACGAGGCGCTGGAGCGTGATGACCTGGTCGGGCGTGCAGCGGTTGCACGTCATCGGCACATAGGCCAGGCCCGCCTCGATCGCGCAGATGCCCACGCTGGTGCACTCGTCGACGTCGATCGCCATGCCCAGGCTCAGCGTGAGCTCCTCGAGCGTGAGCACGCCGCGGGTCATCGCCGCACCGACTTCGCGCCGACATAGATCTCCGACCGGTACAGGCGCACCACGCCGCCGCCGCGGTAATACTGGGACGGCTTCTCGTTCGAGGGCACGTGACCGATCGGGGTCATCATACCTTCGGCGATCGCGGCCTTGAACGCCTTCGCGCGCAACGCGTTCGGGATGTTCTCGGCGTCCATCGCGGTGCGGGTCGAGTTCGAGCTGAACTGCCGGCGTTCGCTGGCGACGTGGCGGATGATCTCGCCGGCCCGGGCCAGGTTCAGCTCGTCGCGCAGGACGACGACCTCGCCATCGACGACGCGGCCGCGGCTGATGCAGTCGCCGGCATGATCACCCAGCAACGCGTCAGCGCGCTGGCCACAGTCAGGGCAGGTCACGGTGTGGCGTTCCGGGGAGCCGTCGTAGAACGACGGGGTCGGTCTGATCGCCATCGCCGCCGCGCTACTCACCAGCGCGCCGAGCTCGGAGCGCGGCCAGGAACCCGACCCGGATCTGCTCGTCGAGTTCGAGGGACGCGAGCTCGGCCATGAGGGCCGCGTCGCTCTCGGCTGCGTCGGCAGCGGCGAGCCAGCCGAGCGCCATGTCGCGTACCTCGGCCGGCGACATCTGCCCTCGCGACTGCTTTCCCTCGCGATCCCTTACGACGACGGTGCAGAACCCTTCGCCGGTGAACAGCGATACACCGGACTGCACCTCGATCCACGGCTCAGGCATCTTTGGTCGGCCCCTTTCGCGAAGCACGACCGTGCCGCCAGACGGCGACCGACACCACGGCGAAAGTCAGGACGATGGTCAGCGCGACCGGCAGCACCCACAGCCGGTGGTAGGTGGCCAGCCAGCCGCAGAAGAGGAACAACGACCAGAAGGCCAGCAGCGCGAGCAGCAGCGCGAGCCATTCGCCGATCTGGCGGGCCCGCGGCGTCCAGTGGATCCGCCGGCGGCGGCCGCGGTCACAACCGGGCGGAGCCGCGGCGTAGAGATCCACACCCCACTTCGGAGCGTTGCGCCTGTCGTACTCCGTCCACTTGGCCACCGCAGTCACGACCCGCCACCAGTTGCAGCAGCAGCCTGCCGAGACTCGAGCAGGGCAGCGGCCCTGAGCAGCTCCTCGCCGAGGTCGCGCAGCTTGCGCGGCTCGGCCGACAGGATCGTCAGGTCCGAGATCGACAGCGGCAAACCCACGTAGACGCCGACGAGCGAACCGTCGTCCTCGACCATGGAACGGACCGACTGATGCTCGAGGTGCAGCACCGCGGTGACCGCGGTCATTCGCAGATCACCCGCACCCATAAGGCCTCAGACGCCTCGCGTACCGCGTCCTCCCAGCCGAGCTCGATCGCCAGCCGGGTCAGGTCAGCGACCTCCGTGATGTGCTCACACCCCGCGAGGTAGTCATCCTCGGTGTAGTCCAGGCCGAACGGGTCCGGGATGCGCTTCGCCGCGTCCGTCCGCAGCCTGGCCAGCATCGCGACCAGCAGCGGGAATTGCTCCGCCGGCGGCGGCACGAACCACTCACTCCGGTCGGAGTACTCGTCGAACTCCCGCGCCTTGAACGGCGGCAGCGGCCTGAATCCGTCGACGGTGCGGCCGCCTTCAATGCGCGGTGACGGGACGCCGACATGCGCATCGGGGTCGTGATGCTCGGACTTACACATGGCGACCAGGCGTTGATCTGCGTCGAACTCGTTCCAGCATCCGTCCGGGAAGCCGAGCACGTAATGACCGGGCTCCTCGACGTCGACGTCGACGTCGCAGCCGCGGTACTCGTCCTCGAGGAGGTGCGCGGTCATTCCGACACCGCCGGGTGCGCGGTGCGGTTGTGCGAGGCCTTCGCAATGTGCGCGCCGTTGTGGGTCTCATGCCTCGTGAAGAGGCGGCACGGCATGCAGGTGCAGACGAAGTGCGCCCTGCGGTAAGCCCGACGCCAACCCTCGCCGGCGGGACCGGCTTGCACCTTCGTGACGCGGGCTGGCTGGTACCTGGCTTGCCGGGGCTTGGTCGGTTGCGTTGCCGCCGTCAGTTCGTCGACGTAGACGACGGTTCTCACGACCGGTGCCCCTTGCCGAGGTGGTGGCCCAGGGCGAGCAGCGCCAAGCCGGCCGCGAGCAGGGCGAGGGCAATGAGACCGAGCTCGCGTTCGGGTGAACCTGTCGAGGCGAGCTGCGCCCGGGCCGGAGGAGCCGCGGTCGTGGTCGCGGCCACCGTCCGCAGAGGGCTGACGACAGGACTTGCCGCGGGGTGGCGCGGCGACGCCACCGGCGTCGCGCTCCCCGGCCTATACGTGGTGCCCACTGGGATACGACGCAATGCAGGGGCAGAAGGCGGGGCACTGCTCGTGGAGGCAGACGGCGGCGCGGGTGAAGTCGAGGACGGCGTCGACGACCGGGACGACGAGCTCGACGTCGGGGAGGACGACGTCGGCGACGGTGTCGGGGATGAACTCGTGGAGCTGGCGGTCGGGGATGACGTGTGACTCGTCGATGAACCCGAAGGGGTAGATGTCGTCGGCCATGGTGTGGCTACTTCCGTGGGGGAGGACACGATGCAGTGCTGGCCGTGGACGTATTGGCCAGGGCCGCCGTGATCGCAGGAGACTGTCGGCGTGGGATTCGGTCGCGGCTGCACGTAGCTGGGCTGGCCACCGGTCTTGCAGGCAAGCAGCGTCGGCACTGCGAACGCTGCGAGGATTACGAGGACGAGACGCTTCATCGGATACCCTTCAATCGTTGGTGAAAGTGGTAGGGCCGGGTACCTGTGACAGGGGGTCGGCCCTATTGCTTTGCTCGGGGGAAGTCAGAGGTTGCGGCGCCTGCGGTGCGCCACGTCAGGCCGATCCCGCGGCCCGGTCCACCACGCCACGACAGCTGCCGCGATCGCGGTGCGCCGCTCGACCGACAGCAACGACTGGTACGCGCAGCAGGCGAAGATGACGACCAGGATGACCAGCACGGCGATCGCCATCAGGACGGCTCCTCGTTGGCGCTGACCTTCAGGTCAGCGGTGGAATAGCCGGCGAAGCCCTCATCCCGCAGCTCCTTTAACGCGGCCAGTCCCGAGTCGACGTCGGCCAAAGCTGCGAGGAGCAGCTCACGCGCCGCTGTGACACTCGTGATCTGGACGTACACGCCGTCGGTGTCGGCGACGCAGTCGAGTAACGCCGCCGCACGCTTGCCGCGGCGCGCACCGCGCACCGCCCGGTTAGCTGCAACCCGGAAGCGAACAGACGGAGTGGCTGCTGCCTGCACCGCGCCCTGAGCAGGCCCCGCAGGCACGACCGGCAACGTCATCTCGACGTCGGAACTTGCGTATGCGCCTCTCATCGAGTCCAGGGCAGTCATGTCGAGACCTCGCCATGCACGACCGGCTGGGCGAGACAGAGGCGGACCGTGTCGGCCCACCCTTTGGGCAGCAGTTCAGGGCGCTGCTCGTGCTCGGCGCAGGTGAGGATCTCGAACGAGCCGACCGGGGTGTCATAGATCTCCCAGCACACCTCGGGGTCGACCTTCGTCTCGCAGTACTGGCACTGTGCGGCGGGCGGCAGCTTCGCGGCGGTCATGCCGAGGCTCTCTCTGCGGCTGCTGCCATCTGCTCGACGACATCGCGGCGGTACAGGAAGGCGCCGTTGGGCCCGGGCAGCTTCTGCTCGACGGGGATGAGTCCGGCGTGGGCCATTCGCTGCACGGTGCGCGCGCTCTTGTTGAGGATGAGGCCGGCCTGGGGTCCGGTGAGCAGGTCGTTCATCTGCACATCTGGTGGCATGGCGACACCATTGCACAATGTGCAATGACGGTCAAGCGCCAATCTGGTTAGATTGGCCAGAATTGATATCCGTACCTAAACTAGAGCTTGACGCACGACCGCCATGCGTCGCACAATTACGCACATGAGTACCGCCACGGGGAGTACGCAGCACGGCAACATCCCGCCGCTGACGCTGGGATGGCGAATGCAGATGGCGCTCGGCTATGCCGGCATAACCGTCCAGGAGATGGCCGACGAGCTCGAGATGAGCCGCGGCAGTTTGAGTCGGTGGATCAACGACAAGGGCGCACCACCGAGACGGGTGTTCCTCAACCAGTGGGCGATGCGGACCGGCGTCGATGCGAGATGGCTCGCCACTGGGGAAACAGAGAGCCGTCACCCGGAAGGACCGGATGACGGCTCTCAAGCGTCTGTGCGCCGCCAGGGACTCGAACCCCGAACCCGCTGGTTAAGGCCAGCACCGGCGCGTGAAAGACGCGCCCGGGACCGACACCTGCAGCCAGCCGCCCGGGCGGCGTGAATTGTCTACGGTCCGATCAAACACCCGGCGTAATCAATTCGCAACTCCCCGTAACCAGGAAGCGATGCCAGTCGATATACAGGTCATGCCTCTTATCGTTCACCTGCCTAAGAATTGGTCCGACGCGATCCAGGCCTGGACGTCATACCTCAGAGCCGCCAGCAGGCCGCAGACCACCGAGAACCTCCGGACCTACCACCTGCGCCGATTCGCCGGCGATCACCGCGAACTGGCGCCCTGGGACGTCACGCTGGATGACCTGGTGCAATGGCTGGCATCCTTCGACTGGGCCGTGGAGACCAAACGCTCCTACCGCGCCAGCCTGCGAACCTTCTACCACTGGGCCCACATCACCGGACAGATCCCGGCCAACCCTGCCGCGCAGCTGCCGGCCATCACGCCGCCGATCGGCAAACCCAGGCCTGCCGCCGAGGCCGTATTCCGTGAGGCGCTTGCCGCGGCACTGCGCCGCAATGACAAGAGGCTCTGGCTGATGCTGATGCTGGCCGGCACCCAGGGGCTGCGCCGCGGCGAGATCTGCTGTGTGCACACCGTCGACCTCGAGCTCGACCTCGAGGGCTGGTCGCTGCGAGTGCACGGCAAGGGCCGGCGGATCCGCATGGTGCCGCTCAACGAGCTCCTCTCACGCGAGCTCAGAAAGCTGCCCATCGGCTACGTGTTCCCCGGCCAGATCGAGGGCCACCTCTCACCGTCCTACGTAGGAAAACTCATCTCGCGCGGCCTGCCCGAGGGCATCACCGCGCACCCGCTGCGGCACCGGTTCGCCGGCAGGGTCTACGCCCAGGACCGTGACATCCGCGCGGTCCAGGAGCTGCTCGGCCACGCCTCGGTGAGGACCACGCAGATCTACACACCTGTCCCAGCCGGCGCCCTGCGCGGCGCGATCACGGCAGCAGCCTGATGACAGCACCGAATTTGCACTCTGCTGCCGATAAGAGTGCAAGTGGAACCCATTCGCTTGCCCCTCGCCTGCGCGAACGCTCTGATCAGGTTGTCTGCCCTGGTGGACGGCTGGCGGCGACTCGGCAACCGTGTGGCGGCAGAGCGGGCACGCCGACGATGGACGGTCGACGAGCTGGCCGAAGCCGCGCAGCTATCACGGCGAACCATCAGGTCGATCGAGTCAGCCGAGCGCGACCGCTACCGGCCAACCACACTGGGCAAACTCGAGGGTGCGCTGGGATGGGTCGACGGATCGGTCGACCGGATCGTCGAGGGGCGATCGCCGAGGCGCGAACCCGATCCGCTCCTGGCCCGATTGCTCGATGGGTGGCCGCAGCTCAGCGCCGACCAGCAGGTCGTCATCGTCGCCCTGGTCGAGGTCCTCAACCGACAGCACTGACCACCCGGGCAAGCAAGCAAGTTCGCTTGCTTGCTTGCATCACCCGATCGGCGATATCCGTTCATACTGGCCGTCACGCAGCCAACCCGTAGGAGAGCATGCTCATGAAACTCACCGGCGCCCTGATAGCCCTCGCGACCGTGTTCCTGGCTGCATGCTCATCGAGTCATCCCAAGGCGGCCGCGGTGCCGTCGCCACCAGCGACTACATCCGTGGTCGTGGCCTCCTCATCGACCGCGGCACCTACTACGGCGAGTGCGACCGTCGCGCCCATTCCGCCAGCCGCGCCATTCCCGCGCGGCTACCCAAAGATCGTCGCCGTCTCATCACTGCCCGATCAGATCAAGAGCTGGTACGAGTCGGACTACACGCGCGCCGTGGCGATCGCCCCCGGGGTCTGGACCGCGCTCCCCGCCGGCGCGACCATGCAAGACGCGATAGCAGCGGGCATCCTGGACGGGTTCTGCGCATCGATCAAAGCCTACGAGCGGAAATACCTCGATGGCGCGAGTGCTGGTGGAACGTGCTGGTGACCGGGTCGCCCGACGACGGCGCTACCCTGACCGGCATGGACCTCGGCGTAACCGACTCGACGCCCTGCCCTCAGTGCGGCGCCGTCGGTAAGTGGTGGCAGACCCGGCACAGCCGTGAGTTCCATCCGCCCGAAGGGCACACGCTCGTCACGCGCAACCCGCTGGTGATGCAGTGTCCGCTCGATGTCCAGACACACGAAAACCGCCCCACCCGGCCGTAGCCGAACGGGGCGGTTTCGCTACGAACTAGATTCTAGAAACTGGTCAGGTGACCGACCGGATCGTCCAGAAGTCCGACGCCAGGTCCTCGTCGGTCAGGTACGCCAGCGGCATCAGGCAGTAGCCGTCGCGGCCGAAGGTGGTGTTCCACGAGTTGCGGATCTTGGCGTACATGACGTCGGGCACCGCGGTGGGGAACTGCGACAGCCAGAACGAGCCGAGACCGTAACCCCACTTCGCTACGCAGTGGCCACCGACGACCGCCTCGCCTCGGCCGGGCATCGGCACGACGCCGGTCTGGGCCACCTCCGGGCTCTCGAACGATTCGTAGACCTGGAAGCCCAGATCGACGGGGAAGCCTTCAGCCAGACACGCCATGAGGTGCCGAGAAGCCTGCGCCACCCGCCGATAGTCGACGTCTACGTTCGCCGCTGCGGCCTGAACAACCTCGGCCGGCGGCTGCACTGTGAATCTTTCGATGTCGTAGGGCCACATCGACTCTGGCGCTATGCCGAGGGTTGTGGCCTTGATCGCGTCACGGATCTGGCCGCCGGCGTCCTGGCCGACCGTGCCCTCGATCGCGCGCGTGTTGTAGTACAGCTGCAGCCGCGACAGCATCGGATCACCGGTGTTGGCCTTCGCCGCGGCGAACAGGAAACAAGCCAGGGTGCCGTGCGCCGTGCACGAACCGAGTTGGCCCTGATCCCAGATCGGCGGGGTAGCCGGATCCGGCTCAAGGTCGACCGCTGCCGGCAGATGGGCGAGCAGCGGCGCTGGCGCGGAGTACTGGCGATCGCGCGGGTCATGCTCGTCGGGGATCCAGCCGTAGGCGTTAGCCATCGGTCGGCCGCGTTTCGGCTGCTCGAATGGCCAGGCTGATGCCGGGTGGCGGGACGTCTGTCAGCCCTTCGGCATAAAGCTTGGTCCAACCCCGGATCCAGAGCCACATTAAGACTGCGCCGGCGCCAGGCAGCGCCACAGCGACCACGAGAATTCTCATATCAAACTTCCTTTCCGTGCATCAGGGTGCCCAGGCAAGACGTGAGGAGATTCGCCGGTGACACGAGCCCTTCGGGCCGGCCGTCGACGAATAGGTCAACCCCGGCGATCGTGTAGAGGATCGCGACCAGCTGCGCGCATTCGGCGTGCTTACGGGAGGCGAGCACTTTGCGCATGAACCGTGTGGCGTGCCATTTGAACAGCCGCGCGAGGCCAATGCAGAAGCAGTTGATCCAACCGTAGGAGACACCCAACATGCCATTTGGGGCGCGATGGGTGGCCTTGTCGACGATGATCGCCCGTTGGGCATCGGTAAGCGTGATCGGGACGCCGGCGGAGTTGTGCAGCCCGTCGGTGGACCACACCGCATCGGGGTAGAGCGACAAAGGCGCGAAGCCGGCGCCGCCCGGGCGCCCCTCGAACACGGCTGGCTCGCAGTCGTACACAGTTTGGCCGAACGTGAATGACCACTCACCGACGTATATGCCGGCGTGGTAGGCGGGCGAGCCGGTGGCCCATTCGATGCCGCGGGCGATGATCGACCGGCCGTGAGTGACGACGAAGAAGTCACCGAGCTGCGGGTTGCCCGTCATTACGCCGCCTTTGCTGCCATGACTTCGAGGATGTGGTCGTGGGCGATGTCGAGGACCGACCGTGCCCTCGCGCAGTGCATCGCATCGCGGACGACGGTGAGTTCGTTGTCCTGCAGCGTCTCGCCGCTGGTGCTCCAGTTCGTCGAGCCGCCGATCCACCAGAGGCCGTCGACGATGACCATCTTGCGGTGCACGATTGCGCCTTTCTCCGAGCGCCCGATCGCGACCGAGTTGCCGGTCATCTCGTGCTTGAACTTCTCGAGGATCGCCTTCTCGTGCACCCCGCCGGCCTGGCTCGAGTCGAGGGTGATCTGCACATGCATATTCGGGTTCAGCAGTGCGCTGTCCAGCATCGCCGCCAGCTTGTCGTCGTCGTAGCCGAACATCGACACGACGACCGAGTGCAGCGCGGAACCGATGACCCTCTGGAGCACCAGCGGGACCTTGTCGATCGGCGCGTAGAACGACCGGACCACGTCCAGGCTGCCCACGGGCGGGGCAGCGACCAGGAACTCGTCCAGGTCGGCGATGCTGAGGGTCATGCGCCAGCCGGCTTGTTGCGGTTGACGAGCGCGCTGATCGTGGGCAGGCCGGTAAGTGCCTGCGACACGAGCGACTGCACGAGAGTCAACACAGCGGCCGCGCCTGCGCCGGCGGCCGCGACGATCGCCTTCGACCAGAGCGAGACGTCGGTGACGTGGCCGGTGGACAGCACGCCCGAGGCGGTGACCTGGGCGATGAACGCCGCGGCGCCGGCGCCCAGGCCGGCGACGACGACGCGGGTGACGATCTTGCCGGACTTGGTGGTGCTGAACTTCTGCAGCAGTGCTTTGAGCTTTGCGAACATGGTGATTCCTGCCTTTCAGGCGGAGTGGAGGACGTTGCGCAGCGCCGTTTCGACGTCTGCTTCGGTGAGTACGGCCTGGGCCTGCAACGCAGATACCAGATCCGGCAAGAGCGCCTTTGCCAATGCCGTGACATCGATGGGGGCAGGCGTGGCCGATGCTTTGACGGCCGCCGCGATCTGCGCCGCTGTCGGCAACGCAGCGACGATCTCGGCCGCAGTCGGCAGATCGTTGACCGCGCGGGCCGCGTTGGCGAGCCACTCGTAGCCGTGGTGCAGTGCTGGGTCTGCGGGGTTGGTTGATGCGAAGGCGTGATCCCAGAACACCTTGGCATCGGCGTCGGTCATGGCCATGTCGAGTCCTCCATAGGGCGAGTTGTCTGGCCACCACGCGTGCAGCGCAGCGACGTCGGTGATCACGTTGCGGTCGGTCGAATAGCTGGGGATGAAGTTGCCGACCTGCTGCCACATGCAGATATCCGGTGAGCTCGGGTTGAAACCGGGGAACGAGCTCGAGGCGGACAGCCAGCCCTTCTCGAGGATCGTGTGCTGCGCGCGCAGGTAGCTGATCAGTCCGCCCTGGCCGTAGCAGGAGATCCGGAACCGGCCGGCGTTGACGTCCTGGATGCCGAGGAACGCGTCGCGGACCTTGTGGTAATCGGTCGTGGCCACCGCGGTATCGACGGAGAACTGAAACCAGACCGATCCGTCGGCCGGGAAGCCGGCAGCGACCGCCGCGGCGATGCCTGCACGGCCCGCTGCCTGACCGGTGGGCCGATCGGAGATCAGTTCGTCGGGCTGCAGCTCGTAGCCCGGCCACGGTGCGATCCCGGCCGCGCGCTGTGCCTTGACGTGGTCGGCGCCCTGGGCGAAGTTGCCGACCACGTAGACGTTGGTGGCGATGCCGCCGTTCGCCTTGTACACGCTGCCCGGCGCCGGGAATGCAGCATCGAACGCGAACAGCACCGCGGCCGCTGTTACGTGCTCCTCAAGGGTACGGAGATCGCTCACGACGGGCCTCTGATTCCGAACCGCCCGCGGTCCTCGTAGTAATAGGTTTCGTCATAGCCAGCAGGGGCTACGTCGAACTTGCCCTCGACGTGCGTGGTGGTCTCCGGCGCGGCGGTGTCGTCTTCGGTGTCGAGCACGTCGTCACCGGTGGCGATGAGCAGCGTGCGGTGCCGAGTCGTCAGCAGCAGCCGCACGAGGTCACTTGTCGATCAACGCATGCTCGGCGGCAGATACGGCAACACCCGCGGATCCGGCGCCGGCAACGTTCCGAGCTCGACGTCGCAGGACTGACGGGTGTAAGCGACGCGGGAGTCGGCGACGATCGAGAATGCGATCTTCGTCGAGGCCGCCGGCAACGGCAGATCCGAAAGGTCGCGCCAGAACTGGCACGAGCCGTGCAGACCGAACTGCGCCTTGATCGCGTTGCTCTGCGCGGACAAGGCCAGCCCGAGCGCGCCGCACAGCAGGGTTAGGAAGACGCAGAACGCGACGATCTTGAACACGCCGCGCTCGAGCGGCTCGAGCTTCTTAATTGGGTTAAGCGTCATTGTTGTTCACGCCTCCGCAGTTCTGTCTCGTACGCATCGGCGCGATCGCGCCAATAGTTGCGGTCCTCGGTCATTGCTTGCAGGGCGTCCCGCGAGGGACGCTCACGTGTCTCCCGGATGCCGGCCGTTACCTGCCGCCACAGCAGCCAAAGAGTTGCCAGCGAGATCAGGACGGTCACGACTGAGCCCAGCGCTACGAGGGTTGTAAGCGTCATAGGTCACGCATCCCATCTCCCTCGGTGCATCAGCAACCCACCGCCAGCCAGAAGACGAATGACGTGCCCGTGGTGAGCTGAGTGCCGGCGGTGTTGTAGTTCTTCACGATGATTCCGACCTGGCTGCTGCCGGTGATGTCTGCACGGCCGCCGCCGTTGAGGGTCACGAACGGGGCGACGATGCCGTTGGGGAATGTGACGGGAAAGTTGATCGTCGTGCCGCCGGCGGCGTTCGCGACTGACGCCGTGCCGGACTGCAATAGCAATGGCGTCGCGAATGAGCCAGAATCCTGCCCGCCGGTGCCGAACCATCGCGGGGCGTTGTTGACGTCGACGAGGTTGTCCCGGACGTGCGTGTTCATGATCGCCGCGGTGATCGTCTCGCCGGCGACCCACGTGCGGGGTGTAGTCCAGGCCATCAGCGGACTCCCATCGCACGGTTCTCAGCTCGGATAAGTGCGACGGTTTCGCCGGGCAGCCAGTTGCGATTGAAGGTCGGCCGGCTGGACAGAGCCCGCTCGATCGCGGCTCTGTTGCCGGGCCACTTGATCGGCCGCCAGCATCCCTCTAGCGCGCCGTTGCCGCAGCAGTGGCACATGAACCGCAGGTCGGTCGCGCACGCCAGCTGCGCGGCGTGACAGTCCGGGCATTCGGCGATCCAGCGGCCCTCGTTGGCGAACACCAGGATCGGCTTGACCTTGGCCAGCTTGGCCGCAGGCTGGAATGGGCGATCGGCTGTCCATAGGTCGAGCCGCGCGGGGCACCATTCCGCGCCGGCGGCCGGCGGGATGTGGCGCACCGCCGGGTGATCGGCGTACCAGGCAGCGTCGCGCATCAGTAGGCCAATCTGGTCGTCGAGTCGAGCTGGCTGTGGGTTGCGGAGTCGAGCTGCCAGACGCCCGTCAGCCCGACCGGGGAGCAGTTCGCCATCCACTTCCAGCCGGTGTCGCTGATGGTTTCCGCCCAGCCCTCGATGAACATGTCGATCGAGGATGCCGGC
>NZ_DASXHW010000393.1:0-3707 GCF_036488105.1 Mycobacterium sp. | reverse complement strand
TGCAAACAAACCTCGTCGGCCATGCGCACCAGCGCCGAATGCGAGTACGCGCTGAAGTCGAAGTCGGACACCACAGGGCCCGAATAGTCGGCCAGACCTTCGTCGGACCGATCGATCGCGTCGAGTTCCCATTTCGCGGCGCGGGTTTCGGCCACGATGTCCAGCGCCGGAATACCCTCGACCGGCGGATAAGCGTCGTCGATGATGACCGTCCACGCGCAGTGCGGATGCCGGTCGGACGGCACCCGGGGCGGGCGGTGGAGCGGGCGCACCTGCGCCCGCGCATTGGTCGCGACCGCGGTGGCGTCGAACGTCGGATCCTCGATGGTGTGGCACATTCCGAACACGTAGTCGTCGCCCATCGGTTCGACGTCCAGCAATGCGCCGCAGTGGTCCAGGTGAAATTCGCCGTGCCAGCGATCGTGAATGGTGTAGCGGAAGTCCATGAACTGCGGCGGAGCGCCGATGTCGAGCTGTAAGCCCTTGAAAATCGTTGGCACGTCGACGCCTTCGTAGTTCAGGGCGCGCTGCATGCGTCTGGTGTAGATCGGGCTGGCGCCGGCCCACTCCTCGATAGCGATCTGCACCATCTCGTCGCGCCCGAACTCCTGGATGCACCACGCCATGCCGGAGCGGTCGATCATCTGCCCGATCAACAGCAGTTCAGGCAAGAGAACCGCCAACTCTTGACGGGACAGCTGGGCGTAGCGGGATTGGCTCACCGCCCAAAAATAGACTCGACTATGTTATAAAGTCAACAATGTCTATCTCCGCGGGCCAGAAGGCCCGATCACCCGTCAGCCCCACCCGGCGGACCAACGCGCCGCGCAAACGCGGCGATGACACCCGGGCGAAGATCATCGACGAAACGGTCCGCTGCATCGCGGAGGAAGGTTTTGCCGCCGCGACGGCAAAGCATGTCGCCGAGCGCGCGGGCGTCACCTGGGGAGTGATCCAGTACCACTTCGGCGACCGCAACGGCCTGCTGATGGCCGTCGTCGACGATGGAGTGGCCAGGCTGTTGGACAGCCTCGCGTCGGCCGATGTCAGCGAACTGCCTCTGCGCGAGCGGATCGAGGTCGTCGTCGACACCGCCTGGAGTTGCTACAGCAGCCCGACCTCGATGGCGGCGTTCGAGATCCTGCGGGCGAACCGCGGCGGCCCGGGCGGTTCGTCGCGGCGCCACCTGCTGGAGATGAACTCGGCGATCGGTCAGCTCGGCCGACTGATCACCGATGACCCGGCTAATGATGGCGTGGCCGAGGTGATTTGGGCAACGTTGCGCGGTGTCGTGCTGGCTCAGATGATCGTGGGAACCTCGATCGACTGGCAGCGTGAGCGGCGCGCGCTCATCGATATGGTCACCCACTATCTGCGCTGAGCCGGCGTGTGCTGCAATGACGCGATGAGCTCAAACGGTCACGACGCCTGGCTCGCCGACGTCGCAGCGATAGAACTGATCAAGTACCGCTATCTGCGTGCGCTCGACACCAAGCATTGGGACGACTTCGCCGACACGCTCACCGAGGATGTCGTCGGCGACTACGGCTCGTCGATGGGCGAAGAACACCACTTCACCAACCGGGCCGATCTCGTCGAGTACATGCGCTCGTCGCTCGGATCGAACGTGATCACCGAGCATCGCGTCACCCACCCGGAGATCGCGGTGAACGGCGACGAGGCCACCGGCACCTGGTATCTGCAAGACCGGGTGATCGTGGCCGAATTCGACTTCATGCTGATCGGTGCCGGGTTCTACCACGATCGATACCGTCGCACCGCTGACGGATGGCGGATCAGCGCGACAGGATACGACCGGACCTACGACGCCACCATGTCGTTGAAAAACCTGGACTTCAAGATCACGCCAGGCATTGCGCTGGCCTGACGGTCAGAACCGTTGGGCGACAACCGGTTACTGGGTGATCGCCATGACCGCGCCGGGCTGCAGCCACTGAATGATCTGCACCAGCTTGGCATCGTCGATCGCGACGCAACCGGCGGTCGGGCCGCCGTCGGTAGTGTGGAAGAAGAATGCCGCGCCCTTGCCGGGCTGACGGTTTGGGTTGACGCCCATCACGACCGCGTGCTTGTACTGCGGGATTTCCAGGTTCTCACTGGCATTGGTGTCGAATGGACACTGAGCTTGATGGCAGACCTGCATGGTGTTGAACGTGGGGCTGCCGTCATCGCCGTTCCACCAGTGATTCGACCCAACCTGAACATATTTGAGACCGCCACCCGGGTTGGGCGCGGTCCCGAAGGCAAACGGTAAGGCGAAGACCCCCATCGGCGTGGCCGGGTAGCCGCTCTTTGCCTCTGCCGCAAGACCTGCCGACCCGATATGGGTGGGTATGGCAGCCTCGACCGGCTGCCAGCCCGCGGCGCCGCGTTGATAGATATCCATCTTCGCGTTCGAACCGCCGGTTCCGACAACGGAAACCACCTGAGTGGCGTTGCCGACCGAGGGAGCAAACCAAGGTGCGCCGACTGCACCCCCCTCAGGAGCTGTCGCCATGGGTACGACGGCTGCGCACACCGCAGCGCACACTAGACCCAGCAGTCGGCGCACGCACCTATCGTCAGCGCCACACGATCGACAGGTCAAGTCAAGGTTTAGCGTCGATCAGGTCACTGAGCGGCCGCGACCCAACTCTCGCCACCGGTCGCCGCTGGTGCACCGATATGTTGGTATGCGTTGGGTGCAGGCTTCCCGGGTATAGAAAGCAATGAATGTCACCGTTCGATCGCAGCCGCCGCCCCGCTGAGGACGGCAGCACGGCGAAGCTCGCCACCGCGAGCGGTATCGCAGTACCTCCGCTCACGGTCTGGCTGGGATCGGCGATGTACACCTTTCCCGTCGGCCGGGATGTGGTCGTGGGTCGCGACCGCCAATGCGATATCCGTTTCCAGGACATCCACCCCGACGACCTCACTCTGATCTCGCGGGTGCACGCGATTCTGCGGTTCGACAGCGGTCAGTGGGTCGTCGTCGACAAAAGCCAAAACGGTATTTACGTCGCCGGGTCACGCGCCAACCTGGTGCCCATCCGCGACCGCCTCACCGTCGCATTGGGCAGCCCGCGCGGCCCGCAGCTGACATTCCGGGTCGCGACGTCGTCGCCGTCGAGAGCCCGCAATCCTCAGACAGCCGAACACCGAACCAATGGGCCGCTGGGCGACAGCCCCAACACCGCGATGTTCCGGCCGACCGGCCCGCAACCCCCCGCGCGTGCACCGTCGCGGCCGCTGATTCGTCCCACGCCGTCGCAGCCGCAGCCGAGCCGACCCGCCCCTCCCCGACCGCCCAGCGAGCCCAGACGGGCCCCGGGTTCAGCGGCGTCGGCCACGATCGGCCGCGCCAAGACCAACAACGTCGTCGTCGAGGACGCGCTGGCCTCCCGCGTGCACGCGGTGCTGGTGTCCACCCCGGCCGGCATGGAAATCCGCGACAACCACAGCAGCAACGGCACATTCGTCAACGGCGCGCTGATCACCAGCGCGATGCTGCGCGACGGAGATGTCGTCACGATCGGCAACACCGACTTGCTCGCGACCGGCAACACTCTGGTGCCCCAACCGGTGGCTGCCCGCACCAACGGCCTGACCGCACATGGGCTGGCGTTGACCGTCGACGGGCGCCAACTGCTGCAGGATGTGTCCTTCACCGCGAAACCGGGGACGCTGACCGCGGTGATCGGGCCGTC